>NZ_CP028561.1:0-319642 GCF_002165255.2 Acinetobacter sp. WCHA45 | reverse complement strand
GCGAAATATTGATGAAATTCGGCATAACTTTCAGCTTTATATCGCTAAAACATTTCAAGCTTCACAACAACAGCAAGTTTTAACCTTATGGTCACGTTATTTAGAATATCGCCAAGAGCTCAGTAAATTACAGACTCAACAACCCACACAGGAAAGCTATCAATATTTTCAAACTATTTTTAATTCGATGCATGATTTAAAGCAGCGTTTTTTTTCAAATACCGAAATTGAGGGACTGTTTGGATCAGAGGATATCTATCAACAATACACCCTTGATCGCATGAAAATTCTAGAAAATAACGGATTAGATGCATCAGCGAAAGCAAAACAGCTACAACAACGTTTTGAGCAGCTTCCTCAAGATTGGCAAGATAACCTCAGAGATTTATCTAAGCTCGATGATTTACATTCATTAACTGCACAAATCAAAGCAAGACATGGCTCAAGCCAAGAGCTGCGTGATATGCGTGTCAGTTTAGTTGGAGAGGCTGCTACTCAGCGTTTAGAGCAACTCGATCAACAACGATCTGATTGGAAACAGCGAGTTCAAGCCTATCTTGATGAGCGTAAAACAATTGTAGATAGCAATATGAGCACTTCAGCCAAGGATCAAGCCATTCAACAGCTCAAACAACAACAGTTCCAGTCTCCACAGGAACAGCAACGTCTACAAACATTTGAAACGGTTCATGACCAAGGAGGCACCTTACCTTTTAGCAACTAGGAACACGTAATACAAGACATTGAAATAATGCGATTTAGCAAGGATGCAATGTCAGTTCGCAAGAACATCAAGACCCTGATGAAAACAAAAATCGAGAGAAATATCATGCAAAAACTAATCCGCTGTCTTGCACTATCTATGATAGCAATTAGCGTATCAACAAGTTACGCATCAAACGCAACACAAGTTACAGGTACGGCCTCCTCTACTTATGCAAAAACCAAATATCCGATGGTCTTTGTACATGGTGTCGCAGGTTTTTCACGTGTAGGAAGTGATCCTCTAGGAGTTGATTACTGGCATCAAATCCTACCTGACCTTGCTCGTAATGGTGCAAATGTCTGGGCGACACGACTTTCACCTTTTAACTCAAATGAAATTCGTGGTGAACAACTCGCGCAACAAGTTGAAGAAATTATTGCGATTACTGGACAACCTAAAGTTAATTTAATTGGTCATAGCCAAGGCGGTCCAACGATCCGTTACGTGGCTGGCATTATGCCAAGTAAAGTTGCATCATTAACCAGTGTAAGCGGAACCCATAAAGGCTCACCCGTTGCCAGTTTGATTATGAATGTAGATGGTACTGTCTTAGGTACAGCTGGCTCTGCCGTCGTGAACTTTTTCTCAGGAGCGATTACATGGTCACAAGGACTTAATCCAAAAAGCTATCCTCACGATGCTTTAGCCGCTGGACGTAGTATTTCGGTAGAAGGTTCAACCAAATTCAATACACGATTCCCAATGGGCGTACCAACTACAACATGTGGCGAAGGTAATTATCAAGAGAAAGGAATATATATGTATTCATTCTCAGGGACTCAAGCAGTCACAAACATTCTTGACCCTCTTGATCCACTATTTGCAGGTACGAGCCTAATTGTCGATATTAAAGGAGATAATGATGGTATGGTAAGCCGTTGTAGCGCTAAGTTTGGACGTACAATTAGAGATAATCTCCCTTGGAATCATGCAGATGAAGTGAATCAGGTTTTAGGTTTGAAATCACTGTTTGCACCTGATCCAATTGATATTTATCGTCAACATGCCAATCGACTAAAATTACAAGGATTATAAAACAGCCATAAAAAAATGCGCCAAAGGCGCATTTTTTTGCTTTACAACAAAGTTAAAATTAACCTTGTTTACGAGCTGGTAACTTTTCACGAATACGTGCAGCTTTACCAGACAACTCGCGTAGGTAGTAAAGTTTAGCACGACGAACGTCACCACGACGTTTCACTTCGATTTTAGCAACGATTGGAGAGTGAGTTTGGAAAACACGCTCAACACCAACACCGCTAGAGATTTTACGAACTGTGAAAGCAGAGTTTAAACCACGGTTTTTCTTCGCGATTACAACACCTTCAAATGCTTGAAGACGCTCACGGTCACCCTCTTTTACTTTAACTTGAACGATAACAGTGTCACCAGGAGCAAAAGCAGGGATATCAGTTTTTAACTGTGCATTTTCAACAGCTTGAACTAAAGGATGTTTACCACTCATTGTGGAATCTCCAATATGTGCGGGAGAGAAGAGGTCTCTTACACCGCTGAGGATAGAGGCTAAAACGCATATCGCTCGTTTAACTTTCCCTTTAAAGCAAAATTACCCTAAAGAGCCTATTTTCAACTTAAACTCAGTTTAAGTAGTAACTCGAAGCAAAGCTTCTCGTCTGTTGCAAACACAAACTTCTAATAGTTTAGTCTTGCGAATCTTTTAGCCATTTTTTTTGCTGTTTAGTCAACTCAACTTTTTCCACCAACTCTGGTCGACGCTCTAAAGTTCGTTGATAACGCTGCAAAAAACGCCATTTCTCAATATTGGCATGATGTCCTGATTTCAGTACCTCAGGCACATCTAACCCTTCGAAATGGTCTGGCTTGGTATATTGTGGACAATCCAGTAAACCATCCACAAAAGAATCTTGGATCGCAGATTGCTCGTCAGACATGACATTCGGCAAACGGCGAATAATACTATCAAGCAACACCATCGCTGGCAGTTCACCACCCGATAAAACGTAATCCCCAATTGACCATTCTTGATCAACATAATGCTGGATTAAACGCTCATCAACTCCTTCATAACGCCCACACAATACAATCAAACCATCATAATCAAGGAATTGTTGTACTGCCTGTTCATTTAAAGTTTTCCCTTGCGGTGACATATACACCACTGGGGCATGAACACAGCCTGCTTGTGTTGCAAGTTGTTTGGCATGGTTAATCGCTTTTGCCAAAGGCTCAGCCATCATCACCATACCAGGACCACCACCGAAAGGACGTTCATCCACTCGTTTGTAGTTGCCCTCTGCAAAATCTCGTGGGTTAATGCAAGTCACTTGCACGATGTCACGCTTTGCTGCACGCCCGCTAATTCCGTGCGCTGTAATCGCTTCAAACATTTCAGGAAATAATGTGATGACTGCAAAAAACACCGCAGACTCCTTTATTTTCCTGCTGCGCTACTATTCCAAAAAGGATTAGTAGTCTACGCCCCAATTGACGTAAATACGACCAGCTTCAAGATCAACGCGTTGTACCACATCTTTATGCCAAGGAATCATTCGCTCTTCAGCATCAATGCTATCAGGTGTCGCTTTCACGACCATGACATCATTAGCACCGGTTTCAAACAGTTCGTAGATTTGACCGAGATTCACTTCTTGTTCTTCATCATTAAGACCTAACACTGTTAGACCTTTAAGATCAGACCAGTAGTACTCGTCTACATCTGCTTTAGGAAGCTGTGATTTGGCAATCCAGATATTTGCACCAACTAAGTTTTCTGCACCCGTGCGATCATTCACGCCTTTTAATGCAACAACCAAGCCTTTGCCATGTGGTTTCCAACGTTTTACATCTATGGTTTGCCAACCTGCCTTGGTCTCAATGTACCAAGGAAGGTAGTCAAACATATTGCTCATAGGTTCTGTATTAGAATAAACCCAGAGCCACCCATTCAATCCATAAGCTGAACGTAACTGTCCAATCTGAATACGATCTTCTGGCACATTCTGTGTTGATGTCATGGGCTACCTACGACAATTATGCAGTAGTTGCAGCTTTTTTAGCTTGAGCAGCTAAAGAAGCAACGCGATCTGAAGGTTGAGCACCTTGAGCAACCCAATGAGCAAAACGGTCAGCATCTAAACGAACTTTTTCAGCTTTACCTTGAGCAGTTGGGTTAAAGAAACCAATACGTTCGATGAAACGACCATCACGTGCATTGCGGCTATCAGTTACAATGATTTGATAGAATGGGCGTTTTTTTGCACCACCGCGCGCTAAACGAATAACAACCATGAGAACAACCTTATAATTTTTACGGATTATCCCTGCGCCGACCATCGGCAACACTTCAAACCCCTTTCATAGAGGGCGATATTCTACGCTATATTTGATCCGAATAAAAGATGCTTTTTAAAGTTATCCGCAAGTTTGAATTTATCTTTCGGACCACGCTAAACACGTACCCGAAGCGTCGTCTGTTCCTTTGTACCAACACTGCTGGTTTGCAGCGTTTAAACTCACAGCCCCATCACCAAGTTGGGCACCAGCAGGCGTAGCCAACAAATACCATGCATTTAAGTTTGCATTTGCATCAGACAAATCAACAAATTTCGTAGGATCAGTTGCATCTTGTGTTTTCAGACTGATTGTATACGTCTGATCTCCTGTAATTGGAAAACTCGAATTACCACCGATTACTGATAAACTTGCACCACTTAGACTACGATTTACTAATTTATAACTTGATAATTTATGCGAAAGCTCCATCAGATAAGATTGAACTTCAATCCGCTTGGCTCGTTTGGTATAGTTTTGGTAGCTGGGATAAGCAATAGCAGCAATAATCGCAATAATGGCAATCACGATCATCAGCTCAATTAGTGTAAATCCCTGTTTGATTTTGCTCATCATTTTACCAATCCTTTGAGTCATTACCACAATCATCACTGGTTGATGTTAATATAGGTGTAGAACTACTTGAATCGTAAGGTTTCATACACTTTAGCCCTAACGAATTAATTAAAAGTGAATCAGACTTCTTTAGAATCAAACTTTTACTTTGGTTCGGTACAGCAATAATTTTCCAGCCTTGTCCCAATGCAGAATCTTCCAGCGACTGAGTTTGCGGATTAGCCTTGAGTGTATCACTTGTGGCATAGGTATAATTAATATCCATTACCCTGATTTGATAATCATATTCAGTACTACTACTTCCATAAGGGAGGTTCACGATCCCTTTCTGCCCACTTCCTGTATTTTGATGTTCAGGAATATACCCCGCATAAGTCAATTGTTTACTACGGTAATTTTCCAACCGTTCAGAAATTTTTAACATTTCTGCCTGAGCCTGAGCTTTTCGTGTTTTTACAATAAAATATTGATAGCTTGGGATGGCAATCGCTGCAAAAATTGCAACGATTACCAATGCCACCATCAACTCCAGCAAGGTAAAGCCTTTGGAGGATTTTAACATTTATTAAATACCTCCTTAACGTTCATACCATCGGGTTGGTTTGATTTTACGGGCTTGTGAATAACTATACAAATTCTGATTAGTCAATGATGTTTTATTATCAGGACAATGCCCCACACAAGCCTCCTGATTAGCAGCGACAGCTCCTACCAACCCCGAAGTACGAGAATTTTCTGTGGTTAACCCCATAATTGGACCTAAAATACCCTGATAATCCTGTTTAACGTAGGCTGCACAATCCGCATACGGTGCACAAATACGATGCGTAGTTGACAGTCCCTGCACACCTCCACCACAACCACTTGCAACTCCATTTAAACTTGCTTGAGAATCGTACACATTGACATATAGATCATTAGAAACCAATTGAGACTCTTCAAACGATTTTGAATATTTTTGTGTACTATTATCTCCCACAGAACTTAAATCAAATTTCCAGCCACGTTTTGCACCTGATGGTCCCATTTCAGCAACAGCCTTGTCATCGCTAATACTTCCATTCGTTCCCCAACTACTAATCGTAGTGCTGGTTTTACCCAATATACCACGAGCCAGAATATTACTGCTGGTGGCGACTGCTTTAAAGTTAGCGTCTGCATAAGTTGTGCTTTCAATTCCTTTTACTGCAGCATCATAGTCCAGAATTCCATAGACCTTGTTACGCGTATTACTTGCTTCCAGTGGGAAGCTACGATTACCCGAACCTGCGCTAACCAATACAAAACGATTAGTACCATCCCCAAATATTGCTGTCGTTAAACGATCATAAAAACGTGGTACAAATAGATTACTTCCTGAACCCTCTCTCAGGTCGGCAATCCTTTTCACACGCACACCAACATTGACATCGGTTGCGGTCGAGGTTTGGGCAGCATTATTTAAATCTACACGGAACATTTGCCCACCAAGGTCAGCAAAATAGATCATGTCGGCTAAACCATCTGCATCATAATCACGTACTACAGGCTGCCCAACAACACTGTACAGCATCTCTGACGATGTGATTTTTTTATAGCTATCTGCTACGGCTGTTGTATCTGAACTTGCCATCCATAACAATGTACCATTACTCGCATCAACAATATAAATTGCATTGCCCTGCGTTGCAGTTGTCGGTTCAGTAAATGTTGCATTGTTTCTTTCATAAACAGCAGCATCATAACCTCCACCAAAGATCAGTACACGTTTACGTACCCCTTTCACACGAATATCCGCAAGTGTTGGCTTAGACCAAATCTGTCCCATACGAGAGAAACCTGTCGTACTTGGGGTAATACGGAACAATAAGGATGGACTTGTTGGCGTTTTGATATTTAAACCATACAATGCTGCACCCCCCATACGTAAACCACCATAAATATTGATTTTAGTTGCTTCGTATTTGGTCGTTGATGCTGTACCCGATGTTGTGGTTTTTACCTTAAAGGTATTGTCTGCTGTCCATGGCGCATCTACGCCATAAGACATTGTGCCAGTGGTTTTAAATTCCCAGTTTGCCAGCGTCTTACCACTATCATTATCGAGAGTTTCTTTAGGTACAAAGACAGATTGCTCTTCACCGTTGCTGGCATCCACCACATGCAATCCGCCCTCCATCGAACCATACACCACATATTCTTTACGGCTACCAACCCCATTACCATCACTATTAAGGGTAGCAGACTGCGTCACCACCAATGGTGTAGAGTGAATCACTCCACCCAAATAACGGTAAGGACTCGTTGGCGTGGTTGCCAAACCATTTACATCTGATGTTGTTAAGGTCGTACCTGCGCTCGCTTGATATCCCAAATAATTGAGCAAGTTATAACGTTGCGCCACAGTTATATTGGTAGTATTTGATAATGCGGCTGGATCTGTACCTGAATAGTCCGTTGCCAGATTGGCTTTTGTCACTTTTTTAAGTGTTGTACCATCTATGGTAAACACGTTACGAATACTGTCTGATTTACTTGGTTCATTCTCTATATTTAATGTAGAAGGTACAGGAATTTTATTCCATGCCCCACCACTCTTGACTGAGGAGTGATCATCTGTGGTTGCGGCAATTGACCATAAGTCTTTAGCGCTACTATTAATCACCTGTTGATTATTGGTGGTGGTATAAATAGCATTATTACCACTGTCTTTTAATGTTCCTCCTAGCACTTTATATTTTTTCAAGTTACCAGCCCATGTCATTACATTAGTTGCCTCTTGAGGTAAAATCATGGGGAAAAAACCTGTACTCATCATCCTGGTTTGATCCAGTGGATCACGCGGTACAGAAATTGAACCTAAACTGGAAGGAGGAAAGGTTACTTTTACATTGTTTACAAAGTTAATAATACTATTTTTAATATCATCTGAGTTTTCAGCATAATAGAAGCCACCATCGCCATAATCCTTACTTCCCCACAGACAGGCATTTTTGGCATCATCATTTGGTGCACTGGCACAATTGTAAGTTCCATCTGCATTTTTGGTTAAACCTGCAAAAGATGCTCCAAACCCTACTACCGCCGTTTTAATATTCATATCAGCAGGATTTTTTTGCGTATTAGAACTGTCCGTACGGTTACGCAGCTTTTTGGCATATTCACCAATATATTCCCAACCCCCTGTTTCCCCAGAGAACAGACCCGATTTTAAGGCAGGAGAAATCAATACACCCGACCCTATTGGTTTGGCAGAAAAGCCATATGTTCCAGCTGGGCTACCTATTGTTAAAGTACTGGTGAGCGTATCATTCATGATCGCTCTTGCCATGGTATCTTTGGTGGAGTTGGGCGCACCATCGGTTAAGAAATAAATCCCATTACCATCACAGGTATTGGTTGAACCACCTGCATTATATTTATTTCCAGCCGCATTTTTGGTGTCACTGGCAGAATAAGAAATCCCACCACTCAGGTTATCTGTATAGCCATTTTTATCTTCGGTTAAAGCAAAAGGATTGGTTCTATATGCGACCAAGTTACGAAAATTCTTGATTGAATCTCCATCCCAAGCGACGGCTGCCACAGGCTCAATATCCATAGGTGGGTAATCGACTTTCATCCAGCCGCCATAACGCCAACCTGATGGAAATTTTGCATATAAATCCCAGTCCTTACTCAACGTTCCCATTGCACTATTGACTTGAGCCTGATTTTGTTTAGTCCATCCCCCACTGCCATCAGGTGCATAGACTCCAGCAGTCACCGTTGAAGCTTTTACTATAGAGCCATCGCGGAAGGGCCAGTTATTGACACATTGATTAACATTCCCGCTTCCACCTAAAGCATTTGTTGTCCCCCTCGTTGTGCCAAGTGCGACACAAACAAAATAGGTTTGATCATTCAAGTCCCCTGAACTACTTCTATTTCGCATAATCGCTGTACCATCATAAAGATAAGATACAACGCCTGATGCGGTGCTGGTTCGGGTTTGTGTCCCCATCATATAGGCAGCAGCTTCGGCATAGGCATGGGCGGTGGGTGTACCACTGGAGGCTTTTTTAATATTTTGTGGTGGATTTTTTGATGAATAGCGTTGTTTAGATACTGTAGTACCCCCATCAGATTCAGTATCTGCGGCTGAACCATCTTGCTTGGTGGTGGTATCCAAAGACTGGAATTGAGCAATCGCCTGAGCCAGTTTTAGACGTTGCGCTCGTCCATTAGCATCTTTGGTTAATGCTGCGCTTGGTACAAGAATATTGCCCGAGTGACCATCAACCAATTGAATATTACTGGTGGATGACCCTACTTTTAAGGCAGTTTGGGTAGAAAAGTGCCCCAAACCAATACTCACCCCCGAAAATCCATCCTCATCCGCCAAAAGCGTGATAATCGCATCTTTTAAACGCGATAAACGGTCGAATTTTCCCGTACTGCTTTCAATCAGCTTACCATTACTATTAACTGTTGCCGTACCGCAACCACGAACATAATAAGGGACTGTTATGCCGTCAATCACCACTTCTTTATAAAAAGATGTTTTATTCCTTGTTGGATTGGTGACCAGTGTATCATTCACTTTGACTTGATTACGGGTATCTTTCGCATTGTATTGAAATTCAAGTACATTACCAGCTTTATTACCACCAGACTCATGAACATTGGTATTGGAACATAAGGGTGTCGTTACATCCCCTGGGCTACCATATTGGTTGGTGCTGGGCAGCACTAAAGAACTAATCCCCATACTTCCTGAAGTATCCAGCATCAGTAAAATTGAGGTTTTCCCTGTGGTATTACCCTTATAAAGCGTTAAATCACTGGCGAAAGTCGCAGTACTGGTTGGCAAAAGTCCAACTGGGAGCATTGCCATCATTATTACAAGAGGTTTTAATTTCATTTTATTCTCCCATTCCTTTTAGCTATTGCTCTTACTATCAGACAAACGCACCACATACTCTGCCGTTTGCGTATTGATAGGCACACCCAACTTATTTAAACACTCATGTAGAGTCTCAACTTTCACCTGTGCAGGTGAAGCACTACTATCCGCTCTATTTCTAAGCAGTGAATCATCCATCATGCGTTGCTTTAAACAGATATTCATATCATCCACCGAAGCCGAAGCAAGCGCTGGAGTAAATGATGTTACTGTGACCCGAACACGCTTGGTTTCAATATTTGCTGCATCCTTTAAATCATTGCCTTTTGCAGCCAGATCGAAACGCCCCATTTCAACTGCTGGGTCGTCAGGATTCACCACAGCAACTTGTGTCACCAATGCCTTACGACTAATGGAGAACATCGTGGCAGGGTTACACACTGCATCATAATTTCCCGACTCTGCCGTACTTTTTGCATCTGTTGTGGTTGCTGAATTACGTTCGATAATACGAAATTCACGCAAATCAAAAAATAAGTTATTTTTTAAAGCATTATCAGAACCTACCTCAGTTGGTTTAAAACAAAACTGGAGTTCCAAACCCTGATTACCATCCAGAAAAACCTGACCAATTGGCGTACCACCTAAATTAGTTGCTTCATTGTCATTAAAGTTCTTTTCTAATCGTGCTAAAGCAACATCAGAGGTTTGCATTAATAAAGTTTGTACTTGCGCACTAGTCGCCATTTTTAAATTAAAAATACTATGGCGTATGGCATACACACCACCAATACTAATCAGCACCAATAAAATCAGCACTACAATAAGGGTTGAACCTTGCTGATAGGAATTTTTTTTCATGGAATGGTGTCTCCTAAACCACCATTACGTAATGCAACGGTTGTCGTGTATACATGGCGCATATATTTATCGTTCGGTGCAGTTAGCGTTTTATCCAGAATCTTATAAGTCCCAACAGTACCATTTGGAACTGTTTCATTAGAGCGAGTCAGTAATCCAAGATTAATGCCTGTAATGGCAGGACGATGCGCTGGGGTCGCAGTGGTATTATCACTATCAACAACTAGAGCCAAGTAGTCATTTATTCCCATGGTTGCAATGGTATTGTTGCTATTCCGCACCATAAGCTGTATACGCATATACTCTACATTCCGAGCAATCATCTCCCCTCCCAAACCATAATCGGCATTGAGCGTTTCTGTAGCTGCAATTGTCGTGGTATTCGTACCGACAGTATGGGTCTGGTTAACTGGCTCTCCTTGTGCAGTAAATAAAGCATCTGAACAATATAAATCTGCTTCATTACTGCTACTTCTTTTTTTAATATAGTAGCGCTCAACTACATACCAACCACGGGTCAAAGCCGTTAAACTACGCACTGGACCTTTAACATTCCGCCCTGTACAGGTCACCATATTTTCAGGAGCCTGATAAATAATTACCAATTGGTCACTTTTAGGGTATGTACTGACAGCACTGTCGTTATAGGCATTTTTAGAGATATAGTTATCCCCTGTTATATTAGAACCATCCGCTTTCTTTAAACCTTTTAAATTACCATCTGGCGTTGCTGGAGGTGTACCTGCTCCCGTTGTGGTTTGGGCACTCAACACAATACCACCATAACGTGTCTCGTCATTCATTGCCCCTGCATTGCCATGATTGGCTAAACGGATATTTTTAGTCACTGCATTTAAACCAAAAACCCCACTGTCCTGCACAGAAGCTGCTGCGGTCTGAATTCGATAATTGACCTGCCCACTCACCAAGAGTTGAATGGCTACAGCAACCAGAATTAAGCCCAATGTTAGGGAAATCATTAACTCAATGAGGGTAAAACCAGTCTGGTGTAATTTATTCATCAATATGCCTCCAGCACTAAACAGTGTGAATCAGGCGCATATTTACCATCTGTACTATTTAAACAACGATCGCTAACAGTACCTGCTCCAATGGTTGCTGTGGTTGAATCCCATGCGGCAATCAAACAAAGTCGGGTTTGGGCACTAGAGGTATTGGCACAATCTGCCACACCTAAACTTATACCCTTAGTATCTGCAAACTGCTTTTGGGCATACAAATCAGCCAAAGCCTGGTTGTCACTATTACAATTTTTCGCTGCAACACATGTAGGTACGGTAGTGGGAACTGCTGCTTTATAATTCCCCGTGGTATTGATACGAATTTTTTCTGCCAAACCATTTAAAATAACCAAAGCATCAGAACGATTTAAGGCTTCATCTGTCGCTGCGGTCGCTCTTACCTGTAACGCAACAAAACCTAAAATTGCAATCGATAGAATGACCATTGCAACTAGCACCTCCATCATCCCCACACCTTTTTGGGCGTTATACATCATTTTTTTCATTAACACGCCCCACCCTCTGTTACTGTAATGACACCTGGCCCATCTACATTAATTGCAAAAGATTTATTGTTACCACATAAGGTAATGGTTTTATTTGTAGTAATCCCCTGCGGATTAAACAAGAAATTATTATCACTTCCTGATTTTATAGAAACGAGACTATCAATTTTTGGAAGTAATACACTGTCCGTTTTCTGCTTATCTGAAAGTGAACCGTATCCTGTAATATTTGCACCACAACTGTCTTTAGTAATGGTACTCGGACAAATGACTGTGGGACTACGTGTTAGAATCGCTCGGCTGCGTCCTTGTTGAATGCCTGTTTTCATTTCCATTACAGATAGTTTAAGTTTCTGATTGATTTGCATTGTACGAAAAGAAGGAGCGGCCATCATTGCAATAATCGCAAAAACGGCAATCGTCACCAACAACTCAATTAAGGTGAATCCCCGATTGTTCCTCATCGCTTACACCCAACTCTTTTAAAATTCCTTACTCTATATTAAATTGTATTCTTACAGAACCAATACAAAGCAGATAAGCATCATAAAAAAACGGATGGAGTGTCGTCCATCCGTTTTGAGTTCACATTTTTCTATAGGAATTAGGCCTGTATCACCTGTATTCGCAACTCTTTGGGTAGACTAAAAGTAATATTTTCCTCTCGCCCCTGTAACTCTTGTGGAGGTGTTGCACCCCAATCCTGTAAACGCTGGATCACTTGTTTAATCAGTATCTCTGGTGCAGATGCACCTGCAGTCACACCGATTTTACTTTCCTGCTTAAACCATTCTTTTTCAAGCTGATCAGCATTATCCACGAGATAAGCAGATTTCCCCATCCGCTCTGCCAACTCACGTAAGCGATTTGAATTCGATGAATTCGGAGAACCTACCACCAACACTACATCACATTGTTCCGCCAAATCACGTACCGCATCTTGACGATTTTGAGTGGCATAACAAATATCATCTTTCCTCGGACCTTGGATCTTAGGAAATTTAGTTCTTAAGGCATCGATGACCTTAGCCGTATCATCAATCGAAAGCGTCGTTTGAGTGACAAATGCAACTTTATCAGGATGCTCAACTACCAAAGCTTCAACATCTTCTTCATCTTCAACCAGATAAATCTTTCCGCCGCTAGACTTATCATATTGCCCCATGGTCCCCTCAACTTCAGGATGCCCCTCATGCCCAATTAAGATTGCTTCCGTTCCTTCTCTAGCATATTTCGTGACCTCAATATGTACTTTAGTCACTAAAGGACAAGTTGCGTCAAATACTTTTAGACCTCGACGATCCGCTTCTTGTTGTACCGCTTTTGAAACACCATGAGCACTAAAAATTACAATCGAGCCATCTGGCACTTGATCCAGCTCATCAACAAACACTGCGCCACGCTGACGTAGATCATCAACCACAAACTTGTTGTGTACGACTTCATGACGGACATAAATTGGCGGATTAAAACATTCTAGTGCGCGATTGACGATTGCTATCGCACGGTCAACACCAGCACAGAAACCTCGCGGATTGGCCAATACAATTTCCATAACATCCTCTCTTATCACCTGAATATTTATGCCAAACTATTTCGTTTAATGGCACGCTACACTACAATAGCCAAGATATTTTATCATATCAGGAAAAATATCATGTCGGGTCTATTGTTTGTCGTTTCTGCGGCATCAGGAACGGGCAAAACATCTCTCGTAAAAGCCCTACTCGATCGAGTCAGCAATTTACACGTTTCTGTCTCTCATACTACACGTGGTCAACGCCCTGGTGAACTTGACGGTGTTCACTATCATTTTACTGATACTGAAACTTTTTTAGCTCAAGTAGAACAAGGTGGTTTTATTGAGTATGCAGAAGTATTTGGTAATTACTACGGTACATCTCAAGCCAAAGTCAAAGAACAATTACAACAAGGTCATGATGTATTACTCGAAATTGACTGGCAGGGTGCCGATCAAGTTCGTCGACTTTTTCCTGAATCAAAACAAATCTTTATCTTGCCGCCAACTCAATATGATTTAAGACAACGATTATCTAATCGAGGAACAGATTCAGTTGAAGTAATTGAACATCGTTTAAGTTGTGCTGTAGAAGATATGCGTCATTTCGCAAATTTCGATTACATCATCATCAATGATGATTTCAATAAAGCTGTTCATGATTTAGAAGCAATTATTACAGCAAATCGTTTAGTTACCTTACAGCAAAGTGCTCGTCACCAGCAATTAATTGAAAAGTTAATCACCCTTAATCGCGAATAACTTGAGTCTTATTTAAAAGCCTTTTATACTATTTAGTCTTTTCAAATGTAATGTTCAAACGAGACAACTTATGGCACGTGTAACCGTTGAAGATTGTTTAGACCACGTAGATAACCGTTTTGAGTTAGTACTGGTAGCGAGTAAACGTGCACGCCAATTAGCACGTCAAGGTATGGAACCAACTGTAGAATGGGATAATGATAAACCAACAGTCGTTTCATTACGCGAAATTGCGGCAGGTCATGTCACTAAAGAAATTTTAAAACAACGCGATCAAGATTATCAGACTTCAAATCTTGATATGGTGTTGTCTACAAACTCATTAAATTTAGAAGGCTTCTCTTTCTAAATTTGATTTGCTTTGTCTAAAAGCCCATTGTGAATACACTGGGCTTTTTTGTTTGTTGAAAATTTCAGTGCTATATTGGTAAAAACAATATATTTCATTGAAAAAATTTACGAGTTTTTCTAATGAACAAATTGACAAGTTTCACAATATGCTTTTCATTAGAAGCTAATCTTATTTATTCCTGAATTCATGTTATAAAAGGTGTTTTATGCCAGGCGAAGAGGTCAGCCAAGCCAAGCAACAACTCAAGGTCATTATTGAAGCCTATCTTAAAGATAGTGATATTCAGAGTGTACTTGCTGCCTGTGATTTTGCTGATTTAGCACATAGTGGTGTTATGCGAAAAAGCGGTGAACCCTATGTTCTTCATCCTATTGCTGTGAGTTGCATTCTGGCGCATATGCGTTTAGATGCCGAGACGCTTATGGCAGCTTTATTACACGATGTCATTGAAGATACCGAATTTAGCAAAGATGAGATTGGTGAAAAATTTGGATCTGTTGTTGCCGAACTTGTTGATGGTGTGACCAAACTCAGCCACTCTAGTGATAAGGAATATAATAAGGCGGCATCATTCCGCAAAATTCTACAAGCCACCTTACAAGATCCTCGTGTCATTATTATTAAACTCGCAGATCGCTATCATAATATGACGACTTTAGGCGCATTACGTCCAGATAAACGAGCACGTATCGCGCAAGAAACCTTTGATATTTTCGTACCTATGGCACGTTTAGTCGGTATGAATGAAATGGCCGACAACCTAGAACACTTATGTTATCAAAATCTTGATTTGGATATGTTTAATGATGTGCAAACCGCATTATTAGAAACCAAACCCAAACGTTGTGAATACCAAGCAGTATGGGAGCAAAAATTATCAGATTTGCTTAAAAAATATAATCTACAAGGTCGTATTAAAAAGAAAAATAATAATATTGAATTACTACGTCATTTCGTAAAAAGTGAAATTGATTTAAATGAGCTCAGTCATAGCCATGCCTTTGAAATTATTTTAAATAGCATTGCAGACTGTGATCGTCTCGTTGAAGCATTAAAAGATAATTTCCAAGTTTTACAATATAACGATTATATTCGCCGCCCATTACCGGGTGGTAATCAATCATTAATGATTAAGCTAAAAGGTGAAAAAACAACATTATCTTTGACGATCCAAACCGAATTAATGCGTAAAGCTGCTCGTTTTGGTGTAGTACTCGGGGAGAATGCACCTCAAGCATGCCGTTCGGCAATTCAAGCTTCGATGCAGAACCTAAATACGCTCATAGACAGTGATTGTGCAAAAACCACTTTTAGTGACTTACTTGATTATTTACATCAGGAAAAAATTTGGGTCTATACGCCACACGGCCAATTACATGAACTTCCTCAAGGCGCGACTGTCGTCGACTTCGCCTACTCAGCCAGCCTGTTTTTAGGCAATCATGCCGTTGGCTCAAAAGTGGATGGTGAAATTCGTCCTCTTTCAACCCCATTGCATAGCGGACAAGTAGTTGAAATTATCACAGACGTATTAGCAACACCGAATCCAGATTGGCTCAGTTTTATTAATACTCAAAAAGCACGCCGTGCATTACAGAATTTGTTAAGAGAACAAGACATTGATGAGCAACGTCTTGTCGGTCAACAAGCACTTAATCGCGCTTTAAAACTATTTCATCGCTCTATAGATGACCTTTCAGCAGAAGACTGGATTAGTGTGCTTGAGTGGCGACATTTAGCTAATAAAGATACGCTATTTGAACAAATCGCAGTTGGGGATTTATTACCTCAATTGGTTGCAAATCATTTATTTGCTCAAGATTACCATTCTCAGCATCATGAAACTTCTGATCGCTTGATTTTAGGAACTGAGGGTGTTGATGTAAAATATGCACACTGTTGCAATCCTGTGCTTGGCGATCCAATTCAGGGACATTTATCTCGACGTGGTTTAATCGTACACCGTTCACGCTGCCGTAATTTACTGCATGAACAGCACCTCCATCCTGAAAACATTATGCCTTTACACTGGCAATCAGAAGAAATTGATGATGTTCGCTTTAGTGCTTTCTTATGTATTCATATGACGATGAGTGACGAACAAATTTCTGACCTGATTTATCAATGCCGAAAGGCCAAAACAGGCGTAGAAATGGTCTATTCACAAGACCAGAAAACCTATGTGAATATAGTCGTGAGCAATCGAAATCAAATTGCCCAAATTATTCGTGATTTACGCATGCATTTTGGCTTCCCACGGATTGAACGCTTAAATATGCCAATCGCCCAACCAGAGGTTGCAAAAGTCAGTTAATCGTTTAATACACGATGTTCGCCCAGAATTAAAATTGAAAGATTCCTTATTCTTAAAGCTAATGAATCATTTGCAAACAATTGCGACTAAACAGTATTCGACCGTTTCGGAGCCAAACTTTTGTGTTAAAGTCACATTGTTTAAGATAGAAACAATGACATAGGAGAGCTTAATGTCACGTCAAGTTATTCATACTGAACACGCCCCTGCTGCTATCGGAACATATTCTCAAGCAATTCTTGTTGGCAATACGCTCTATCTTTCAGGTCAAATTGGCTTAGACCCATACAGTATGGAACTTGTAGAAGGTATTGAGGCTCAGATTCGTCGTGTATTCGACAATCTAAAAGCAGTATGTGCAGCCGCAGGTGGCAGCTTAGCAGATATCGCTAAATTGAATATCTTCCTTACAGATCTTTCTCACTTCCAATTGGTGAATCAAATTATGGGCGAATATTTTGCCCAGCCCTATCCAGCTCGTGCAGCATTGGGTGTCGCAAGCCTACCTAAAGGTGCATTAGTCGAAATGGATGGTATTGTTATCATTCCAACACAGAATTAAATGCGATATTTATCAAATAGATAAAATAAAGAAAGAATACTACCGATCAGGTGGTATTTTTTTATTCAAATTCTCAATAAGAATATATTCACTCTAAGAATGAAATTCATTGACAAACGATAACAATTATCAATAATATCAATTATCGCATTAATATTTGTGGATCACTCCCATGTATGTCTGTTTATGCCGTGGAATCACAGATCAAGATATCAAAGACGCTGTTGCAAACGGCGCTGAAAGTTATCGTGAAATTCGTGATTTACTCGACTTAGGCACTTGCTGTGGTCGTTGTGCACCCGAAGCCCGTTCTATTATTAGTGATGAGCTCGCAGAAATAGCTGCTCGTATTTCAGTTGCTGCATAATCTAAATTAATCCAATATCTCAACAACCTCATTTAACGATCTGTTTACGACTACACCCCTTCTTGTCGAACTTTAACCACTCCTCAGATAAGCGGTTTTTTTATTTCAGTGATTCACTTTAGTACCAATCCAAAATGCTTTTCGTATTTTGATTGTGATTTTCATTTGCCGTTCTATAATTTACTCGTCAGATTATTATTTGTTGATTAAAATCATATAAATTGCCTTAAAAACTAGGGCATCATGGTGTTATGGAGTAAGTGCAATGAAAGGCAATCGAGACGTGATTAATCAACTGAATCAGGTGCTTTATCACCATTTAACTGCAATTAACCAATATTTTTTACACTCTCGTATGTTTAATGACTGGGGAATTGAAAAACTTGGCTCCGCTGAATATAAAGAATCAATTCGTCAAATGAAGCATGCGGATAAGGTCATTGAACGGATCTTATTCTTAGAAGGCCTACCTAATTTACAGCATCTAGGCAAGTTGTATATTGGACAACATACCATCGAAGTCCTCAATTGCGACATTCGTAAAGTAAAAGAAAACATTGAAGCGATTAAACAAGCTGTTGAACTTGCTGAAGCACAACAAGACTACGTTACACGTGATTTAGTTCAGGAAATATTAGAGAAAGAAGAAGAATATTGGGACTGGCTTGATACCCAACTCGACCTCATTGAAAATGTGGGTATTGAAAACTATATCCAAAGCCAAATTTAAAGCATGTCATCTACTTTATCCCTTAAAAGATAAAGTAGATGAATTTTACAAGTTTATTTATTATTTAATTCCATAATTTCTACCAAGCTTATTTTTTGCTTATACAATTGTTGTAAAACAAATAATTGTTGCTCCGCTTCATCAAGCTTATGATTATAAACAAGTAATTGTGCATATTTTTTTAAATTATAAGGTGTAGCCTTATTTTCAACCATTTCGCCAATTACGCTAAGATCTGAATCAGACATCAATGTCTGAGGCTTTAAAGCAATCCAATCTAATCTTTGCTGAAATTGAGTAAGTATCAATATTTTAGAACTTCCCAATATTTCTTCTGAAACTGGTTTTTGCTTAAAAACCAATTTACTATTCTCTTGGAACAGTTTGTAATCTCGCCAAATCAACAGTAAGACAATCAGAGAAACGAGCCATACACAACGAATAATATTTCGATGTAAGCTAACACCGTTTAAATTTGGCGTTTGAGCTTGAATTAACCCCAACAAAAAACCCATTGGCAATAAAAAGTAAGCATAACGCTGCGGAAACTCCAACATCGCATGCATCAAAATTGCGCTGACCATTAATATTGCCACAATCGAAATTGTATCTTTTGCATTTTTACTTAACCAAAATAACCAAATCGCAAAGTACGCAATAATTAAAAAGCCTAATGGCAAACCATTCCAAACCAACAGATCTAACACGATATTATGCGCGCTATTAAACCAAACTTGCACGGTATTAAAATGAATACTTTCCACAACCGCGACACTTGTTTGATTCCAGCCATAACCAAACCACGGACGCTCACCTATGGCATGTATAATTTGCATCCACATCCCAAGACGCTCATGCCCTGAACCTGCACGTTGTGCTAGTGATGCTGTATGGGTTACCGCCTCTCCAACACTTGTCGTCATGACTTGTGCGATAATAGGCAATAAATAGCCCGCAATTAAAAAATAAGTAGCAGCCCAACCAAATAACTTAATAAAATTAAGCCTTGGTTTATTCTTATATTGCTTAATCACCCAATAGATACAAATAAAAATACAGACTAGGAAGGAAGTACGTGACTGAGTTAAGCAGATCGCAAATAAGATAGATAAGCTTGCTGGGATAAGTAGCCACAAAGATGCTTTATGCGTTTCATATAAGAACAATGCCCCCATTAAACCTATAATCAAAAATGTAGCTAAATTATTGGGTTGACCAAAATTTGCATATGGGCGGTTACCTTTGAGCTGAATAACCCAATTAAAGTTTGACTCTAAATTCAACCATTGAACAATCGCAATCAAACTACTTATAAAAGCAACGCTCAGTACGATATAACTCAACCCTTGCATAGAGCGTTGACGATTTTCAGATGTAGAGGACAGGTTATATCCACCTATCATCATCAACCAAAACATAAAAACATATGAAAAACTTAGCAATGCCACACTAAAATCTGGAACGAGTCCAAATAGCCATTGAAATACAGGAATCAAAAGCAACGGCAACATCAAAAGTTGTGGTTTAGGAATTCTAATATTTTGTTTGAACAAAACACCCAGTAACGCCAAAGCAGCTCCGAAGCTTGCCAGCTCACTGGAAAATGTCACCCAGGGATAGGTATGAAATGGTGATAGCCAAGCGAAGCTAAGTAAGAGGCTAGCAAGAATGAGACATAGAAATGGCATACTTTATACAGAATAAAAAGGCTTAGTGAATTATATCGCTAAGCCTTAACACACAAATTAAATATAAGATAAAAACTACAATTTACTTCCAAGGGCGAAGATCTACAATTTTAACAACTTCACCTTTTTCTTTATTAATCAATACCGTCATATCGACTGCTGTTGCTTTGAGTGGAACAAAAGCATCTGCTTGAGGATATTTGGCTAAAATTTTCTGTACAGATTGCTGATCATTGAATTGCTTAAGCAATTCCAAGTTTTGGGCACGTTGTTGGATTTGGTGTTTAACTTCAGCCATCGGTACATAACGCTCAGGTTTTTGAGCGATGGAAATCCCGCCCATCACTTCTACAAACATATCATCATTGCGAGTTTGGATATCTTTGGCAAGTTCCACACCTACATATTGAGGTTTAAACCATGAAGGTTTTTGAAATTCTGACTGTGCTTGCTGAATATTACTGTCAACCAATTCATTTTTTCTAACCAATTCAAAACGATCTACATTATAAACCAACCATGCAGGCCGACCTTGTTCAATACTAAACACCCCATAACACAAAGCCACAATTTGAATGAAAATAATGACACCTAGGTCAAATTTGAGTGTTTTTTTACCTTCTTTATAGACTAACAAGCCTAAAAGTGGTCCTAAAATCACGTCGATGGCCAATAACATTAAAAAGATATGGGTCACGCCAACAGCTGTCGCAAGTGAAGATGGATACCAAATAAAAAAGACTACTCCAACGACCGATAAAGCGACTAAAAATGAGAGCAATAAATGGCTAAGGAAAAACTTTAGGCGTTTGGACATAGAAAAGAGCTCTAGTTCATATACAGACTTTATTTCAGAATATCTGCACTGCCGATTGATATTCTACTAGAAAAATCACGAATTTTATCTTCTGCAATTTTTTCAAATTTAATGCGGTTAGAACTAAATTGTTCTTTGACTGAATCATTTCTATTTTCGGGCTTAATATCTTGCAAAGCTTCTTGAGAAATTTGAATTATTATTCTTTGAGTTACCCCCGCTTCAACATTAATCCCAAATTTTTCATTTTTGCATATTTACCAGTAAAAATTAATATTTTTAATATTCATTTTCATCACCCTATAGAACTTAATTCCAAAAAAAGACTGGCGAACCAGTCTTTTTTTTTGCATAAATTAACGACAGTTAGATGGAGCTAGTTTTGCTTCCAAAGTACCTGCTGTCATTGTAGAAACTTTTTTAGTCGCACCAGCAGCTAGACATTGCCATTGAACAGCATCAGCTGGTGGAGTATACGCTGATGTTGAGTCAGGAAGTGCAGCAGGAGTAGCACCACCAGTGAAAGGAGCTAGAATTAGTGTATTCTTAGAAGCTGGAGCAACAGGAGTATCATACGTAATTGTAATCTCACCTGTTTTATCATCTACAGCAACCGTTTTAACATTGGCAGTAGCTGCTGGTGTAGCCCAACCTAAACTATACTTAGCACCATTAGATGCATTTTCAGCAACAGCAGTTTTTGCACTACCAGCCAAAGATAAGCCTTCCGTTACTTTCGCACGCTTGGTGTAATCCTGATACGCAGGAATCGCAACCGCAGCCAAGATACCGATAATCGCCACAACGATCATTAATTCAATACAATCCATAAATTAATACATATGGACGAATACTATATAATTGATTTTTATTATATTAATTTTAATTTTACCTTGTCCATATGGTCGTATGTTCATGTAGACATGAAAGAATAAACTGTCCATGTCATTTAACTTCAAAATCCAAGGAATTTAAAGTCATAAATTCAATAATAAAGTGCAACTGTGATGGTCTAATAAAGCTGGACGCTCAAATCGGTGGTAAACTTCACCCTAATTCTGTTCTAAACAAGTTAATTCAACAGGCTAGAAAGAAAATACTAAAGTTTAATTCTCAAATACATGCGAAAATTATCTTCATCGAAGGTATGACTCATAAGCAGACTCAACAAATTAAAGATGATTTAAACAACCTTCAACAAAAAGATATAGACTAGCTTATACCTAATAAAGTGACGGCTGTCCTTTATACTATCGAACTTTTTACTCGAATCCACCGTTTATTGTCTATAAGATATTACTATGAAGCAAAAAAAAACAGTACTGGTTTTAGCATCAACTTATCCACGCTGGGAAAATGATCATGAGCCTGGGTTTGTTCATGAACTCTGTAAAAGACTTACTCAGCAATTTCATGTAATTGCACTTGTACCCGATGCTGTAAATGCCGATCCGAATGGGTTCCTAGATGGTGTTCAGGTCGTTCGTTATAAATATGCCCCTAAAAAATTACAATTATTGGTCAATAATGGCGGCATTGTTAACAATTTGAAAGCTTTTTGGTGGAAATGGTTGCTTGTTCCTAGTTTTCTGATAGGACAATATTTTGCAGTTAGAAAAATTTTAGATACACAAAAGGTTGATGTTATTCATGCACATTGGTTAATTCCACAAGGTTGGATAGCAAGTCGATTTAGCAAACAATTCAATCTTCCTTATATTGTAACTTCACACGGTGGAGATCTATTTGGGTTACAGGGGAATATGCTCACGAAAATAAAAAAACAGGTTGCTGAAGATGCCACTACGATGACAGTGGTTAGTCAGGCTATGCAAGACTATTTGTCACAAATGTGCATACGACCTCAACATCTAGATGTAATTCCAATGGGAGTAGACTTACAGCATCGGTTTATTCCAAACCCTAATATAAAACGCCATCATAATGAGTTGCTTTTTGTAGGGCGATTGGTGCCAAAAAAAGGGCTCAACTTTTTGTTGGATGCCTTGGCTATTTTAGTGAATAAGCATCCTGAATTACGTTTAAATATTGTTGGGTTTGGCCCTGAAGAGTCTGCATTAAAACAACAAGTTGCACGATTGAATCTTGGAAAAAATGTTAACTTTTTGGGTGCACGCTCACAAGACCAGTTACCTCAAATGTATCAACAAGCGACACTTTTTGTGGCACCTTTTGTGCGAGCAGATAATGGGGATCAAGAAGGATTACCCGTTGCGTTGATGGAAGCGATTGGTTGTGGTTGTCCTGCAGTAGTTGGACATGTGGTTGGAATAGAAGACTTACTCGGTGAAGATATTCAGCATATTGCAGTTCATCCGCATAATACTCAAGAATTGGTATCTGCCATTTCAAAAACACTAAATGAACCGACATTAGCAGCTGAACGTACTTTAAGGATTCGACAGCATGCGCTGAAATTAATTGATTGGGATAGTGTTGCTTATGCCTATGGCAATATCTTAAAAGACAGCATTCAAAATTTTAACACTAAAATTTCAATGCAGTAATCATTGGTTCAAGACGCTGTATAATAGTAGCCCAATCCTCAACAACAATACTTTGTTGTTGCGGAGATTGTAATTGCTGTTGAATTTTTGAGGCTAAATCATTGGCATTGCCTGTCTGAAATAGAACTTGTGGTGAATCTCTAAACAAGTAACTCATCTCACCAATATTCGCTACAACGACAGGTAAATCGCATGCCAACATTTCATAGGCTTTTTGAGGGAAGCAATAACGTCCAAAAGGGGTATCTAAAATTGAAATGATGCCAAGATCTAAAGCTTGAAAAAGTGTCGAAATTTCATGGTGTGCTAAACTACCCAAATAATGGACTCGTTCTTCTTCGGGAGGTGGATAATCAGGTTGATAGGGGCCTGCAAGTACTAAATGTACGTTAGGCATTTCATGTTTAAGTTTTTCCCATGCTTGATAAATTACTTCCACACCTTTGTCTTTATACAATCCACCTGCCGTGCCAATATATTGTTTATTCGGTAGTAAACCAAATCTTTCCCGTGCATTAGATTTATTACCGGACCTAAAGGTAGTTAGATCAACCGTGCTTGGTAGAGAAATAACTTTAGCTTGTGCTGCATAATCATGAATCACTAATTCTGCTAATGGTTGACTAGTTGTTGTGACTAATTGAGCTTGGCAGACTGCTTGACGTAAAAGATGCTTCATACCAGGGATGCGAGCTTGCCCAAAGCCTTCAAAATTGTCATAGAGATCTGCTATGAAGGGTACTTTAAGCCGTTTAGCACACCATGCACCCCAAACAATATGTGGAATATCTGATGCAGCAATAACAATATCTGGTTGGTATTGTTTTAATTTTTGTAAAAGTAAAAAAGGATAAGTGAATAATCCCAGTTTTTTTAAGCCCTTATAACTTTTTGAGTGCCAAATAAGTTTTTTTTCATGATTGGACTCATCCCAAGTGCCTTCATGATGTGATTGATAACTCAAACAAAAACATTCAACTTGGTGCCCAAGATGTGCCAATTGATTCGGAATCTCGTATAAACGCGCATATTTATCTAAAATGACATCTTTAGACATATATTGTCGTTTACACAAGAATGCGATTTTCAATTATTTTTTCTCCAGTATTTTATCTACAGCATTCAACGCCGCACCTACAACTTGATCCATATTGTAATAGCGATACTCTGCTAAACGACCAACAAAAGTAACATTTTTTTCACAGTCTGCTAAGGATTTGTACTTTTTGAATAAAGCCTCGTTTTCATCACGTGGAATTGGGTAGTAAGGATCACCTTCAGCTGTTGGATACTCCCGAACAATTGAGGTGGCAGGGTGTTGTTGCCCTGTAAGGTGTTTAAATTCAGTAATGCGAGTAAATTCAAAGTCATTTGGATAGTTTATAGTTCCGACACTTTGGTATTGTTTAGTATTTTCTAGGTGTTGATGCTCAAAGCGTAAGGAGCGGTAAGGTAGCTTGCCAAATTTATAGTCATAAAACTCATCTATACAACCTGTATAAATCAGATGATCATACTCGACACCTTGTGCCAGCAAATCTTTATAGTCTGTACTTAATTTAACCGTAATGTTTGGATGATTCAGCATATTTTCAAACATAGCTGTATAACCATGTAATGGCATTGTTTGATAAGTATCGGTAAAGTATCGGTCATCGGTATTGGTACGTGTTGGAATACGTGCCGCTACACCTGCTTTTAACTGTGAAGGATCTAGCCCCCACTGTTTTTTGGTGTAGTTTAAGAAGAACTTTTCATATAAATCTCGACCGACTGAATTAAGTACAACATCTTCACTGGTTAGTACTTTTTCTTTTGGTTCACGTACTTTTTCAAAATATTCAGCTGCTTGTTCTTCAGTTAAATCTAAACCATAAAGTTGATTGAGGGTGTCTCTATTAATCGGGAAGGGATATTCCTGACCATTGACTACGCCACGTACCCGATGTTCGTAGGGGCACCATTCGGTAAATTGGGATAAATAGTTAAATATACGCTCACTATTGGTGTGAAAAATATGAGGACCGTATTGATGGATTAAGATGCCATGTCCATCTTTTACATCATAAGCATTGCCAGCGATATGATCTCGACGATCTATAACTAATACTTTATGTCCTGCCTCTGCCAATTCACGGGCTGTAACTGAACCAGCGAAGCCAGCACCAATAATCAGAACGTTCATTTCTATATTAATCCTCTATGTTCGTGGCGTTTTCCACTTTGAGCTGTCAAACCATCGTACAAACCCAAATAATAAGCTTTCAACTGTAGATATTTATTTTTTTCAACCAGCATCGAGATGCATAATCGAAATAAAATACTGGGTATGGTTTGTGAATAGAGCTTAAACCCAAAATACTTCTTTGCGATAAAAATTCTATTCCGCGTATCGTAGTAACGTTTCCATGGGGGTAACGATACGTAGTTAATTTTTTTGCCTAATATTTTATATTCTTGATGTTGCGCTTTCGGGTGTTCAATTAAACTTTGCCCTGTTAGATAAAGTTTAAAGCCCGCTTGCTTTGCTCTTAAACAATACTCGGTGTCATCAGCAGCGATAAAGAACGAAGTGTCAGGCAACCCAATTTTTTCAACGATTTCACGGTGAATCATAAACCCTAAAAAAGGTAAAGAATACACTTCCATTTCCGCTAAGATATCTGCTGGATTATGCGTTGCTCGCCAAATGTCACCGTTCTTTACGGTCATCTCCCATGAGATTTGTTGATCTTGTATCGCTAAAGACGCATAAATATGTTGAGGTGTCGCATACTTCATTAGTTCTTCGAGAGCTGTAAGATATGGCATAGCATCATCATCCATCATCCAGACATAATCAGCTCCCTGTTCAAAAGCATACTGCATCCCTGCGGAAAAGCCCCCTGCGCCACCTGTATTTTGTGCTAAGGAAAGAAGTTGCATACATGGATTTTCTAATAAACCAGATTGATGCAATTCCTGTAGTGTTCCATCCGTAGAAGCGTTGTCTACAATGATAATTTTACTCAGTGACTGAGTTTGATTGGCTAAGGCAGTTAAACACTGCATGAGCAATTGTTTCCGATTATATGTAACCACAACAGCGAAAACTATAGGTGCGGTTTCAATCATCTAAGATCCTTTGAACAGACTGTAGGTTTTATAAATGATGCGATGAATTTTAGGATTTGCAGCAAAAATAGCAGGGAAAAGCATGTACCGCCAACAAGTTGTTTTATTCAATGAACGTAAAAAAGAGAGTAATAAAAAACATTCTTTTTCGATACATCTCTGAACAAATGCCGTGGCGACAAAACGATCTTCAGCAGCTCTTTTGGTCTGTTGATCAGCATTTACACAATCAACATCATGAACAATTTGTTTAGCGACATAATAATTGGTTTTTAGTCGATAAAGCATTCGATTACGATGTCGAGAAAAACCTTCATTTTCTAACTTTCGTGGCAACCAAACCGAAACATTTTGACGGTATAAGACGAGAGGCTCATGTATATAACTGACGCCATTACTTAAACTCGCTCTTATGGTTAAAGGAATATCTTCAATATTTACATTGGGTAATAAACCGCCAAACGAATTATTTAAATTTTTTGCATAAGCACCACTCGCACCCATGAGCAAATGCACACCATTTTCTGGCTTATATGAAATCAAATTATAGGCTATTGGTTTTAATTCAGATAAAGCAACGACAAGATTTCCACAGTCACGACCATCTTGATCGATTAATTTTGCATCACTATAAATTGCATCAACTTTTTTGTCTAACTCTAACCATCGATCTACAACACCACTAACACGTTGGGGTAAAGATATATCATCACCTGCAGCAAATACGATGAATTCACCTTTTGCCATTTTAAATGCAATATTGACATGTTCCCCAATTCCAAGATTAGTGGGATTAATGTTTAACGCAACTTTGTGCTTCCCAGAATAATCTTGAATAATGGACTGAATAATACCTACAGTATTGTCTGTCGAATGATCATCTGAAATAATTACCTCTAAATTTGGATAATCTTGCGCAAGGGCTGATTCGACAGCCTGTTTAATATACTTCTCTTGATTGTATGAAAATAAGAACAATGTAATTAAAGGGGAATTATTCAATTTAATAAACCTCAGTAATATTATTTTCTATTTTAACCAAAGCTTGACTTAAAAAGTTACGAAACTCGTTAGGATTCAAATAGTATTCCCCATGTATACCCTCGTTCTGACTCTGTTCAGCCAAAATAAAATTCATATCAAGATCAAATAAATGAGAAATAGTTGAATAAACTGAAAAATTTGCAGTCTTCGGGGTGAGCCAACTAATAATTAAAGTATTCTTCTTGCAAAAGATTAAATTTGTAAAAAAAGCACCACTAGGGGCTACGATCAACTTGGCATTAGAAAACAACTGGACTTGTTCCAAAAAGCTATAATCTTCAATATAAATACATTCAATATTAAAGTCATTCATAATACTAACAACTTCATCTTCATTATAATTCCTCTTGTTATAATTGCTAATCCCCACCCCTCTTCTTATAAAAAATTTTTCTGGAAACTTTTTACTCACAACATTGCTAGAACTAGCGTAAGAAGTAAAAATTCCACTTAATTCAAATAAAACTTCTTTTGAAAAATAGCATTGATTTTCTTCAACCTGACCTTTAACATTAAATAATACGTGATTAAATGTAGTTATATAAAATAGATTTTTAAATTCAACAAAACCACCTTGATTATAAAAAACTATCTGAATATTTAACTTATCTCTCAATATTTCCAATGGTATTCTGAAATTATCTATTTCTTTAACAATCCCATTAACAACTATGCATTCAATATTAAGATTATCAATAATGCTTTTTTTTAGTATTAGAAGCTTGGGCAAAATCTCAATCATCCAATGAAAGTAATTATAAGATCCATTACCTCCCAAAAACAAAGCATTCCTGTTTTCAACAAAAATATCTCTTTTCTCACACTTAAATATAGCACTTACACCATCATGTATAATAAGATGTCCATCAGAATAGTCTGCTACATCCTGCTCAATCCATCGAAATCTCTCTATAAAGGCAACATCTTCCGAATAAAAAGAAGATGAATTCAACACACCAACCACATTTTTTAAAGAATACATATATACATGAGGAACATTTTTATAAAATGATCTATTTTTTCCCTTTATTTTTGGCGTACTTATACGGCATATTTCATTTTCTTTTAAAAATTCTATTTGTTTATATTCATCCATCCACGTAATTTTTCTTTCAACGGTTTTAAACCCATAAATAAAAAAATAAATATTTCTCAAAAAATAATTCAAAAATAATATTTTCCTTATTTTTCTTAAAAAACTATTCATCTCTATACCATTTACCTACATTAATTATTTCTATAATTTTCATTATATCCGCAAGTTCAACTAATGGACTTATTGGTAAACTCAAAACCTCACTATGTATCTGCTCTGAAATAGGAAAACTCATGTCGCTCCACTCCCGATAAGCTTGTTGTTTATGAGGTGGAATAGGATAATGAATCAAAGTTTGTATGTCATGTTCGGCAAAGTATTGTTGTAATGCCTCACGATGTTTAGTGCGAATGACAAATAAATGCCAAACATGCTGCTTATAATCACTAGCGTCTTTTTCTATTTTTGGAAGTTGGATTAAAGGATTCTTTATTCCCTGCAAATACATTTGGGCAACATTACGACGGCACTGTGTTTCTTGATCTAAAAATTGGAGTTTAATATCAAGCATAGCCGCTTGAATTTCATCTAAACGACTATTTACGCCCTGTATAAGATTTTGATATTTCTCATGTGAACCATAATTGCGCAGCGCACGAAGCATTTGAGCAAGCGCTTCGTCGTTGGTCGTAATTGCCCCTGCATCTCCCAAAGCCCCTAGGTTTTTCCCAGGATAAAAACTGAATCCTGACGCATCCCCCCAATTTCCAGCTTTTTTACCGTGCAGTTCTGCACCATGACTTTGTGCAGAATCTTCTAAAACTAATAAGTCATGTTTTTGGGCAATTGCCATGATTTGAGGCATTGCTGCTAGTTGACCATATAAATGAACTGGTAAAATAACTTTAGTTTTGTCTGTAATAGCCGCTTCAATTTTGTTTGGATCAAGATTAAACGTATCTATATCAGGTTCTACCAATACAGGTTTAAGTTGATTGGCGCTGATCGCTAAAATACTTGCTATGTAGGTATTAGATGGCACGATCACTTCATCACCATCTTGTAATTTACCAAGTTCTTTCCAAGCCCTTAAAGTTAAAATAAGTGCATCTAAGCCATTCGCTACGCCAATTGCAAATTTAACCCCACAATAGTTTGCAAAATTTTGCTCGAACAGTTTTAATTCTTGTCCATCAATATACAAACCCGAATCTACGACACGAGTACAAGCTTCAATCAGCTCTGTTCGGTATCGTGTGTTAATGGATCTTAGGTCTAGGAAAGGGATCATAGTTACTTTTCCATCTAAAAATACTAATTACGACAATAGGATTTTACGACTAAAGGCTACGATTAAATCCTGTCCATCCCATATTGGCGCAAAAGACAAAGCATCGCCAATTTTTACAATCCGATCTACTGCCCTTGGAGGAAGATTTAATATGAATTCTTTTAACTCATCTTTTGTAAAACCAAAAGTAGTAAGCGTTTGTTCTTTATCACTAAGCTGTATGGCTAAATCTGTAAGCTGATGAACACGGTTTTCTAAAAATAGCCCATTACCGCAATGTATATTTTTTATGGTTTCTTGTAATGGACATTCTAGTTGTAGTTTGAGTGGATATTCGATTTCTAAGCCTTTATTTCCAGTGGGTTTGGCTAAAGCGACTCCAGCATACTCAAAACTTGCATTGATACGTGCCATGTTCATTGCTTCTGAGTTTTCTATAGGATGCGTTGCTATTTCAATATTTAATGCATTCCAAAATTGCTCCTGTGCTTGCTGAATTGTTTTCTCATCTCCTACCCATGTAATTAAGCGTGGTGAGGAACACGCCTGTTGAGCAAACCAAAATGCATCTTTATAGAAATTTGCCGCAAGCCTGTTTTGTTCTTCGATATTGAGTTTAAGCATTGAATCAGCACGAATAGCACAAATTGAAAATCTGTCTGGAAAGCAAATTTCTGTGGCAGTAGGACGTAACGGGATTGAGCGTATAGCTTGTACAGTACTATTTCCACCCCAAACTATACGAATTAAACAGGCTTCTGATATTTCCTGAGTAATGCTAGTGTTATGCGGATAAGTAAGTAATACGATTCTTTCTTGAATAGGTTTACCAACGCATTCATTCAATGTTTCAGCTAATATATTAATTAAAAACGTTTGTGCATCACTCATCTTTTGTGATACTCGCACAATATTTGTATTACCTGCTAATAAAGAAAGCAACCATGAATACATGAATACAGAATCAACATTACTTGGTGCAATATGAAAAGCTAACCCACGCCCTAGTACAAGGCTGTTTTCTGTTTCTGCAGGGTAGTTTTTTATCAGTTGTTTTAAGTTTGCTCCACGAAACCAATGACCTAATGCGACTAATTCAGGATATTGACGAATACCTTTAGTGGTCAAAAGTTTTTGGGCAAAACATTTAACAAATTCAACACTACGCTCATCAAAAGGTTGCCAAACAAGGCAAGAACTTAGATTTTGTAAAACAATTTTTAATGGGGAATTTGAATTACCTACCCCTAGAATATATTGAATTTCGTTCATTAAAATGCCCGTGTATCACTACAACCGCGAATTTCGGCTTTTGGTAACCGTCCATTTACGGTAAAAAATTCCCCTAATCGACCACATTTACAATTATCTTTACCGTGTATCGTTCCTATATCTTCAGTAAGTAGTGAATGACCAGAATAACTCAATGGAATAGAACTTTGCACTTGAATGATACCCTCTTCCCCTATTTTAACAGGTTTTAAAGTGTATGGATTGCGAATAATTATATTTGAATTACTAGAGGTGTGTAAAAAACCATGTTCACACTCCATATAAATAGTCCCAGCTTGTTCCACCATGCCATAATAGTTATGTACATGCTCAATTCCAAATAGTTTGTTTAAACTAGCTTTAAATACATTGTTACTAACACTCTGCTCTATCAATCGTTTCCAACCACCACCATGAATTAACAAACTACCCTTTGGGAATCTTAGTTTTATACCTTGCTTTATGGCACTTTGATATAACCCTTGCCATACTATGAAAGTAAAACCAAAAATTAATACTGGTGTATTGGTGTATTTATCGAGCCAAGATTTTAGGATAGATGCATCAAGTTCTAGTTTATCATTTAAGCAATAACAGTGATCACGCCCATAAATTGAGAACCCTAAAATACCCGCAGTACGAGCATTAAATTTAGTACGATCTTTGAGTAAATCAGCAGAGTCCACTACGACCATGGGTAAACGTTTATTGCCTAAAAATGAAGCTATGATGGCACTGAGTACCTGTGTCTGGCGGATTGATGTTTCACGATCTAAATAAATATGTGATACAGCCTGCCCAGTCGTACCACTAGAAGTCAGTATTTTAATTATTTCTGATTCTGGTACGCTTTTTAAATTCATTGATTTAAATAGGCTTACAGGTAAGAAAGGTACATCTTCTAAAGATTCGGCTTGTATTGTATTGGGAAAAAGACGTTCGACAATGTTAGCATAAGACGGGCAATTTTTTATATGCAGGGTTGTTAGCTCATTTAATACAGCTAATAATGTTACATCTTTTTGTTTAGCACTAAAACCGTAGGGTTGATGAATATCAAGCAAATTGAAAGAGTGGATCATAAGCTTTTACCCATTAAGGCGAGATAATCCTTTTTGCCCGATGTAAGTAATGGTAAGTGTTCAACCAACACCAATTTCGTCATTGTTGGGTGAATAGCATATTGCTGACGTATATAGTCATGAGCGTATTCAACTAAACTTTCATCAGAACTTTCCAACCATATTATTAAGTAATCATCTTTTCCACTTGCTGCGATAGAAACTTCAAGGTGTGACTGCAATGCCTGTTCCACTTCATCTAAACCAATACGGTGACCACCAACTTTGATAAACCTTTTTATTCTTCCTGTAATATAATAAAAACCTTCTTCATCTTGACGTGCTATATCTCCAGTAGCCAAACATCCTTTGTATTGATCGCCTAATGCTAAGTCTTCTCGTGTTTCAGCATAACCAAGCATCACATTAGAACCATAATAAATAAGCTCACCACTAGTCGGATTAAGTTCTAATTTTCCGTTTGGAACAGGGACACCAATAGAACCAATCTTATTGATAATTGTGTTTGTCGGAACATAGCTAATCCGAGCACAGGCTTCTGTTTGTCCATACATAACAAAGAAATGCAAACCTTTTTCTTGTGCATAATTCGCCACAAAACGTTGTAACTTATCTTCCAAATAACCACCTGCTTGGGTGAGTGTTTTTAAACTAGGTAAGTCTTGCTTAAAAAAAGCTGTGCGATATAACATTTGATACATATAAGGTACACCCGCAAAAGAAGTAACCCTTTGTTTATGCATACGCTCAATAAATTCTCGGCTAAGTACACTATCTGTGTTTAGAACTAAAGTTGCACCTTTTAGTAAGTGGCTATTGATAATCGATAAACCATAGGCATAGCTCATAGGTAGAGAAGTGATAGCTCGTTCGTTCTCATTAATATTTAAATACATTACGATCGAATCAGCATTAGCTTGTAATGAGGATCTTGTTAAACGAACTAATTTAGGACTACCCGTACTACCTGATGTACTAAGTAATAAACTCAGGTCTGTATGCAATTGAGCATCTTTTACATTTTTTTGTAATGTTATCACGCCATTATTTGCAATCCAGTGGGGTTGATAAATATCTTGAAGGTTTTTTAATTGCTCACCAGATATTTGTGAGTCTAATAACAGTAGAACTTGGTGTGTTCGTATGCAAGCAAGATAAAGCACGATATCAACCAAACGATTATCGCACAGAATAAACCCCAATGTTCTTTTGGGAAACTTATATAATTGAACTTCTTGTTCATGAACTAAATTAAGTAGTGAACTATAAGTGTGCTCGTTACCATTTTGAGCGATAATCGCAACATTTTCTGGGGGCTGATTTTCCAATTCCCAAAAGTTCATAGACTCATTCCACCATCAATACCAATAACTTGTCCTGTAATATAACTCGCTTGATCGGAAGCTAAGAAGCTCACAAGATGAGCCACCTCATCAGCTTTCCCCATACGCCCCATGCGTACACGTTGTAAATTTTCTTGATGAATATTTTCACCATGTTGGCTATTTAAATCTGTATCTATATAACCAGGTGCGACAGCATTCACGCGGATTTGATTTGGTGCTAATTCCTTAGCTGCTGATAGCGTAGCACCAATTAAACCTGCTTTTGCTGCCGAATACGGTATTTGCCCTTCATACCCCTGTAAACCGATAATAGAAGACATATTAATGATAGAGCCACTTTTATTTCGCATCATTAATTTGGTCGCGCCTTGCATATGTAGGATCGCAGCCGTGAGATTAATATCAAGTGTATGGGAAAGCTGATCATACGCAATCATTCCTAGTTTTGCGGGTTGCATAATGCCAGCATTATTGACTAGAGCATCTAACTTTTTATATCGTTTAAATATAGCTTGAAAGGCTCTACTTATGGCATGTGGATCAGCTAAATCATAAAATAGTAATAAACTATCTGCACAGGATGAAGGTAATGATTTGAGTAAAGTATTTAAGGATTCCTCATTTCTAGCATGAAGCACGAGCTTATATCCTTCTGCTGCAAGTAAATTTGCACAAGCAGCACCGATACCACGAGAAGCACCTGTTATAAATACAACTTTATCATTCATTTTTAATCCATATATTTAGCAACAATTTCTTTTGCTTTAGCAAAGCTATTCATGTCAATTACATCTTCAGCATCAATCATGATATCAAATTCTTGTTCTATGACAGCAATCAGTGTCATATGTGTGATAGAGTCCCATTCAGGAATAGATGAATATTTTAAATCATCGGCAATCTTATCAATAGAAATACCGATGGTTTCAGCAAATATTTTTTGCAGCTTACTGTCCATTTCAAGTCCTCTTTAATATTAAATCCTATCTTAACAAATTTAATCGAGTTATATGATTATTTTAATAACTTTATTAAAATATTGGGTCACATCTTGCTGTGTTATCATAAAAAATAAATTTTTTTCATCTTCATACATCTCTATTGCTCCCATTTTTTTATGGAAGTTAATAACACCTTCATTTCCTTTCATAACATTAAAATGTGATTTATTGCACTTTAATACTTCAAATCCAAACTTATAAATCAAATATGAACATTCCCAAGCTGAGTATGGTGTTTTATCTTCGTTCAATATCCAACTACCCCAACAAAAGGAATCTTCTTTCAAGTCATATATTCGAACAGTACCACATGGCACACCATCCAAACGCTCAATAATAAAATAAAATTGCTCTTTATTTCCCTCATCAACTTTATATTTTTTAATCCAATCTCTTTGCACTTGAATATCATCGCTAACGTTAGATAAAAATTTGTTATAGCGGCTATCCAATCGAAGTTTTAAAATAAATTCAGCATCTAACTCTTCAACAAAGCGTAGGCGTATTGTCTTTAAACTTAAATTCATTTCACAAACTCTAAAAATTCATCATAATCTCGAATATAATCACTTTCATCATAGTATTCACTTGCCAAGACCAATAATATACAATCTTCAGAAAATTCATGTATTTCACGCCAAGTCATACTTTCAATAACAAGTCCCTGGATAGGTGAGTTTAGGATTATCTCATCCTTCTTAATCCCATTATCTAAAACAAAGCGGCATTGTCCATGAATACAAATAACAAGCTGTTTTAGATCTTTATGCGCATGAAAACCACGTGGTTTATTTGCAGTATTAAAAATATAATATACCCGTTTTATTTCAAAGGGTATGGATTGGTCAGATTCAATTGCTATCAATCCACCACGATCATCACTTAAATTAGGTAAATTAATCAGTTTGATTAAACTCATTTTTCATCTACCAAAGAAATCAAATATCGACCATAATAATTCTTATGCATGCTTCGACCGATGGCTAAAACTTGCTCTTTATTTAACCAACCATTATTAAAGGAAATTTCTTCCAAACATGCAATTTTAAAGCCTTGACGCTTTTCAATGGTTTCTACAAACATTCCTGCTTCCATTAAGCTTTCATGCGTTCCTGTATCTAACCATGCAAAGCCACGACCTAAAAGTTCTACATGTAAATCACCACGTTCAAGATACATCTGATTGACTGTCGTAATTTCCACTTCACCACGCTCTGACGGCTTTACTTTTTTAGCAATCTCGACTACATCATTATCATAAAAATATAGACCAGTTACCGCAAAATTGGATTTAGGCTGCTTTGGTTTCTCTTCTAAAGAAATCACACGTTTATTTTCATTAAATTCCACCACACCAAAGCGTTCTGGATCTTTGACTTGATAACCAAAAACGGTTGCTCCAGTTTTACGACTCACCGCTTTTTGTAACATTGGAGTAAAGCCTTGACCATAAAAAATATTGTCTCCAAGCACCAAACACACATTGTTTTTACCAATAAACTCTTCACCAATGATAAAAGCTTGAGCTAAACCATCAGGGCTAGCTTGAACTGCATAGCTTAATTGGATACCAAACTGCGTACCATCACCTAATAATCGCTTAAATCCATCAATATCTTCAGGCGTACTAATAATTAATATTTCACGTATTCCTGCGAGCATTAATACTGAAATTGGGTAATAAACCATAGGTTTATCATAGATAGGTAATAGCTGTTTAGACACACCTTTAGTGATAGGATATAAACGAGTCCCCGACCCACCAGCTAAAACAATACCTTTTGTTGTATTAGACATTGTTATTAACTCCTAATCTTTCTCGTTGGTAGCTACCATCTTGTACTCGATGACACCAATCTAAATTATTTAAATACCACTCTATGGTTTTTTGAATGCCCGTTTCAAAGGTTTCAATTGGTGACCATCCCAATTCCTTCTTAATTTTCGTTGCATCAATGGCATAACGTAAATCATGCCCAGGACGATCTTTCACAAAAGTAATAAGTTCTTTATAAGACTGTCCATTAGCTTGTGGTTTTAATCTATCTAAAATTTTGCAGATGGTTTCTATGACTTCAATATTTTTCTTTTCATTATTGCCACCAATATTATAGGCTTCGCCTACACATCCTTCAGTCACGACCTTGTATAAAGCACGTGCATGATCCTCAACAAATAGCCAATCTCGAACTTGCTGGCCATTACCATATACAGGTAAGGGTTTTGCCTCTAAGGCATTCAAAATAATTAATGGAATTAATTTTTCAGGGAAGTGATATGGACCATAATTATTAGAACAATTTGTAATAATAACAGGTAGTCCATAAGTTCGATGCCAAGCACGTACTAAGTGGTCTGAACTTGCTTTAGAAGCAGAATATGGAGAACTTGGCGCATAAGGTGTCATTTCTGTAAAAAGATGAGTTGTAGTCTCTAAGTCTCCATACACTTCATCAGTTGAAATATGATGAAAGCGAAATTTTTTCTGAGCCTCACTTTTAAGCTTCATCCAGTACATTCGTGTAGCTTCTAATAATGTATAAGTACCCACTATATTAGTCTGAATAAAGTCGGCAGGACCATCAATTGAACGATCTACATGGGATTCTGCTGCCAGATGCATAATTACATCAGGTTTAAAATCTTTGATTGCTTGTGAAATATCTACAGCATTACAAATATCAATTCTTCTAAACTGGTAGTTTGAATCTTGTTCTATTTCTTTCAGTGACTCTAAATTACCCGCATAAGTTAATTTATCAACATTTAATACACTATGATCTGTTTGTTTAAGGATAAAACGAATTAACGCTGAACCAATAAAACCCGCACCCCCAGTAATTAAGAATCTCATTTAAAGCCCCATTAGCGATAAAGATCAAGTATATGGTCACATTTTTCAACGGCACTTTCCCGATGCGCGATAATCACCATCGTCATTTTTCCATTTAAGTTTTGAATAGCTTCATTCACTGCTTGCTCGGTTTCAGTATCTAGTGCACTGGTCGCTTCATCCATAAATAAAACTTGTGGATTTTTATACAAAGCTCTTGCAATACCTATACGTTGCCGCTGTCCACCTGAAAGCATAACACCACGCTCCCCAACAAGTGTATGATAACCCAAAGGCAATTGACTTTGAATAAAATTATCAATTTGTGCTTGCTTGGCTACAAACTCAACTTGCCTTAAATCTATATCTATTTTCGCTACGCCAAAAGCAATATTTTCTGCAATAGATTTATCTGCCAAATAAATATTCTGTGGTACATAACCAACTAAACCTCTCCATTGGGTTATATTATCTGCTGTCAACTCGACATCATCAATATACACTTTACCTTGTTGTGGGGAGAGTAGGCCCAGCATGATATCCATCAGCGTACTTTTGCCACTGCCGCTTTTTCCAACAATACCCAAGCTAGCGTTTTTTTTAACTTCCAAACTAAAGTTGTTTAGGATGGGAGACTCTATTCGATTGGGATAAGCAAAACTTATATTCTCTAAACGTATGGAATTTTCAAATTTCAAATATTGAGTGCTATCTTTTTCTATATGCTTCAACTCATCTTTTTCTAATGCGAACTCAGGTTTAAGCAGTGACAAGACCTGCTCAGAAAACTTAATTTGAGAAATAGCGCGATACATATTTTGTGCAGCAGGAAGCATACGGTAAGCAGCAAAACCATATAGACCAAGCACAGGCAAAATATGTGACACTTCGTTTCCTGAAACCACTAAAAGCATGGCTAAAACAATTAAGCAACCATAACCTACTGTTTCTATAACATTGAGTGGTACTTGTCCTAGTGTTTCGCGTGTAGCGATATGCCGTGCAAATACACGAGAGGATTCCTCAAATTGCTTAATATATCCATGTTCTGCATTGTTAATCATCACGTCTTTAATACCAGCAAGGGCTTCTTGACAGGTTTGGTAACGCTCTTTGTTGGCTTGGGTAAATTCTTGCCCAATTTGTGTCAGCTTTTTTCGAACTAGCATATAAATGCTGGCGTAAAATAGACCGAGCACAAAAGCTGTTGCAATAGCCATGAGCGGATCATACAGCAGAAGAATGCCGACCATAGATAATAATACAACACCATAAGACATGAGAGTTAAAGCGGGTAAGATCATAGTCCAAATGAGTTGATCGACTTCGGACAGAATGTTCTTAACCAAGGTTGCACTATTTCGCTGAATAAAAAACTCATAGTTTTGTTGCAAATAAGTTTTAAGTAAGCGAGTGGAGAAATAGTGACGCTGTAAACTCGCAAAACGATTCACCGCATATTGGGTCACAATTTTGAATATGGTTGAGCATACAACAATAAATAGTGAGAGAAAGCCTAAATATAGTATAAAGTTTTGTTTATTTGCAGCTCCCGTAAAATCATAGAGCTGCTTTAAATAGGAGTTTGACTCAACAACATTGGGGTTCGATAGTACTGCCAAAAAAGGCATAATAGAAATAACACCAGCCGACTCAATAAAAGCCATCCCCATGACTAAAATGAAAACATAAATGACTTTACGTTTATCTAAGGGCGATAGAATTTGCCAGAGTTGTTCTAAACTATTTAACACGATTCTATTTACTTCTCTTTATACATTAAAGCAGTTATCTGCTCTGAAATTAAACCCATTAAAAAAATCATAATACTGCCTGTATAAAGTAACGCACTCATATTGGTAAAACGACCGTACTCATATAGAGTATATCCATACCATGCCGTCGCTAAAATAAATAATAAAACAGCGATAGGTAAAAACATCTTTAACGGTGAATAAAGTGTCGCAATCTTAAAAATAATTAAAAAGAAGCGTACTCCATCTTTCAGCGGTTGAATATGACTTTTGCCTATGCGTTTAGCCGCATGAATTGGCACATAAGTGACCGAATAACCTGCGCGGAAAAATGCCATGGTGCTAGTAGTTGGATAAGAAAAACCATTAGGCAGTAAATATAAAAATTCACGGAATTTGACTGCACGGACTGCACGAAAACCAGAGGTGAGGTCTTCTACTATTTGTTCAGTCATATATGTGGCAAGGTTGTTGTAAAGTGCATTGGCAATACCACGACCAACACTAGCTTGTGAGCCTTTTTGTCTTGCACCAACAACTAAATCATAGCCTTGTTCAATTTTTTCTAGTAAGTGAGGGATGTCTTGCGGGTCATGCTGTCCATCAGCATCCATAAATATAATAATTTCACCCGTTGCAGTACGTGCGCCTGTTTTAATGGCTGCACCATTACCTTTTGAGTAGGGGTGGGAGACGACTTTTGCTCCAGCAGATTCTGCAACTTGTTTCGTTTGGTCTGTAGAACCATCATTCACCACAATAATTTCATGGGCAATATTGAGCTGCTTAATGCGTTCAATGGTTTGCCCGATTGCCCCTGATTCGTTTTTGGCAGGGAGTACAATACTAAACTTATTTTTCATGTGGTGTGTTATCCACTTTGCTACGTTGACTTTCGATTGATTTGATCGTTTCAGCTAGACTTTTTAAACTTTTACGCCATGCATCACCATTCGCATTTGAAGGTGCATATTGTAGTGCTTCTTTTATCCATGCTAATGTTTTTTCATTATTTGCTTGCTTAAAATAAGTAAGCGCAATTTTTTCTGCGATACTTAAACTTGGATAATTGTAGAAAGCTCGGGTTGCATAGGTTAAATAAGCTTCAGTATTATCCATTTCTTGATAGGTTAGAGCAGTTTCATAATTAACATGATGCATGACATTCGCATTTTGTTTAATTTTGGGAACTTGTGCTGCTACCATTAAAAAATTAAGATAATTTTTTAGTGTCACTCCTGCACATTTCTTTTGTCGAATATTCTCCCCTAAACTAGCAATATTTACCGTGATGTCTGCAGGTAGTGAAATTTTAGCTACATTTTTTTTGAGTGAGTTTAATTGATTAATATTTTGCTGAGATGAGTTTTTTTCACAAGTTTCGGAGAAAACTTGCATTTCTAAAGAAATGTTTTTTGGATGTAATTGAGCAAAATCATTTAGTACCTCAATAGATGCCTCTCTAAAACCTTCTTGTTTGTACTGAGCCGCCAACATTTGTGCTGCTCTAGGTGAGTCTGGTTGATAGGTGCTCCACATTTCAGCAGCCAATAAAGGTTTCCCCCATAATGATGTAATTTGTTGTAAGTTAAATAATAAATATAAAATATAAATACCGCCTAATATGTGCCAAGGACTAAGCCCTTGATATTTTTTATATATCTCAGCAAATAGTACTGCGATTAAAACCACCCAGCCCAAACTGGCTAAATAATTACGGTGCTCAAAATATAATTCTAATGGAATAATACTAGACTCAATCTGATGAGCTGCAAAATACCAAACCAAAGCAAATAATAAAAACTTGCCTAATCTATAGGCTTTGTATTTCCAACCCACAAAAATAGCAACCAGCCATGCTATCAAAGCGACATAAGGTTGCCACATTGTCCAATGATAAACGATATGCCCATCATGAAAAGGTCCTAATAATGCGGCTCTTGGAAGGATGATTTGTTTTAAATATTCCCACAAAATGATGATTTGAGTTGCTAGATGATCAGCTAAACTACGGTCCCGATAAAACTCAAAGTGATGATTAATTCCAGCCCAATTTTTGACTAAATAGAGCAGCATAAACAGAGGAACAATCAAGAGTGCTAAATAAATACCAAGTGTCCACAGTTTAGGATAAGCAGGGTAAGTGATACGTTTTAAGAAATAAAGCTCTAGTAGTGCGAGCATTGTGACAACAACCGCACCATTTTCTTTGGAATACACAGCCAAAATCGTACCAATGACGACCCAGCCGATGACCAGTATCAAATTTAAAATGGGTGACTGTTTGCTCGAAAGATATGTTCTAAAGTACACATAACCTAGTAATGTACTTAGCATAAAAAATGCAGAAACATGGGTCATGCGCTGGATGGGAATCAGATTGGCACTGGCGTGAATCGGTAAAATAACCCAAACCATAGCAACCATGAGGGCAAAAATGTAGCTTTGATTGGTATTATTAATATATATCTTTGCAATATTGAAGACTAATAAAAATATTAAGCAGGCATTCAGTAGATGCCAAATCAGCGTAGTTTTTACAAAACCCCATGGATGATTGTTCATCCAGTCATTATAGTTCGCTAAAAAAGTCAGCAACGAAATCGGGCGGCCTGTTGGGCCTGCCACACCGCCAAAAATAAAATTATTTAAACCTTGCACTGAACTAGCATTGGATAAGTCTTTTAAGTTGATATAATCATCAAACTGCCAAGTTAGCCCCATAGCTTGCAGGTAGATATAAAAAAACGTAACAATAAAGCCCAAGCCCAATAATACAATTGAACCCATTACCCCAAAATTCTGTAATTTTTTTTTCATATCATAAATTCGTTGGACAGGATATAAAAGAACCCGAACGAGTCGGGTTCTTGTTAAGCGAAGTTAAAATTAACGGAACGCTTTTGGACGCCATTTTTGATCAAATGAGCAAGTACCTGTCCAAGAAATACTACCACCGTTATTAGCTGGGGTAACACGACAAGTTCCACCACTAATACTAGAATTTGCCTTGTTGCCATAAGTGGCAACAATTACACCACCTGTTGCCAACTCAACCTTAGTTACATAAGAACCTTTAATTGAAGTCGCTGTTGGTAGACCAGCAGCACTATTCGTTGCTGGAAAAGTACCTGAATCATTAAAAACCTCTGTTACAGATGCTTTTGCTCCAGCCATTAGGTTTACCCCTTCAGTTACTTGGGCACGAATGGTGTAGTCTTGGTAAGCAGGGATCGCAATTGCCGCCAAAATACCAATGATCGCTACAACGATCATCAATTCGATAAGAGTAAAACCCTTTTGCATTGTGTTCATAACATTTCTCCAATGTATAAATTTTTATAAGCCTTTCAAGCTACTTTGTATTTAGCATGTTCTATGCCAATCCTTAGCTTAGCCAATTTTAACGCAAAAAAACAGAGACTTAAAGAATATTCTCTTTGTTCATATATAAATCAATCCTGACACACGAAAGACAAAAATGACAAAAAATGTCAACTTTCGCTTTTTATCTTTAACGTAGTAGAGGTTCAACCTTGATTATTTTCTACTTGTTTTAAAAATGAGCGAAACAAATCACAAAAAAAAGAATTTATAAAGATAGAAATTTTGCTATCCGTCTATCTGAATAAAGAGAATATTCTCTATACAATTAAAAATACAGAATATTATTTTTAAAAAAATTTAAAAAATAAAATCAATAGTTTATATCTACTTCAGTATAATGGGTTCATTCGGCAATTCATTTTGATCATGCAGATCAGTTTTTACATAGTATTGATCCAATATTTGACCAATTTCATTCACGCCACCAGTCACAGCTCGCAAATATTGTTTTTGGGTTAAGTTCACAATGATATTTTGGCAAATTTCATTCCATGTCTCAGCTTGTGTTGCATTTTTTAGTCCCCGATCAATCACAATCTCAACTTTGCGCTCACACAGATTTAAATAAAGCAAAACCCCACTATTGAGTTCAGTATCCCAAACACCTAATTCAGCAAATAGCTGCTGAGCACGTAGCCGTGTATTCTGGTGATAGGCTTGTGAACATGGAATATGTCCTTCTATCACTACCTGAATTTCACCAGCATGACCTTTTTCAGCATGCTGCACAGCCTTAGCGATCTGTATCCTATCGTTTTTATTGAAATAATTATGCATAGAAGATATATAGAGGAAGTGTTTAAACCAGCGCTTTAAGCTTGGTTGAACTTGCTCATCCAGCTTAGGCTGGGTAATAATCTGTGTTGTATCTGTCTTTATTACCATGAGCCTGATGCTCCTCCCCCGCCAAAGCTGCCACCGCCGCCACTATAACCACCTCCACTGCCACCGCCAAAGCCTCCTCCACTGCCCCCTCGCCCACCACTCGACAAAAAGGCCTGAAAAACAAGCTGTGCCAATGAAGTAATAAGTAGAAAAAAAATTCCAATACCGAGTAATAAACTCATCACAAGCCCCGCCCCATTGACTAGTCCTGCAACCGTTGCAGCTACTGCCGCAGTGGAGGCACTTAAACGATTGCCAACAATGAATGAACCGACAATACCAGCGATAAGGATAAATAGCGCCATAGTTAGCGTATTATCTTTCGCTTGCTGCTCGTGTAAGGCTTGGTCATGTTGATCCTTAAGCTCTTGGGCAGCCTGTTGGGCAATTTCAGGGTCAAGGTTCACAATACGGCTAATTTCATCCAAACCTGATGAGATTCCTTGTGCATACTGACCTTGTTTAAAAGAGGGTGTGATCTGATTACGAATAATGCGGCTAAGAACCACATCAGGTAAAACACCTTCGAGACCATAACCTGTTAGAATCTGAATTTTGCGATCATTGACTGCAATTGCCATCAACAAACCATTATCACGTTTAGCAGAACCTAATTGCCATTTTTCACCTGTACGTAAAGCAAAATCAAAAATCGCTTCCTGTCCAGTGGTGGGTACAATAATCACTCCTATCTGAGCTTTACCCTGCTGATACAACGTCAGTATTTTTTGATTGAGTTGCTGTGTTTCCGCCTCACTTAATATTTTGGCTTGATCTATGATGGGCTGATTTAATGTCGGTAAACCACGTATGGATTCACCCTCAGCCATATCATTGGCAACTTGCGGTAAAATAGGTGCTTGTTGTGCTGTAGTGTTTGGTTGTGATTGATTTTGTTGTGGCTGCTGAATCATTTTACCTGCAACAACTAAATCAGTTTCATCTGTTGCAGTCGCAACCTCAGCCCAAACTGTATGTTGAAAAAATAGTGTTACAAAAACAATCATGAGGACAGCCGAAAGCTGCTTAAGTTTTTGTCTAATTTCTTCCAACATATGGCAACTCCAAACCCATTAAGAACAATTTCAAATCTTAATTAAATGAAACTGTTGGCGCTTGCTGCGCAGATTGCTCTGCTTTAAAGTTCTCTTTGGTTTTCATACCAATGACTTTTGCCGTCATTGCTTGTGGGAACTGACGCACATATGAATTGTAATCTTGCACTGTCGTAATATATCGATTACGAGCAACCGCAATTCGATTTTCTGTACCTTCCAATTGTGCTTGTAAATCACGGAATTGTTCATTGGCTTTTAAATCTGGATAATTTTCTGAAACCGCAATTAAACGAGATAATGCACCTGTCAATTGAGTTTGTGCTTGTTGATATTTTTCGAATAGCGCTGGGTCTTCTAAAACTTCTTTATCCACTTTTAAACCCGCAACATTCGAGCGTGCTTGAGTCACCTCTGTGAGCACTTGTTCCTCATGTTTAGCATAGCCTTTCACGACATTAACAAGATTTGGAACTAAATCAGCACGACGTTGATATTGGTTTTGTACTTCTGACCATGAAGCACTCACAGCTTCATCTTTCACTTGCAAAGTATTATATCCACAACCTGTGAACAACAAGCTGCTTGTTAATACTGTTGCTAATGCGGTTTTCTTAATAACTTTCATAAAAATTTATCCTCAGGTTTTTCTTTATATTTTTTGCAATAATTCATTGTAATGTGATTTTTTGTTCGCTGTGTAACATTTATTAAAGTTACTTTATACGTATTTAAATAAAAAAGACATTACTGAATGACCTTGAGTAATGCCTTGTTAAGCACAACATTTATGTTTGTAAAAAATGAATTAACTATATAATTTTGAAAATTTTTCTTCTTGAAAACTGACCATACGATACTCATCTACCATACGTGCGTTCCAATAATTCACTAATTTCGTATAGTCATGTTTCGCAGGATGAAAATCTGCTTGATAATAAGACAAGTATTCTGGAATCAGTTGAATAAACATTTTTCCAAGACCAAAAAAATAAGATGAAAAAATAAAGCCTGCTTGAGCAGGCTTTATCGCAATCAAACTAAAAAGATGAATTAGACACCTAAATAATCTAAAATACCTTCTGCTGCTTGGCGGCCTTCCCAAATTGCAGTCACAACAAGGTCAGAACCACGCACCATATCTCCACCTGCGAAGATTTTTGGATTAGATGTTTGGAATTTAAATTCTTGTTGTTCTGCCGCAACAACACGACCTGAACCATCTAAACTTACATTTGCAGAACCAAACCAATCAGCAGGACTTGGACGGAAACCAAATGCAAGTAATACCGCATCTGCTGGTAAAATTTCTTCAGAACCCGGAACAGGTTCAGGGCTACGACGACCACGGCTATCAGGCTCACCCATTTGGGTAGTCACCACTTTAACACCAGTCACTTTGCCATTCTCGCCCACAATCTCGATCGGTTGGCGATTGAATAGGAATTTTACACCCTCTTCATAGGCATTCTTCACTTCGCGCGCAGAACCCGGCATGTTGCTTTCGTCACGACGGTAAGCACATGTCACATCATGCGCACCTTGGCGTAATGAAGTACGGTTACAGTCCATTGCAGTGTCACCACCACCCAGAACAATCACTTTCTTACCATCAACACTGATGTATTCGCTTGGATCTTTTTCCCAACCTTGGCAACGATTGACGTTAGCAATTAAGAAATCTAGGGCATCGTAAACACCATCAAGATCTTCGCCAGGGAAACCACCTTTCATGTAGGTATAAGTTCCCATCCCCATAAATACGGCATCGTATTCAGCAAGGAGTTGTTCAATCGTTACATCAACACCGATTTCAGTATTTAAGCGGAATTCGATACCCATCCCCGTGAAGATTTCACGACGACGTTTCATCACATCTTTTTCCATTTTAAATTCTGGAATACCAAATGTAAGTAAACCACCAATTTCAGGGCGTTTATCAAATACAACTGGTTTCACACCGCCACGGGCAAGAATATCAGCACAGCCTAAACCCGCTGGACCTGCACCAATAATTGCAACTTTTTTATTCGTCCATTTAACGCCAGACATATCTGGGCGCCAGCCTAAAGCAAAGGCAGTATCGTTGATATATTTTTCTGCATTACCAATCGTGACTGCACCAAAGCCGTCATTTAAGGTACATGCACCTTCACACAAACGGTCTTGCGGACAAACACGACCACAAACTTCTGGCAAGGTATTGGTTTGATGGCAAAGTTCAGCCGCTTGGAAAATTTGACCTTCTGCAATCAGCTTTAACCAGTTTGGAATATAGTTATGTACTGGGCATTTCCATTCACAATATGGGTTACCACATCCTAAACAACGGTGCGTTTGATTCGCAGCAACTTCCGCAGTAAAGGGTTTATAAATTTCCACAAACTCTGCTTTGCGGACAGTAATATCTTTTTTCTCTGGATCTTGGCGTGCTACATCCAGAAATTGAAAGTCATTATTGAGGCGTTCTGCCATGTCTCTCTCCGTGGGTAGGTGCAGTGGTGTCCTTCACCTCTGCACCTGCCTATGTCTTTGCAGTCGTGGAATTATTGTGGATCGGCTTGGGTTGTTTTCAAAAGCGATTGCAAATTAGCAGCTTTTGGTTTTACAAGCCAGAACTTACGACTATAGAAGTCGAACTCATTACGGATTTTGTATGCCCAAGCACTTCCTGTCTCTTGAATATGCTCATCGAGAATACGGAGGAGGTTTTCTTTATGATCTTCCATCGCCTCAGTCGAGATACGATTTAGGTCAATCAACTCATGGTTATAGTAGTCAACAAAGTCGTTATCAAGGTCAAGTACATAAGCGAAACCGCCTGTCATACCCGCACCAAAGTTATGACCAACTTTACCTAAGACAGTTACCACACCACCTGTCATATATTCACAGCAGTGATCGCCAGCACCTTCAATGACTGCAAAAGCACCTGAGTTACGAACAGCGAAACGCTCACCCGCAGTACCAGCAGCAAATAACTTACCGCCAGTCGCACCATACAAACAAGTGTTACCGATGATTGCAGTATTTTGTGTCTGGAACGGTGAACCTTTTGGTGGGAAGATCGACACACGACCACCCGCCATACCTTTACCCACGTAATCGTTTGCATCACCTTCAAGTTTGATATGCAAACCACCAGCGTTCCAAACACCAAGTGACTGACCAGCAGTACCTACAAGATTCATGACTACTGGACTGTTTTCCATACCCAAGTTGCCATAACGACGTGCAATTTCACCAGAAATACGCGCACCGATCGAACGGTCACAGTTACCAACAGTGAAGTTAAACGAACCACCTGTACCCGCTTCAATTGCTGGTAACATCTCAGCCACCATTTTCTCAGCTAAAACACCTTTATCAAATGATGCATTACCTTGAACTTGGCAATACTGAGCTTTGCCTTCAGCAGCAGGATGTGATGTCAATAATGCACTGAGATCAAGATGCGCATGCTTTTCAGTTTCGCCTGGTAAAACCTCAAGCAAATCAACACGACCAATCAAATCTTTGAGTGATGCAACACCTAAAGCAGCCAACCATTCACGTGTTTCTTCAGCAATAAACTTGAAGAAGTTGATTAGCATTTCTGGTTCGCCAATATAATGCTCTTGACGTAAATGGTCTTGCTGTGTTGCGACACCAGTTGCACAGTTATTCAAGTGACAGATACGTAGGTATTTACAACCTAACGCGATCATTGGCGTAGAACCAAAACCAAAGCTTTCAGCACCTAAAATAGCTGCCTTGATCACGTCTAAACCAGTTTTTAAACCACCATCCGTTTGAACACGAACCTTACCACGCAAATCATTTACACGAAGTGCTTGATGCGCTTCACTTAAACCCAATTCCCAAGGCGAGCCCGCGTGGTGAATCGATGAAAGTGGAGATGCTGCTGTACCACCGTCATAACCTGAAATGGTAATAAAGTCAGCGTATGCTTTTGCCACACCAGCCGCAATCGTTCCAACACCTGGCTCTGATACTAGTTTTACCGATACCATCGCTTGAGGATTGACTTGCTTCAAGTCAAAGATCAATTGTGACAAATCTTCAATTGAGTAAATGTCATGATGCGGAGGCGGAGAAATCAAAGTCACACCCGGTACTGAGTAACGTAAACGTGCAATTAAGCCATTCACTTTACCACCTGGTAACTGACCACCCTCACCTGGTTTCGCGCCCTGTGCCACTTTAATCTGCAACACTTCAGCAGACGTTAAGTACGCAGGAGTTACACCAAAACGACCTGATGCAATCTGTTTGATTTTCGAGTTACGAATCGTGCCGTAACGTGCAGGATCTTCACCACCCTCACCAGAGTTCGAACGACCACCAATCGTATTCATCGCAATTGCAATTGCTTCATGTGCTTCTGGAGACAATGCACCTAAAGACATTCCCGCAGAGTCAAAACGCGGTAGAATCTCTTCAATCGTTTCAACTTGATCAATCGCAATCGAATCGGTTGTTTTTAACTTGAATAAGTCACGAATCGTAGCAACTGGACGGTTGTTTACTAGCTCAGCATATTCTTTAAAGTCTTGATATTGACCTGAACGAACCGCTTTATGCAATGAGTTAATCACATCAGGGTTGAACGCATGGTACTCTTTACCGAATACGAATTTGAGTAAACCACCCTGATCAATTGGCTTGCGATTTGACCAAGCTGTGCTTGCCAATTTTTTCTGGTCATTTTCTAAATCAGCGAAAGTCGCACCTTGGATACGACTTGGTACACCAAGGAAACATTTATCCACGACTTCAGATGACAAACCTACTGCTTCAAACAGTTGGCCGCCACGATAAGAGGCAACTGTCGAGATCCCCATTTTAGAAAGAACTTTTAATAGACCTTTCTCAATCCCTTTACGGAAGTTTGCTTGCGCATAAATTGGGTCACCCAATAATTCGCCTTTCGCAACCAAATCATTAATCACGTCATAAGCTAAATACGGGTAAATTGCTGTCGCACCAAAACCTAGCAGTACTGCAAATTGATGTGGATCACGTGCGAAACCTGTCTCAACCAAAATATTTGCATCAGTACGTAAACCAACTTGAATTAAGTAATGATGTACTGCACCAGTTACCAATGCTGAGTTTGCTGGCAAGAAGCCTTCACGAATATTTTTATCGGTCAAAACGATTAAAGTTTTACCATCACGAACAGCTTGTGCAGCTTCTTCACAAATACGTGCAACTGCGGCTTGTAAACCTTCGGTTTCTGCATAATTCAGATTGATATCAGCAACAGCATAACCCGCACGTTCTTTTTCAACATCACGAAGCTGCTGCATTTTTGAATGTGACAATACAGGGCTTGAAATAATGATGCGGTCAGCGTGTTCAGGACCCTGTTCAAACACATTTTGCTCACGACCCAAACATGTTTCCAATGACATTACGATCGATTCACGTAATGGATCGATTGGTGGGTTAGTCACTTGCGCAAACTGTTGACGGAAATAGTCTGATACATGGCGAACTTGACGAGACAAGACTGCCATTGGGGTATCATCACCCATTGAACCAACAGCTTCCTGACCACTTTCTGCGATTGGACGCAAAATCTGATCACGCTCTTCAAATGTCACCATAAACATTTTTTGAGCCGCTTTTAATGCATCACCAGTTAAACCTTGATCACTCAATTGTTCTTCAAGCTGAGGATCCGCTTTCAAACGAATCGCATGGTCACGCAACCATTCACGATACGGACGCATGTTTTTAAGGTGATTGCTGACATCTTTCGTATCAAGCACTTTGCCTGTCAAAGTATCTACAACCAAGATTTGACCAGGACCAACACGACCTTTAGACACAACATCTTCTGGTTCATAACCCCATACACCAATCTCTGATGCAAGCGTGATGTAATCATTTTTGGTAATCACCCAACGTGCAGGGCGTAAACCATTACGATCCAACATACAAATCGCGTGACGACCATCTTGGATCACAAGACCTGCTGGACCATCCCAAGCTTCCATATGCTTAGAGTTAAATTCATAGAATGCACGTAGATCAGCATCTAAAGTTTCAACATTCTGCCATGCTGGTGGAACCAACATACGAAGTGCACGGAATAAGTCCATTCCGCCACCAACAAGAATTTCAAGCATATTGTCTAGGCTTGATGAATCCGAACCAGTACGGTTTACAATCGGATTTAACTCAGTTAAACCCGGCAGTAATGGATTTTCAAACTTTGGCGTACGAGCCAGTGCCCAGTTACGGTTTGCTGTAATGGTGTTAATTTCACCATTATGCGCAAGATAACGGAATGGCTGAGCCAATGGCCAACGTGGCAAAGTATTGGTTGAGAAACGCTGATGGAATACCACAATATGCGATTTTAGACGTTCATCAGCTAAGTCGGTATAGAAGTCAGCAATTGCTGCTGGCATCATTAAGCCTTTATATGTGATAACAGTTGTTGCAAGTGTGGTCACATAGAATAATGGGTCATTTTGTAATTGTTGTTCTGCACGGCGACGAGCTAAAAATAACTTGCGGTTAAATTCAACTTCAGTCAAACCCATTGGGCAGTTCACTAGAATTTGTTCAAATGCTGGGAGTGATTGTAATGCAATTTCACCTAAAGCATCATTATTTGTTGGTACAACACGCCATGCCGCAACCGTTAAACCTTCTGCTGCAATTTCTTTATTTAAAATGTTTTTTGCATTTTGAGCTAAAGCAGGGTCAATATTCAAAAATACTGTGCCTGCAGCAAAAATCTCAGTTAGATTACTGCCTAGCTTCTGAGCTTCTTCACGGAAAAATTGTTTTGGCATTGCCAATAACAATCCGCAACCATCTCCTGTTTTACCATCCGCGGCAATACCACCACGGTGCGTCATGCAACTTAAACTGTGAATCGCAGTTTCGACCAGATGATGGCTTGATTCACCCTTCATATGGGCAATCAGACCAAAACCACAGTTATCCTTAAACTCATCAGGCTGATATAAGCCTTGAGCGGGAGCTACAGTATTAGGCGATGGCATGTGCATAGCGTACCCTTCTTTCAACATGGCTCTTTCGAGCAACAAACAATCAATTCATTTTCTGCGATATTGCCGATCAACTCATATAAAGTTCAATGCTTCGCAAAAACATTTTTCCTGGCGGATTTGCAATATACGCCTTTCTTTAAGAAGAAACAGCGTACTCAAGCATATAAAGTGTTTTCAGTTATTACACCTTCACCAATGTTTGTAAAGCACAAAAACTTTCCATTTCACTAAATTAATTGGGTGTTTAGTGTGAAAAAGTGCAATGAGCAGATAAATTAGCACCACAAGGAAGCAAAAAACATACCAATTAATCATAAATTTACTAAATCATTAAAAAAATTAAAATAACCTTAATTTATAATAGGCTAAAGCTATATCTTATCAGGTTTTTTTGCACCAAAATAAGTCATTTCGCCTTAAAAAAGCGCCAATAATGCTCAAAATTAGTGCAATACTAATTGAATGGATCTACCACATCGCGTTTAGAAGAATCTGAATTTTCTTTCAATTTTTCAGGGTTTTGTGTTGAAGATTGGCTTTGTTTGACGTTTACCACGTTACCTTGAGCATCACGCTGTGTGACTGTTGTCTGAGTTGCTATTGCAGGATCAACTGCTGGCTTTTCTGAACTAACACCCAAACTGCCTTGTGAAACCACCGCCCCTGCAGCCAACAAACTCTCGTCCACTTTAGGTAGCGCTGCGGGTTTTAACTGAATATCATAAAGCTGATTTGTCGCTGTTTTTAATTCATCAAACCCTAAATCATTCACAAACTCTGCATATTTTGATAATTGCTGGGCTTTAGGTTGCACGGATTGCGGAAGTACCAAATTCAATTGAGCAAATTGACGATTTGCTTCCTCCATATTTGGTGACATACCATAAGCAAGAACATATTGTTCTGCCTGATCCTCACCAGTTAAGCGGAAATAAATAAACTTTTTCCGATCTAATCGACTCAACAAAAAATTTTTAACAATTGCTTCATCTGAACTACGAAAAATTTCCATCGTCCATTTTTTCTGATTTTCTTTAATAAATTTAGTGCCACGAAATTCTGGTGCATGCTCATTAGAAACAACAACTCTGGTTGTTAAATCTAGCGGCTTCACCTCATTAGAAAAGGCACCTAGATGAGCAGTTGCAGTCACTTTTTCAGGTTGAATTTGAACTTCAGTTTTAGCTGGTTGATCTACCTCAACCAAAGCATCTCCATCAGTAATTCCCCAAAAGACCAATGCAGCAATCAAGCATACAATTGCAAGCGTGAGCCAGCTGTATTGTTGAATATTTTGCCAGATTGATCTAGAAATAAGCATATTTTTCTCAATATATTGATTATGAAGATTGGTTCGCAAGAATCGTTTGCTTCATTAAATCCACATCAAAATCTTTGGTAATTACCGCTTGGCCTAACTTCTTAAGTAAAACCAAACGTAATTGACCATTGAGCACTTTTTTATCATGCGACATATAAGCCAAAAATTCGTCGAGTGGAATCTGTGGACATGATATCGGTAAATGGGCACGTAGAATAATTCTTTTTGTACGCTCAACATCTTCAGCAGATATCCAACCTAGACGGTGTGACAAATCTGCCGCCATGACCATACCTGTTGCAACCGCTTCACCATGTAACCATACCCCATAACCTAGATAGGATTCGATTGCATGCCCAAAAGTATGCCCTAAATTTAGAAGTGCACGCTCACCCTGCTCTTTTTCATCATTAGCCACAATTCTAGCTTTATGTGCGCATGAGCGATAGACTGCTTCTGCGAGTAAATTCGCATCACGTGCAACAAGCGCATCCATGTTCTGTTCTAACCATACTAGAAAATCCACATCACCTAGTAATGCATATTTAATCACTTCAGCCAAACCAGCAGAAAGTTCACGGTCTGGTAAAGTATCAAGCTGTGCCATATCCGCTAATACAACTTGAGGTTGCTGAAACGCACCCAACATGTTTTTACCTAATGGATGATTGATTCCTGTCTTCCCACCCACACTTGAATCAACTTGAGATAATAATGTAGTTGGTACTTGAATAAAATTCACTCCGCGCTGGAAACAAGCTGATGCAAAACCAGCCATATCACCAATGACTCCACCACCTAATGCAAGCACTGTGCAATCACGATTAAAACCTGATTCCAAAAGCGCATCAAAAATTAAATTCAAATGTTCAATGTCTTTAAATTGCTCACCGTCGGGTAAAATACATTGTGCAATCTGTTTATCTAACTGGCGCAATCCATCAACATAATGTTGCAAATATAATGGTGCAACGGTTGTATTGGAAACCAACATCACTTGTCGACCATGAATATATGGCGCTAGCAAATCTCTGGGATTTAAATTACTTCCAATAAAAATAGGATAGCGACGATCACCCAATTCAACATGTAGTGTTTGCATAAAATTAGACCAACAAGAAAATTACTAAATTTGTTTAGATAAAATAAGCTGTAGAATTTTTTGCGCTAAGTCTCGCGCTGCACCCTGATTTGTTTCAACAATGAAATGTGCAACCTCACGATAAAGTGGATCTCGCACAGTTAACAAATCTCTTAATTTCTTTTCTGGGTTTTCTACTTGCAACAATGGACGATTCTTATCGCGATGAGTTCGCTGTAGCTGAAGCTCTACAGGAGTATATAGATAAACAACGATACCTCGCTGTTTTAAAAACTTTCGATTTTCCGATTGTGTTACCGCACCACCACCAGTCGCCAAAACAAGGGCAGAACGTGCAGTTAGGTCATTTAACACATTAGTTTCACGTGCTCGAAAACCAGATTCGCCCTCTTTTTCAAAAATCCAAGGGATTGTAGCACCTGTTTTACGCTCAATTTCATGATCACTATCAATGAATTCACGCCCCAACAATTCTGCTAAATGTCGACCAACTGTTGTTTTTCCTGCCCCCATCGGCCCTACCAAATAAATATTTGGTAGGGTTTCAAACGCTTTGCCTTGCAACGCGCCACCTATATTAATTGCGATTATTCAAAATATATTAATGATTTCTCGTCAAAGTGTCATTAACAATTCTTGGTGTCACAAAAATAAGTAGTTCACGTTTATTTTCAGTTTTCGAATCACGACGGAATAATTTGCCCATGAAAGGTAAATCACCTAAAAATGGCACCTTGGTTTGTTTGTTTAGATTTTCTTGTTCAAAAATACCGCCTAATACCACCGTTTCACCATTATTAACCAAGACATTAGTATTCACCATGTTTTTATTAAAATAGAATTGTCCTTGAGGGGTTACACCAGCAATACTATCTTTCTTAATATCAAGATTCATTTGAACCTTTCCATCTGGTGTAATACTCGGCGTTACATCTAAACTTAATACCACATCTTTAAATTCGATTTTCGGCGTTGCATTTGCCCCAGTACCCGTTGAGGATGAAAAAGGAACTTGAGTACCTGACTCAATTTTTGCAGTTTGTTTATCCGCAGTCATAACTTTAGGCGTTGAAATGACTTCACCATAACCATCCGCCTGAACCGCAGACAGTTCTAGATCCAGCATAAAATCTGACAAACTGATTAAACCAAAAGCAATACGACTCGCACCTACTGCTGTTGCCCCCAAATCAACATTTAGGTTACTTGGACGTTCAATTTCATATTTCCACCCCCCTGTATCACTATCTTTAGTAGGCTTTCTTAAGTTCCATAAAGTAGTATTACTACCACCTACTAACAAATCATTATTACTAGTAATACCTTGCGATAGAATACCCCATTTAACACCCATTTCTTTCGTAAAATCGGTACTTGCACTGACAATACGTGCCTCAATCATTACCTGCTTAACTGATACATCCAGCAAATCGACCATTTTACGAATTTGATCAATTTTTTGTGACGTGTCATTAATAATCAGTGTATTCGTGCGAGGGTCAGTAGAAATCGTACCACGAGGACTTAACAAACTCCCAACACTATCTCCCAATGGATCAGCATTATTATTCGGACCTGAAGAGCTGTTACCTGAGCCACTATTTTTACCCTGAGTAATTAATTTCTCAATATCAGCAGCTTTTGCATAACTCAACTTAATATATTCTGTTTGTATTGGAGAAAGCTTAATACTTTGTGCAATTGCTTTGGCTTCTTCTTCTTCTGCCTTAATTAACTCAGAAACAGGTGCAATCCAGATTACATTGCCATTACGGCGCTTATCCAAATTCTTGGTTTTTAATACAATATCCAGAACCTGATCCCAAGGCACATCTTTCAACCGCAGCGTAATATTACCTTGTACGGTATCAGCTGCAACCATGTTTATACTGGTAAAATCAGCCAACAGCTGCAGAACTCGACGCACCTCAATATCTTGAAAATCTAATGAAATTTTATTCCCAGTATAGACTTGGGCTTTAGCTTTCGGAGAAGATTTATCTTCTGGGCGCTTAAGACTAATCGTTAATTTATTTTCCGCTTGGTAAGCCATATATTCATAACTACCAGCAGACTGAATGGTGATAACACCGTTACCTTTATCATTATAAGCATCTACACTTGCGACAGGTGTAGCAAAATCGTTGGTATTTAAACGACGCGCCAAATGGGCTGGAATTTTGTTCCCCATTGTTCGCACCACAATCTTACTACCTTGCTGCTGTACATCGACAGGTGTGTTATTTCCCAATAGGTCAATAACAACCAACCCCTCGCCATCCTTACCGCGCTGGAAACCAATATTTGATACACCTTGCTGTGGTTGTCTGACAACCGTAGCATTACGAACAGCATTTACTGGTTGAACTGCATTTATTTTAAGAATAAACGTGTTCCCTTCAACACGTGTCGTAAATGCTCCTGCTTCCTTTAAATTAACAACTAGACGTGAACGCTGATCATCAGCTGCAACATCAATTGTTGATGCTTCATTAGTTGATACTGGTATTGATGCCTGTTTCAAATTTTGTTGCGTTTTATCAAAATCTAAAATCAATCGAGAAGGTTTTTCCAATTGATATGCCTGCGGTTGTGGAGGCAATCCATTAAACATCACACGAATTTCTGTACCTTGATCAGCCAAACTCATTGGAACAATATTCGTCATACTCACTTGTGCAGATGCAGCTTGCATGATTGCGATGGCAACAGCACCCATAGAAAACTGACGAAATGCATGATTCATGGTCTTCGCTTCCCCAAATAAAGAATCTTTAAACTGTTTTTTCATTGTTATTCCCTTAATCTACTGTGCTGGTCCAATTAAAACGAGTGTTCTAGGCCTTTCCACATAACCCTCTCGCCCATCTGGCACAATTTCTATTAAATCAATTTGTGTAGGGCTAATTTTAACTACACGCCCTTGGTTCATACCCAAATAACTACCAACCTGTACACGTTCAATCTGACCATCTGGTGTTTGAATCAAGGCGATCGTGTCATTTTGCTTACCACGCATACTACCTTTCATATTCAAGGCCTCAAGAGCATAACTCTCTAATGGCTGTGGCTGACGATTAAAATTAGGATAAACACGCTTACCTGCCATAATCTTAAGTTCAGCAGCCAGAGAACTTGGCATAAACGGGCTTTTTAACTGATGTGCCGCATAGTTAAATAATGGTACAGGTGTAAATATAGGTGCAGGTTCAATCGGTAAAGGTGGCTGATTGCGAATTTCTGCCATCTGCTGATTGACTGCATCAATACGGGAATCACACCCGACCAATCCAACAGCGAATATCAATCCCAGGAAAATTTTATAATTATTCATTAATGTTGCCCCCCTTGTGCAGGTGGAGTACTTGTAGAATTGGTTACACTTGTAGATGGATTGGCATCTGCTTGCTCATCCGCACCGACATAGCGATAAGTTTTTGCTTTTACCGTATAATTAATGACTGGAATATCAGATTTTTTCTGAGTATCTTCTGTTGCTTCAACCGTAAAATCATGCAGGGTCACAATACGTGGCAGGGCGGCAATACCTGTAGTAAATGCACCAAAAGCATGATAATCCCCCGTAGCTTCAATACTAATGGGCTGCTCAATAAAAAACTCTTGCTTTACTTCATTTTCTAAGCGGATATTTTTAAACTTTAATCCAGAGTTCACACCAGTTAAATTAATATCTTCAACTAAACTTGGAATTTCAGTTTCTTTCGGTAGTTGTTCTAATTGTTGATTGAAATTTGCTTCCATTTCTTGTAATTGAGCTTGATATTGCTGCAAATTACGTAATTTAGAATCTTTTTCTTTAAATTCATTTAATAAACTTTGCTCTTGTGCTTGAGCATTTGCAATATCATCAAGTTGACCTCTAATTACGACAAAATACCCTAGAGCAAGCACAGCCAGAAAAATAAAAATCCAGCAGGTTATTTTGACAGACGCAGGCCAGCTACCGTAGTTATTCATATCCAACGTATTAAATTGTTGGAAGAACTGCTCTACAGTCATCTTCTTTTTCTTGATCGCCACCGTCTCTTGATTTAAATCATCTGACTTCTCTAAGTTCATTGCGCCACTCCTGATGCTGCTGGATCAGCTTCCGCAGTTGTCCCTATTTCCCCTAAATCCACGGTTACAACAAAGCTTCCATAGTTTTCTTCAACACGTGGCACAAGAGATGCTGCTGTTTTATCTTTTTTCTCTTCAGCTGCCAGAAATGAATTCATAAAGGCATTGCGATACCAAGGTGATGCCTCAAGATTACGCAACAGTTCAGCCACTGTATTTGGACTTTCCGCCTTTCCTTCAATGGTGAACTTATCCCCTGTACGGGTAAATTTAGTAAGATACATGGTTGGTGGTGTCACACGTACCAGTTCATCAACCAGACGCACGGTAATTGGACGCTGCCCTTGTAAGCCTTGAATCAACTTCATACGCTCAATGATTGCATTACGTCGTTCTTGCAAACCATCTAATGACTTAAGTTGAGTATCTAAATTCTGGTTAGTACTTACAATTAGCTGATTTGCCTGTTCTTGATCATTCAACTTATGGTCAAAGTACATCCACCCAGAAAAAACTGATACTACGCCTAATGCTGCTACCCCAGCACAAAATGCAACGAACTGTTTCTTTTTTTGTTCTCTTAGCTCATCACGCCAAGGGAGTAAGTTAATCTTTGCCACTAATCAAAACTCCTCAATGCTAAACCACATGCAACCATCAATGAGGAAGCATCATTTTCAATTTTTTTAATATCAATCTGCGGAGAAAAGCCCATTTGTAAGAATGGATTGGAAATGGTGACGCGATAACCTAGTTTTTGTTGTAACAACTTGGCTAAACCAGGAATATTGGCATTACCACCTGCCAATAAAATATGGTCAATCTCATTGAACTGTGATGATGAAAAGAAAAACTGAAGTGAGCGAGCTGCCTGTTGAACTACGGCATCTAAAAAAGGTTCGAGCACTTCCGTATCATAGTCGTCAGGCAGTGTTCTTTCTTTTTTCGCACGCCCAGCCTCTTCAAAAGACAAACCGTAACGGCTCTGAACATCCTGGGTTAGCTGTCGACCACCAAATACCTGTTCACGTGTATAGATAATTTTACCTTTCTGCATGACAGATAAGGTGGTCATAGTATGACCAATATCTAAAATACCAACTGTGTTTGCACCTATTGGCAAAGTATCTGCGAATACACTGAAAGCACGTTCCATGGCATAACTTTCAACATCAGCAATTTTTGCAGATAAATTAGCCAGCTCAAGAACATCTACACGTGTGTCAACATTTTCTGTACGCGTTGCCACTAACAATACATTTACACGATTTGGGTTTGCTAATTTGTCAGGTAAGACTTCAAAATCTAGACTTACTTCATCCAATGGGAACGGAATGTATTGCTCAGCATCCATACGAATTTGAACTTCTCGTTCATCGGCTGTCATATCTGCATCCATTTCAATGATTTTATTAATCACCATTGAAGTTGGCACAGCTATAGCCACATTCGTCGTATGCGGATTAGCAAGGTTAACGACTCTTTCAAGCGCGTCACCAACTGCTTCTGGATTGATGATGCTTTTTTCTACGACACTGTTTTCAGGCAGTGGCATCACAGCATAGCTTTCAACCCAATATCTACCGTTCTTTACAGAGAGCTCCAATAACTTAACAGTTGTCGAACTAATATCGACACCCACTAACCCCTTATTTGGTTTACGATATAACCTGAGCACAGTACATTCCTATTTATTTTTTTATCCCCAAAAATACAACTCACTAATTTGTTTTGGTCTTTAATTGATACGGATACAATATCTCATCTAACAATCCGTAAGGCTAAAGGATATACTGACCATAATTAGTTTGCCATTCGCTCTTATTAAAACTTACTTATTATGAAAAAGCTATCCAGTTCTGGTATTGTTCGTCCATTTTTTTTGATGCTTATTATTATATTAGTCTCACTTCCAATGGGATTTTATGGCATGTATCTCTATCTAGCACCCTCTTTGCCTGATATGAGTTCATTAAAAAAGGCACCTTTACTAAAACCATTGCAAGTTTACACGGCAGATAATAAGTTAATTGCAGAATATGGCGGCAAACTTTCCATTCCAGTGAAATACGAACAGATTCCACCAGCGTTTATCCATGCATTTCTAGCAGCAGAAGATTCGTCATTTTTTGAACATAATGGGATTAGTTTTAAGGGCTTGGGGCGAGCACTAACAGAATCTATTACAGGGTCAGATGTACAAACTGGTGGTTCAACCATTACCATGCAGGTAGCAAAAAACTATTATTTGAGTCCAGAACGAACACTTAAACGCAAACTAACTGAAGTTTTTCTTGCTCGCAAAATCGAGCAAAATCTCACCAAACAAGAAATTCTAAGCTCATACGTCAATAAGATCTTCTTAGGCAAAAATGCTTACGGAATTGCTGCAGCTGCACAAATCTATTACAACAAAAATATTAATCAACTTACCATTGCGCAAATGGCAATGATTGCAGGATTACCGAAAGCACCATCAAAATACAACCCTGTCGTCAATCCTGAACGCGCACTTGAACGCCGGAATTGGATTTTAGGGCGTATGCTACAACTTGGCTATATTAATCAGAGTCAATATCAAAAAGCTGTTGCTGAGCCAATCAACCTGAATATGATTGATCGCTCTGTCAGTAATGTTTTCCCGTACGTTGGCGAAATGGTTCGTTCAGAATTGGTTGAAAACTTTGGCGAGCAAGCAATTGATTCAGGATATAAGGTATATACGACGATTGATAGTAACCGTCAACGTTACGCTGAAGAATCAATTCAAGACGGTTTAGAAGCCTATGATCGCCGCCATGGTTGGCGTGGACCAGAAGCACATGACAAACCTCTTAACCAGTTTGTTCCATATGCAAACACCTATCCAGCACAAGTCATAAAAGTGAATAACAATTCTTTTGATGCCTTGATGCAAGATGGCTCAACAGTTACCGTAAATTGGGCAGGAATGTCATGGGTTCGCCCTTATCGGAATGCGAACAGTGTAGGCGGCGCTATGTCGAATGCTTCACAAATCGTTAAAGTGAAAGATATTATTCGATTACGCCCCAATGAAAACAAAACCGTTTGGTCTTTAGTACAGGTTCCTAAAGTTCAAGGTCAATTGATTGCATTGAATCCAAATGATGGCTCCATAGAAGCTGTTGTTGGCGGCTATAGTTTTTATCAATCTAAGTTTAACCGTGCGTTACAAGGGTGGAGACAACCAGGTTCAACTATTAAACCATTTGTTTATGCATTGGCACTTGAACGTGGTATGACACCTTATAGCATGGTGAACGATAGCCCCATCAGTATTGGTAAATGGTCTCCAAAAAACTCCGATGGACGCTATCTTGGGATGATCCCCCTGCGCCGTGCGCTCTATTTATCACGAAATACTGTATCAGTCCGACTATTGCAAACTGTGGGAATTGAACGCACACGCCAACTATTTATGGATTTTGGATTACAAGAAGATCAAATTCCTCGTAACTACACAATCGCATTAGGAACACCTCTAGTACTCCCTGTGCAAATGGCTACAGGCTACGCCACTTTTGCAAATGGCGGTTATCGCATTCAGCCCCATTTTATTAAACGAATAGAAGATGCATCAGGCAAAGTAATTTATGAAGCAAATCCAGAATACGCTTGTATCCCTTGTATTAGTGATCCAAATGCCTATGCAACAGCCGATGCTATTCAAGAGCAAGATGCTGTAAATGAAATCACCAATGAAACTTTAGATGATGTATCTGCCGCATCTGAAACTGTTACATCTAACTCTCAAACAGCCGCAACGACAAATAGTAATTATCGCCAAGCGCAACGCATTTTAAAATCTAGCTCAGCTTATGATATGGCTAATATTTTACGCGATGTGATTCAGCATGGTACTGGACGAGCAGCACTTAAAATCGGTCGTAACGATTTAGGTGGAAAAACAGGAACAACCAATGATGCAAAAGATGCATGGTTTGCAGGTTTTAATGGAAAATTAGTTGCAATCGCCTGGGTTGGTTTTGATCAACCTCGTACACTCGGTCGACGTGAATATGGCGGAGTTGCTGCTTTACCAATTTGGACGAATTTCATGGCGAATTCGCTTAAAGATACGCCATCAGCTTGGGTACATTTCGATAAAGACGCGAAAGATCCAATTTCATTCGACAAATTACAACTGGAGAAAAATGAAGGGCAAAAAGAATATCGTGCTTCCCCACCGTTGGCACGCCCACTTTATCGTCCTGCTCCTGTTGCACCAACTCGCTCCGCGCAAACTGACTTCTCAGATTTACCAGATACAGCACCATCTGATGAAGAGCAAATTATTGTTCCAGCGATGGAAACAGCATCACCCCAAAAAGAACATGATGGTATTGAAAATTTAATTAATAATATTCAATAAGTAAATTTAAAAGAAGCCATCAAATTGATGGCTTCTTTCTTTTTTGGAATACATAAATTTGAAAAGCGGCTGTCACTAAGAAATGCTGTTCTTGTTCTAAAATCATTCTTCGTTCAGGATTCGCTTTATAAGCATAAGGTGTCATAGCAATCAAATTTTTTAGCGCTTGTTGATCTAACTCGATTGCACTCTCGACAAGCTGTTGTTGCTGCAATTCAAATTGACCATCTAGCTGTTCTAAAAATTTTTCTGGTTCGTGTAAATTTACTTGCTCAAATAAAGCTTCACGCAACCTATAGAGATGTCGAGGTGCAGGTGTCACCACAATCAGATGACCATTCTCTTGAAGAACACGTGTAATCTCTTCTTGTGGAATTGGACTAAATAAACTAGTACACACGTCGATTGAATGATCCTGTACGAGCAATGTTGCACCCGTCCCAACAACCCAAGTGACTTTGGAGTTGAGTTTTGCAGCTCGTTGTACAGCTGTTTTAGCAATGTCCACACCTATACAGTGTTGAGTATGCGCTTGCATCGCACTGGTGTAATAACCTTCACCACAACCAATATCTAAAATAGTTTTCGGCCTGAGCCGCTGCAACAGTTCAACAATCGCCTGCTGTAACGGCTGATAAGCACCTGTTTGCAAAAATTCACGACGAGCCAATACCGACTCTGCAGTATCCCCTGGTGTCTTACTATGCTTATGTTGTACGACATGCAGATTGACATAACCTTGTTTGGCGACATCATAATGATGGCCTTTTTCACAACGCCAAGAACGCTCAACCAAATTCAATGATTGGCGACAAACAGGACACATCAATAAATTCATCTATTTTCTCCAAACATAAAAAAAGCTGGTGATCACCAGCTTCTTTTTGAATCATGGTTTAACGCAACTTTAAGGTCATTAAGCCTAACACAACAAGGAAAATGGTAATAATCCAAAAACGAATAACAACCTGTGTTTCCTTCCAACCTTGTTTTTCATAATGATGGTGTAAAGGTGCCATCAAGAAAACGCGCTTATTCCGCATTCGTAATGAACCAATTTGTAAAAACACAGAAACGGCTTCCATTACAAAGACACCACCCATAATCGCAAAAACGATTTCTTGGCGGACCATAACAGCAATTGTACCTAGCATCGCACCAAGTGCCAAAGCCCCGACATCACCCATGAATACTTGAGCAGGATGCGCATTATACCAAAGGAAAGCCAAACCTGCGCCAACCATGGCTGAACACACCACCACCAGTTCAGAGGTATATTTTACATAGGAAATATGCAAATAATTGGCAAACCGAATATCACCTGATAAATAGGCAAATACACCCAAACCTGCTGCAACCATGACAATTGGCATAATTGCCAATCCATCCAATCCATCCGTCAGATTGACTGCATTTGACGCCCCATTAATCACCAAATAAGTGAAAACAATAAATGCTAAACCAAACGGCACCGCTGAAAGTGGAATGGAGAGATTCTTAAAGAATGGAATCAGCAAATCTAGCATATTTGCAGTATTCATTGGATTATCTTGTTGCTTTGCAATTAGATATAAAGCAATACCAGCACCTAATGATGCCACAGAAGTCCAAAAGAATTTTTTACGTGCAGGTAAACCAGCATTATCTTTATAACGAACTTTAATCCAGTCATCTGCCCAACCAACAGCACCAAAGACCACCATAACACCCAATACAATCCAAACATAAGGGTTTGATAAATCAGCCCATAATAAGGTACTAATACCAATTGAGAGCAGAATTAAGATCCCGCCCATCGTTGGTGTTCCCATCTTCTTCGCATGATTTTCAGGAGCAAATGAGCTTACTGCCTGACCATATTTTAAGGCTTGTAATTTACGGATCATCACAGGCCCCAAAGCCAAGCCAATGGTCAAAGCAGTTAATACACTCAACAAAGAGCGTAATGTTAAATAACGAACCACTTGGAAAGAGCTGTTATAGCCTGCCAATTGTTCAAATAACCATAACAACATTTAAATCTTCTCCATCAAGTCAGCCATCAACGTTTCCATATGGGTATAGCGAGAACCTTTAAATAGGAAACTCATGTGCTGGGGTTGATGTGTCTCTACTAAACTCATTAAAAATGACAAAGCTTGCCCCTGATTCAGAAAAGCTTGTAATTTTTTACCGTATTGTGTGCTTCTTGCACCTTCTTGAGTGGCAGGTGAGAATTCACCCACTGCAACTACAAAATGAATACCTTGCATCGAAACCAAATCTCGGCCCAACAAATAATGTTGTTGCGCTGCTGTACTTCCAAGCTCACCAATATCCCCGATTACCATCACTTTAATGCCCGTTTGTTGAGCAAGAACTTCTGCTGCTGCACGCATTGAAGTTGGATTGGCATTATAAGTATCATCAATGAATAAGTGATTTTGGTGTTGAATAAAATTCAGACGCCCTTTGGCACCCTGTGCTTGTTCTAAGCCTTGTACAACATCATCAAGCGCAATCCCAATTGCCAAGGCAAATGCTGTTGCAGCAGTTGCATTTTGCACATTATGAGCACCTGCAAACGGTAGATCTACTGTACGGATACCCTGTGGAGTATGTAAATTGAATTTTGCTGATTGAGGATGTAATTCAACCTCTGTCGCAAACACATCGCCACCATCACCAAAACTCAACATTGAATGAGCTTGAGCATTTTCACGAATAGTCGCTGTAAAATCATCATCAGCGGGAACAACCGATATTCCGTCAGGCAAAATATGCGAATAGATTTCTGATTTAGCGCGACAAATGCCCTCACGGCCACCAAATTCACCCAAATGCGCTGTACCAATATTCAAAATCCCCGCCACATGTGGCTGCACCAGATTCGAGGTGTAATCAATTTCACCTTGGTGACTGGCACCCAACTCCATCACAGCATATTGATGCTCCTGACGCAGTTCCAGCAACATCATCGGCACACCCAAATCATTATTCAGGTTGCCACGCGTGATCAAGGTTGGTGCTAAACGGGATAAAATACTACCCAACATTTCTTTCGTGGTGGTTTTACCACTACTGCCTGTTAAAGCAATCACTTTCAACTGTGGATTTTGCTGACGGCGATACGCTCCAAGATGCCCTAAAGCCAAACGTGTATCTTTAACGACGAGTTGTGCAATATCTGCATCAATTGGGCGCTCTACGATGGCAATCTCACAACCTTGCGTCGCCACTTGTGCTACAAAATTATGAGCATCAAAGCGCTCACCTTTTAAAGCAAGAAAAACATCTCCAGCTTCAGCATGACGAGAGTCAGTCAAAATACGTTTAATTTCGCTTTGTGGAATCTTATGATTATGCCATCCACCTTGAGTCGCTTGTTGTAATTGCTCTGCTGTCCAAGGTTCTAGTGGAACGGTGCTGGTTGTTGAAGTATGCATACGCTTTATTTACCTTTTAACCTTAGTGTGCAGGATAAGCTGAATCTACAGAATGTGGCTGAGCATTAATCGCAGATTGCACTTCGACTACATCATCAAACCAGTGACGAACGCCATCTACTTCCTGATAGTTTTCATGACCTTTGCCAGCAATCACGACAATATCTCCAGCTTGAGCTTGAGCAACCACAAATTTAATCGCTTCACGGCGATCATGAATTTCATGTACGCTGTGTTCTGCAAAATCAATTCCCTGCTTCATATCAGCAAAAATCTGTTCAGGGTTTTCAGTTCGTGGATTATCCGAGGTGAGAACTACTGGATTAGCATGATCAAGCGCAGCCTGAGTCATTAAAGGACGCTTACCGCGATCGCGATCACCACCGCAGCCAAATACCGCCCATAATTGTCCAGTGACATGACGTTTCAACGTGGTTAACACCTGAATCAATGCATCAGGTGTATGTGCATAATCAACGACAAATAGACGATCCGCATCTTGAATGACTTGCATTCGTCCTGGTGCACCCTTAAGTTGCGGAACAAACTGCACTAAATCAGCAAGCGAAAAACCAGCATATTCTGCTGCAATCAAGCTTGCTAATAAATTTTCTACATTAAAATGTCCAAGCAATGGGCTTTGCACAGCAAATCTACCTGTTGGACTAATCAATGTAAAACTTGCACCACTCAAGCGATATTGCAAATGATCAATATAATAATCCGCAGAAGTTTGAGTCAAAGAATAAGTCAAAACTTTCGGTTTTGATGGATTTTCTTTCGCAGCAGCCAGCATCACGTTTGCATGTGCATCGTCGATGTTAATCACAACGACTTTTAATGTAGTAAATTTAAATAATAGCGCCTTAGCTTCTGCATAAGCCTCTAAAGTACCGTGATAATCCAAATGATCACGACTTAAATTACTATAAACTGCTATCTCAAGATCGCAACCATTCAGACGACCTTGTTCCAGACCATGCGAACTCGCCTCAAGTGCAACAAAATTAGCCCCTTGTTTAGCGTAATCATGCAATGCCTGCTGTAATTGCAGCGCATCTAAAGTGGTGTGGGTTGAGGGGGTCAAGTTTGGCAAGATACCATTGCCTGTTGTCCCCATCACTGCACAGCCTTGCCCTTGCGAACTAATTAACTCTGCAATTAAGCGTGAAATCGTGGTTTTACCATTGGTACCTGTGACTGCAATACCACGTAATAACTCTACAGGATCGACCGCTTGTAAATATTGCTGCTGCCATTCACCCATAAGAAAACGTACTTCAGGGCAAACCCATTCGTTCGCAAGCCCCAAACTTGTTTCACTAATGACCGCCAATGCCCCTGCATTCAGCGCATTTTGTGCAAATTGACGGGTTTTTTCAGGTTGGCTATAACTACTTAAAGCAATAAAAATCTGCCCAACTTCAATCTTACGGCTGTCTAGACAAAAGCCTTGAAAAGGCTGAGTGAACCAAGCCGCATCGATATGAATCGGATATATCTGCTGAAAACTAATCGACATAATCTACCTACGGATTGGATTTTATAGAGGTATCAAGTGGTTTATCTAAAGGTACATTCAGTAATCGTAGCGATTCTTGCATAATTCTCGCAAAAACGGGCGCTGCAACGAGACCACCATAATAACGACCTTGAGGATTTTCAACGACGACAATCATCGCCAGACGAGGATCACTCACTGGAGCAATCCCAGCAAATAAGGCACGATATTCATTACTCGAATAACCTTTACGGTCAGCTCGTAATTTATGTGCCGTACCTGTTTTACCACCCACACGATAACCAGGAATATTGGCCTGTGTAGCTGTACCACCTGGCATAGTAACTTGCTCAAGCATCAATAACACTTGATCTGCAATCTTAGGATCAAGAACTTGCTTACCTTGGGGTGCTTGATCTAATTTTCTAAGACTTAATGGCATTTCCACACCATGGTTTGCGAGCATCGCATAACCTTGTGCAACTTGGAGAATGGTTGCGTTTAAGCCATAACCATACGCCATCGTACCCAACTGAGAGGGGTTCAACTTATCACCCGAATACAACAGCCCTGCGCTCTCGCCTGGAAATTTCACATCAGAACGATGCCCAAAACCGACACGACGGAAGAATGATGGAATCGCATCTTTAGGTAACGATAACGCAAGTTTGGCTGAACCCACGTTAGATGATTTAACAATAATACCTGTCAGGGTTAATGCACCATAGTTGTGTGTATCACGAATGGTATGCCATCCCAACTTCATTGAACCTGGTGAGGTATTCACGATTGTGTTTGGCGTGTATTTGCCACTTTCCAAGGCAGCTGCAACAGTAAATGGCTTCATCGTCGAACCCGGTTCGAACATATCGATTGCACCACGGTTACGCATTGCATCTTTGTTGGCTAAACCATTTTTATCATTTGGGTTATATGACGGCCAACTGGTCATTGCTAAAATTTCACCAGTTTTTACATCTACAGCAATAGCGGTTGCCGAACGAGCATTATTTGCAACACCAGCAGCGGTCAATTCACGATACATAATATATTGCAAACGTGAGTCGATACTGAGCGTGACATTTTCACCTGACTCGACTTCTTTAATCACTTCTGAGACTTTAAGACGATTACCTTTTTTATCCCGAATAATTTTTTGTTCACCATCGACGCCTGACAACTGTTTATTCAGTTGCATCTCTAAACCTTCAACCCCAACACCTTCACTATTGGTTAAACCAATAATTTGTGCATTCGGCTGTGGTTGCGGATAGTAACGCTTATACGTCTTTTCAGCATAAACCCCTTGAAAGTTTCGCTTGGTAATGAGGTCAGCTTGCTGTGGTGGAATTTCTTTTTGTAGTACCAAATAACGTGAGCGTGGACGAGCTTCCATTTGCTTTTTGAGATCAGCACGGTCTACACCAACCGCATCTGCCAACTCATCCAAATTCAAGTTTTTATCAGGTAATTGACGTTTTAATTTTCGGTTATGTGGATCTTTTTTTAATTCGGCTGTGATTTCATCAAATTGCTGTTTCGTTTCCCAATAATCTCTTGGGTCAATCACAATTTTCATGATCGGTGTACTAATCGCTAAAGGCACTCCGTGGCGATCACTAATCACACCACGCATTGCTTCTAGGCGTTCCGTACGCAAAATATTGGCATTCGCTTTATTTTGTAAAAAGTCTTTATTGACCACTTGCACATAAAATGCACGTGCAATCAATACAATAAAGCACAGCAATACCGTACCCCAAAGCAAATAAAATCGCCACATGTCTAAAGCAAGTGTCGGTCTTTCAGAAATAGACTGCTGTTTTTTTCGTATTGGTTTACTTCGCTTATCTGCCATACAGCATGCCTTATTTGTCTTGCTTTGAAGTCATAGGTAAAGAAATCACAACCGTTTGTGCTGCGGGTGGTGAAAACATCCGCAATTGTGTAACAGCACGAGAGCCAATCTGCGCAGTTGCACCAAACGTTTGCTGTTCAATCAGCAAGCGCCCCCATTCTGCATTCAGATCGTCTCTTTCACGCATATAAGCACTTAAATCACGATAATCATGACGATATTCAAACACTTGAAAGACCACCATCATTGCGCTTGTGAATACCATCGCAATCAGCACAGCATACACTACAACTTTTTTCAGTCCTTTCTTGCTGCTAGATATGATCTCATCATCATTCTTTTTATTCATTATCTGCCTTTCTGCTCTAAACGCTCTGCTACACGTAACCATGCACTACGTGAACGAGGATTTGCTTTTACTTCTGCTTCACTCGCACGAATACGAGACACTTTCTTTAAACGTCGCGTATCAACCTGTGCTTGAGGCATTCCCCAACCATGATCTTCCGCTAAAGTTGATTCTTTTTGAATAAATTGTTTAATCAAACGATCTTCCAAAGAGTGGAAGCTAATCACAGCTAACTGTCCTTGTACTTTCAACAATTCTACAGCTTGCGGTAAAAACGTTTCAATATCATCAAGCTCTTTGTTAATTGCAATACGAATCGCTTGGAAAGTACGCGTTGCAGGATGTTTATGCTTTTCCCATTTCGGATGAGCAACTTTGACAATTTCTGCAAGTTGAGCAGTTGTCGTAATTTCACCTGCCAATTTAATCGCTTTGGCAATACGACGGCTATAACGCTCTTCGCCATATTGGAAAATAATATTGGCTAATTTTTCTTCTTCGATTTCAAGTAACCATTCCGCCGCAGTTAAACCTTGAGAATTATCCATACGCATGTCTAGTGGGCCATCTTGCATAAAGCTAAACCCACGTTCTGCTTGGTCAAGTTGTGGTGAAGACACACCCAAATCGGCCATAATGCCGTCAACTTCGGTAATACCAATATTTATTAATTCCGCCTGAATATCGGCAAAACTGGCATGAATAATTTTAAACCGCGAATCTTCTTGTTCTAATTGTGCGGCAACTTCAAGTGCCTGAGGATCTTTATCAAAGGCGTAAACACGCGCATTTTGATCCAATTTGGAAAGTAAGAGCTTGGTATGCCCTCCTCGACCAAACGTTGCATCGACAAAAATACCAGTATCGCGACCTGCCAATACGCCATCAACGGTTTCATGAAGTAAGACAGAAATATGCGACATAACAATAGGATCAATAGCTAAAAATGTAACTGCACATTATCACCTTGTTTTATCCCAGTACCAAACGACTTTTTGTAGAGAATTCTTAACTTTTCATAGATAAAACCGTTTTCTTATCATTTTTTATGCAACAAAAAAGCAAATACTCCGTGTATTTGCTTTCCCATATCCAATCACAAATTTTATATATAATTTATTTACTGTTTATCTGCATAAATTTGATCAAAAATCGCACCATTCACAAAGTGGGTTTTTTGCGCTTTTGCCCATCCACCAAATACATCATTAATGCTGAAGAGTTTGATCTTTGGAAATTGTTTTGCATATTTTGCTGCAACTTGCGGATTACGTGGACGGAAATAATGTTTTGCTGCAAGTTCCTGCCCTAAAGGTGAATAAAGAAAATTTAAATAACCGCGCGCTAAATTGCGATGACCATCTTTATCCACGGTTTTATCTACAATCGCAACTGAAGGCTCAGCCAAAATCGAAATTGATGGATAAACAATATCGTATTTATCTTTACCTAAACCTTGGGTCGCCAATAAAGCTTCATTTTCCCATGACAGTAACACATCGCCTATACCTCGCTCAGCGAATGTAGTTAAAGAACCCCGCGCTCCCGAATCAAGTACTTTGACATTTTGGTATAATTTTTTCACTAAATCACGGGCTTTAGCATCATTACCACCGGGTTGTTTCAAGGCATAGCTCCATGCAGATAAATAAATCCAACGCGGTGCACCCACTGTTTTCGGATTTGGGGTAATAATTTCGACACCCGCTTTGGTGAGATCATTCCAATCACGGATATTTTTCGGATTTCCTTTGCGCACAAGGAAGACAACCGTTGATGTGTAAGGTGCAGAATTATTTTTAAATTGTTTTTGCCAATCTTTACGAATGAGACCTGCATTGGCAATTTCATCAATATCATTCGCCAAAGCCAATGTCACAACATCAGCCTGTAAACCATCAATTACCGATCTTGCCTGTTTGCCTGAACCACCATGCGATTGTTTAAAATCGACCTCTTGACCTGTACGCTGTTTCCAATATTGACCAAATGCTTGGTTATATTCTTGATAAAACTCTCGTGTTGGATCATAAGATACATTTAAGAACGTTGTAGCTGCCTGCGCTATGCTACTTAAACCCAAAGCAAGCAATGCTGCGGCGATCACTGTTTTCATTTATTATTCACTCATTTTCTGTATATCTGTGACCACTATATTTATTTAAAAATAATTTACAATCAAATAGTTATATCAATAATTTAGAAATTATTCTTTTTTTTATATATCGCAATATTAAGGATGTATTGCAGTTAAAATGCTAAGTGTTTATTCATGTTATTTTTATTTTGAGAAAAATTATCATTCTCCACTTTTTCTACACATTTGCTTGTTAGATTTGATTTGCACATATTCTAGCCATCAGGCTTACAATACCCAAAAGTGTGTTTGTTTGTTTATTATTTTTTGTAAAAAGTGTGACGTAGTTATACTTTTTATTAAAATTTATGTTTGAATCGTATGATTAAAGCAATACTATAGTCATTTAGTTAGTCTTGTAGACTCGAAGTCATGAAGGGGATGTTACCGTGCAAGCATCAAAACTTAAAAAAACACTATGCTTAAGCTTATTTTTGGTGTTTTCTATTCAAGTTGGACATGCAGCCGCAATTAAAGAAAACAATAATATTAAAATGATAGACAAATCGTCTTCGTTAATTGTGAAAGCGCTTGATCAACAAAAACGTAATACAGCCATGTTGCCTTCAACAGATGACGAATTAAAAATGTTGAATACGATCCGTACAACGCCAACGCAAACGTTCTTTGCAAGCCAACACGAACGTTTTTCACGCTTTGTTCAGACTATTTTTCAACCGCACACATCTTGATCTTTTCAATATGTAACGCTCTACATGTTTAAATAAGCCTAGTCATGCTGTGACTAGGCTTTTTCGTTATAATAGTTTCAATTTTAATTTAAGCTTCGATAATTTATGAAAGTTCGTACCCGTATTGCGCCTTCTCCTACAGGTTTCCCTCATGTAGGTACTGCTTATATTGCGTTATTTAATTTATGTTTTGCTAAACAGCACGGCGGTGAATTTATTTTACGTATTGAGGATACAGATCAACTCCGTTCAACACCTGAATCAGAAAAGATGATTTTAGATTCTTTACGTTGGTTAGGATTGAACTGGTCAGAAGGTCCAGATGTGGGCGGCCCTCATGCGCCGTATCGTCAATCGGAACGTATGGGGATTTACAAACAATATGCCTTAGATTTGGTTGAAAAAGGACATGCTTTCTATTGTTTCGCAACAGCAGAAGAGCTAGACCAAATGCGTGCAGAGCAGCAAGCACGTGGTGAAACGCCAAAATATGATGGGCGTGGCTTAAAACTTTCACAAGAAGAAGTACAACAACGCCTTGCTGCGGGTGAACCACATGTCATTCGAATGAAAGTACCTGAAGATGGTATTTGTAAGATTAATGATTTGCTTCGTGGTGAAGTGGAGATTCCCTGGGCACAAGTTGACATGCAAGTGTTGCTAAAAACGGATGGTTTACCAACTTATCACCTTGCTAATGTCGTGGATGATCATTTGATGGAAATTACCCATGTATTACGTGGGGAAGAATGGCTGCCTTCAGCGCCTAAGCATCAGTTGCTTTACCAATATTTTGGTTGGGAAATGCCAACTTTATGTCATATGCCATTGTTACGTAACCCAGATAAATCAAAACTGTCTAAACGTAAGAACCCAACTTCTATTAACTATTATCGCGACATCGGTGTATTACCAGAAGCATTATTGAATTATTTAGGTCGCATGGGTTGGTCAATGCCTGATGAGCGTGAAGTATTCACATTACAGGACATGGTTGAAAACTTTGATGTACAGCGTGTTTCATTAGGCGGCCCAATCTTTGATGTTGAAAAACTTAATTGGCTGAACGGTCAATGGATCAAAGGCTTAACACCGGGACAACTTCTAGATCGCCTATTAACATGGAAAAGCGACCGTCAAACACTTGAAGACATTGCGGCTGCGATTCAACCTCGTATCAATCTACTCTCAGAAGCTGTGAATTGGGCTGGTTTCTATTTCAATCACATGCCACAAATCAGTAAAGAACAGTTTGAAAGCAAAAAATTGACCGAAGAACAAGTTCGTCAAAGCTTACAATTTGCAATTTGGCGCTTAGAAAGTCAGTTTACGTGGAATAATGATACTGTCAGCCAAACACTGATGGATTTAGCCACTCAAATGGAAGTTAAACTTCGTGACTTTATGCCAGCATTCTTTATTGCGATTGCGGGTTCAACGAGTTCAACGCCTGTGATGCAATCTATGGTAACACTAGGTCCTGATTTGACTTTTGCACGTTTACGTCATGCCTTAGAAATCGTAGGTGGGCCAAGCAAGAAAGAACTTAAAGTTTGGGAAAAATTAAACGAATCACTCAAACTGCCGAAAAATGATGCAAATAGTGAGAATTAATTCAGTTTAATCATTGACGTGTGAGCGCATTCACCCTAATATTGCGCTCACACAAACTGGGGTCATAGCTCAGTTGGTAGAGCGCTACAATGGCATTGTAGAGGTCAGCAGTTCGATCCTGCTTGGCTCCACCAAACTTTAATTTGTGTTGCCTCAATAAGTCCCTATCGTCTAGAGGCCTAGGACATCGCCCTTTCACGGCGGTAACCGGGGTTCGAATCCCCGTAGGGACGCCATATTTTATGCAAAATAATTAAAATTATAATTTTCAACTAAACATTCATTCATTCAGATTGCACATTTCAAAATTTTACATAAAATACCCGCTTCTCCACGCTTGGACAAATTGTGGTATGCAATCTTCCAACTCAAATGCTACCTCTGAATCAAAAACATTAAAACGTGCAATGAGCACCCGTCACCTAGTGATGCTTTCATTGGGCGGTGCAATTGGTACAGGTTTATTTTTAGGTTCTGGCGAGGTCATCGCTCAAACAGGTCCTATCGGCGCAATTATTGCCTACTTTTTAGGTGGTTTAATTGCCTATATGGTCATGCTCTGTTTAGGTGAGCTCGCAGTACATATGCCTGTGGCTGGATCTTTTGGCGCATACGCTCAAAAATATATTGGCCCAGGAACGGGTTATATGATTTCTTGGCTGTATTGGCTGACATGGACCGCAACGCTTGGTACAGAATTTACTGCCGCAGCCTTACTCATGCAAGAATGGTTCCCTCATATTTCAATGTGGATTTGGACCATTATTTTTGCAATTACAATTTTAGGATTAAATTTAAGTTCAACCCGCATTTTTGCTGAATCAGAATTTTGGCTTGCATTAGTCAAAGTCGTTACTGTTATTGTCTTTATCCTTTTAGGTTTATGCGCAATTTTTGGTTTCATTCCATTCCAAGGCACTGAATCAGCACCGTTATTTCATAACTTAACGGCACATGGTTGGTTTCCACAAGGTCTTTTTCCAATTTTCACCACGATGTTAATTGTTAACTTTGCCTTTTCTGGAACTGAACTCATTGGTGTTGCCGCAGGTGAAACCAAAAATCCAGCTGAAAATGTTCCGAAAGCAATTAATGCAGCAATTTGGCGACTATTAATTTTCTTTGTGGGTACGATTGTTGTTATTAGTGCATTACTTCCTTTCCATATAACTGGCCTAGGCGGTGATGGAGTGAGTAGCAGCCCTTTCGTAACAGTATTTAAATACATCGGTATTCCATATGCCGACGATATTATTCGCTTCGTGATTATTACTGCCTTATTATCCGCTGCAAACTCAGGTCTCTATGCGGCTTCTCGCATGATGTGGTCTTTATCTGATCAACGCCAACTGCCAAGCATATTCTCAAAATTGTCTAAGAGTGGTACGCCTATCATTGCGCTAGTGGTAACCATGTTTGGCGCAATTCCCGGATTGCTATCTGAGCATTTTGCCCCAGAGACAATTTTCAAGAATTTACTAGGTGTTGCTGCATTTACCATGGTCATCGTATGGATGAGTATTTGTTGGAGTCAGTTTAACTTTAGACGCCAATGGTACAAGGCTGGACATTCAGCAAAAGATTTAAAATTTGCTGCACCACTTTATCCAATCGTTCCCATCTTAGGTTTTGTTTTCTGTTTAATTACAGGTCTCAGCATGGCATACGATCCTGAAATGCAGGCTGGCTTTATCGGATGTTTATTATTCATTGCTGCGTGTTATTTAAGTCACTATCTTTTCTATCGTGATCGTAAATAAAATGATAATGAATAAAAAATGCAGCTTAGGCTGCATTTTTTATTTAACTTAAATTAACTTGCTTGATAATTTTACTTTAACTTCTTTATTTTGATTATTTATTCTACGATATGTTTTATTTTTAGACACTCACAAGATTTTTTTAGATTTTCTTTGGAAAAGTGTTTGACACCCTATCCAATTCACCCTAATATACGCCCACCTCTGAAACGTCCCTATCGTCTAGAGGCCTAGGACATCGCCCTTTCACGGCGGTAACCGGGGTTCGAATCCCCGTAGGGACGCCAATATTTATTATTGTTTTCAGATGTATGCCTCATATAAGTCCCTATCGTCTAGAGGCCTAGGACATCGCCCTTTCACGGCGGTAACCGGGGTTCGAATCCCCGTAGGGACGCCAAATTCTAAAAAGCCACTGCATTGACAGTGGCTTTTTTATTGCTTACTCACTTCCAATTCCAACTTGGACTTCTAAACGCCCAGACTGAACACGTAAGCCTCGGATCTCAAATTGATCAACTAATTGTTGTACCAATTCGCGACTCTCTTGCAAAATATTAAGTCCTGGCAAAATACTAAAATCAGTCAAGCTTAATAGCTTATCGACCATCCATGAGCGGTTATTAATGAAATCAATAAAACCCGCTTCTTCAAGGTCGATATACCATAAACGATGCCCTTCTTTTTGAATCCCTGGCACATCACGAATGAGGTGATTAATCAAAAATGGGATCGGTAAGGAATTAATCACTTCAAAGCTGATATTACCAACACGTCTTGCTGCCCAATTTGTTAAAGTACCACCATGACGAATTTGTAAATCCAGATGCTCATCGACCTGACAAAGACGTAAATATTTTTCCTGCCCAATACGACATTCTAAAACATTGAATTCTAAAGACAGACGATACAGGAAACGGCGATAGTGGCCATCTAATTCAATATGAAAGCGATCATTGCCACATTCAATTTTAATATCATCAATTTCAGAACGATCCATACGTTTCCGAATTTGATTATTGAGCAGCATTTCAGGCAAATATAAGGTGATGCTACTTTTCCCTAACGATGCACGTGCCATTGCCAACGCAACTTGACGCGCTGCTTCACTGGTTTCTGATACCATACCACGAACAGTATTTCGCATTCCTTCAACACCACGTTTGGTGTGATGGGTAACTTGATCTAAGGCATCTAAGGCGGCATCTGCAACACCTGCAATATTACGAGAGGTATCACTCGCAAACTCAACAGCATCTTGTGCGTGCTGTAATGTCTTATTGATTAACCGACGTGATAAAGACGGTTTTTCATCTGATGATTCTATATCTGCAGGCATAATATCGAACATTGCCTTTTTGTCATCTTGTCGATTCAAGATGTTCTCCCTCTTCCCTTTCTCAGCAACTCAATTTTGATATGAGCAACAATCTGTTTTATCAACTTATTGGCTGTTTTTATGTAGATTAGCATGCTATTTAGCGCAATTTGCGTCTTTTTGTTGCACACTTTTAAATTAATTTAATCGTCCATTTTCTAAATATGTTTCATTGGTTTTCAATTAATTTGATTAGTTGTGATGTATATAGAATATCTTCATCTGTCTCATGCTGGAATTTCCATTGCTTTGGTAACGAGACTTTAAACAATCTTAAAAAGAAATTTGCACTTAAATCAGGACTCTCCATGCTAACCAACATTAGCTTGTCTTGGGTCGAAAGATGACCTTCTCCCTTTTCGATGCGAGCTAATCGTAATTTTAGAAGTTTGGTAGGCAACATGCGATTCCTTGCGCATTATTCAACACATTCAGTTCACAAATTAGCATGACTGATATTATTTTAGCGAACAGGTTTAGACGAGCTGCGGCCGATATGGATTGCTCGAATCAACTTAATATTTTAAAGATAGTACAAAATAAGTAAGTTTATGTATTTGAACAACGTAGGATTTTAGCTTTTTCACAATTTTCGCTAAAATAAGCAAAACCCTATAGGATAAATCTATGCAATACCGTTGCCCTAAATGTCAAAGCGTGAAAATTATGCCTGTCAGTCAGGGTGCAAATAGCCCTCGTCCCAATGTACCTAAAAGCTTAGTACTATTAGTCCCTGCGATCTTTATTTTACTGATCCTTGTCTTAATTAGTATTGGGATGTGGATTTTTGGAAATGGTGCAGGACAAGGCTTACAAATTGCGACAGTTGCTGTATTTGCTGTGTGTGTAATTGCAGGTGTTCTATTTTGGCGTGATCTTCCTGATTTTAAAATTTCAATGCAAGCCTTTATGCAAGCGCAAAAGCATTGGAAATGTCGTGATTGTAATCACGAATGGCAGAATTAATTTAAAAAATAGAAAAGTTCACATCAGCTCAATGCTGATGTGAATGTTCTTGTTCGGCATGTTGATGCGTATGCTGGCAGTTCATTTCAGCATCATCTTCAATTTGTAATGTCACCTCAGCTATACCATGTTCATGTGCCAACATTTCGGTCGCAGCTTGATGTAATTGCTTACGATCAGCATTTGGTGCAAATAAATGTACGGTCAGATGAATATTCTTTGAGGTAATCGCCCAAACCTTAAGTTGATGAATACTCTCAACACCCTGTAACGCCAATAAGTCGTTACGCAGTTTTTCAATATCCACTTCTTCAGGTACACCTTCAAGGAGAATATTGATACTTTGACGAAGTAAAATCCAAGTTCTTGGTAACACCCAAAACCCAATTGCAACGGCAATAATCGTATCAACCCAATACCAATTGGTGTAGTAAATAATGACCGCACCAATGATCACACCAACTGAGCCAAGCGCATCACTTAACACTTCCAAATAAGCGCCTTTCATATTCAAACTTTCGGCTGCACTCGACATCAAAATCTTCATGGAAATAAGATTAATGACAAGACCCAAAGACGCAACGATAAGCATGCCTACACTTTGAATCTCAGGAGGCTGTGTAAATCGTTGATAAGCTTCGTAAAGGATATAGATTGCAACAAAAAATAGCATGGAAGCATTAAATAACGCCGCCAAGATTTCAAAACGCTGATAACCAAATGTGCGTTTATTATCTGCTGGGCGTTTAGCGATTTTAATCGCAGCCAAAGCAATCGCGAGTGCTGCCGCATCAGTAAACATATGCGCTGCATCGGACAGCAATGCCAAACTTTGTGTAATTAAACCCGCAATAACTTCGACGATTAAAAATGTTGTTGTCAGCACCAACGCAATCGTCAATTTTTTTGCGTTGCCTTCAGTAACTACAGCATGACTATGATCATGCCCTTGATGTCCACTCATGTTGGACTCCTTATCATTATTAGCGTAAAACCCAATGAGTTTTACAAGTCAGCCAAAGTTGAAATGCTTTAGCTGGTTTAGTTTCTTCTTAATAAAATGCTTTACTAAGAAGATAACATAAATAGATTAAATGGTGCTTTCCTGACTTTTGCTGGATTTCGTCTCATTCATCCAACGATAAACGATTGGTAAAATGAGCAAGGTCAGTAAAGTTGATGAAATAATCCCACCAATCACCACAGTTGCTAAAGGACGTTGCACCTCTGCACCAGTACCAGTCGCAATTGCCATTGGAATAAAGCCAAGCGAAGCAACAAAAGCCGTCATTAATACAGGACGTAATCTTAAGATTGCTCCCTGCCATGTGGCTTTATGCACATCAAACTGCTCACGAAGTTCTTTAATAAAACTCAGCATCACAAGACCATTCAGCACGGCGACACCAGAGAGCGCAATAAAACCAACACCTGCTGACATCGACAAGGGAATATCGCGTAACCACAGCGCCACCAAACCGCCAGATAGGGCAAATGGCACGCCACTAAATACCAGCAAGCTTTCTTTAAAGTTATTAAACACCGCCATCAACAGAACAAAGATCATCAGCAATGCCAATGGCACCACAATCTGCATTCTGGCTTTTGCCGAGGCCAGATTTTCAAACTGACCGCCATAACCAAGCCAATAACCGCTTGGTAATTTTTGCTGAGATAATTTCTGCTGCATTTCACCCACAAATGAGCCCAAATCACGGTCGCGTACGTTGGTGGTGACTACAACACGGCGCTTGCCATTTTCACGGCTGACTTGCGCCAAGCCTAAAATATTCTCCACTTTTGCCACGTCTTGCAGTTTGATCAAACCACCATTCGGTAGTTGAATCGGTAACATCGCCAATTGCTGCGGCGTACGCATCCCATCATCCAAACGCACCACAAAATCAAAACGACGGTCACCCTGTAAAATCTGCCCAACACTTTGTCCACCAATACTGGCAGCAACCAAATCCTGAATGGATTTCACCGATAAACCATATTGTGCAGCCAGTGCGTGATCGATATCGACATTGAGCAAAGGTAAGCCATCAGTCTGCTCGACTTTGACTTCACTTGCACCAGTAATCGTTCTCAAGGTTTGCGCGACTTTTTCTGCTTCTTGGTTCAGAACCTGCATATCATCACCAAAAATTTTCACCCCAATATCACTACGTACGCCTGAAATCAGTTCGTTGAAACGTAATTCAATCGGCTGAGAAAACTCACTGTTGTTGCCTGGAATTTTCTCAACATAGGCCAACATTTTGGTTCGAAGCTCGTCAATGGTTTCCGATTTATCTGGCCATTGATCACGCGGCTTTAACAAAACGATTGCATCAGAAATATTAGGGGGCATCACATCCGTTGCCACTTCGGCCGTACCTGTACGGGCAAAGATCGCCTTGATTTCTGGAAACTCTGCGAGTAATTGCTTCTCAACACTTTCCTGAATCTTCAGTGATTCTTCAATTCCTGTACTTGGTGCACGCATCAACTGTAAAGCAAAGTCACCTTCACTCAGTTGTGGCGCAAACTCACTACCGACACGCGAACCAATCGCAGCGGTGAGTATCAAAATAGTCACTGCACCGGCCACCACCACATAGCGGAAAGCATAGGCTTTATCCAGCAAGGATTTATAACCGCTTTTTAATGCCGCCATCCAACGGCTTTCTTTCTCTTTGACCTCACCGGTAACAAATAATGCCACCGCAGCAGGGACGAAAGTCACCGATAAAATAATGGCACCGATCAAGGCCAAGACCACGGTCATTGCCATTGGATGGAACATTTTCGCTTCTACACCTGCCAGTGCAAAGATTGGCAAATACACCACCATAATGATGATTTGTCCAAAAATCAGCGGACGTCTTGCCTGTTTTGCCGCCAAGAAGACTTCGGTAAAGCGTTCAGAACGGGTCAGGAGTCGACCTTTATGGTGTTGAGCCTCTGCCAGCCGTCGGATACAGTTTTCGACAATCACCACCGCACCATCGACGATAATACCGAAGTCCAATGCGCCTAAACTCATCAGGTTGGCACTGATTTTCTGCTCCGCCATCCCTGTCAGGGTAAACAGCATGGATAAGGGAATAATACAGGCGGTAATCAATGCCGCACGGAAGTTACCTAAGAACACAAACAGGATCACAATCACCAAGATTGCGCCTTCAATCAGGTTCTTCGCCACCGTCTTAATGGCTTTATCAACCAAGTTACTGCGGTTATATACTGTTTCGACCACCACCCCTTCAGGTAATGAACGTTTGATTTCCTGCATTTTGCTGTCGAGTGCTTGAGCGATGGATTTACTGTTCTCACCCATCATCATCATCGCGATACCCAGTACGGTTTCTTCACCGTTATAGGTGGCACCACCTGTTCTCAGATCATGTCCAATCGAAACTGTTGCAACATCGGCAACACGAATCGGCAAGCCATTCTTGGTACTGACCGTGACATTCTCAATGTCTTGTACGGTTTTCAACATCCCCGGAATACGTACGGTAAGCTGCTGACCATTTTCTTCAATAAAACCCGCACCGCGGTTTTCATTATTTTCAGTGAGTACAGTTTGCAAATCGGTTAAGGGAATTTGCAGTTGTTGCAAACGTTTCAGATCGGGGGAAACCACATAGGTCTTGTTATATCCCCCAATGGTATTGATTTCAGCAACACCTGGCACACGTTGTAATTGAGGACGAACAATCCAGTCCTGAATTTCACGCAGGTCCATAGCCTCATAAGGCGTACCATCTGCCTTTTTGGCATTCGGTTCAGCCTTGATCACCCATTGATAGATCTCGCCTAGCCCCGTTGAAATCGGTGACATTTGTGGATCAATATCATCAGGCAAAGCACTCTTGGCTTCCTGTAAGCGCTGGTTAATCAGCTGGCGTGCCCAATAGATATCGGTACCATCTTTAAAGATCACCGTGACTTGGGACAAGCCGTAACGCGAGATGGAACGGGTTTGTTCCAAGTTCGGAATACCCGACATGGCATTTTCAATCGGATAAGTAATGCGTTGTTCAACCTCAGGGGCAGTGAATCCTCCCGCCTGACTGTTAATCTGCACCTGCACGTTGGTAATGTCAGGTACGGCATCAATCGACAGTTTTTGGTAGCTATAAATACCGACCCCGATCCATGCCACCACAAACAGCATGACCCAAATCGCATTGCGGATTGAAAACTGAATAATCCGATCAAACAGGCCTTCCGCGGGAGGAAGCTGCAACTTATCTTTAGTGTCCATGCTCAGCCTCTCCCTTCTCGATCTCAGATTTCAAAAGGAAACTGCCTTGACTGACATATTGTTGCTTTTCAGTCAGACCCGATTGGATTTCCACCCACTGCCCATCACTTGAGTAATTACCCAGTTGTACAGGTGTTGGAGTGAAATGCATTTGGTCTTTCTCTTGCTTAGCGACAAAAACCGTGGCTTTACCCTCGATCTGCTGAATCGCCCCTTTGGCAACACGAAGCACAGGCTTCTTGTCCGTACCATCTAATAACACGTTTACCATCAAATTAGGTCGAAGTTCTTTGGCTGGGGTTAACACTTTGGCACGCACCTGCAAACGACCTGTCTGCGTATCTGCTGCGGTGGTCAAAGTCTGGATTTGTGCTTTAAAGCTATTATTGGTTTGCAGCGACTTAAACTCGATCTGCTGATCTGGTTGGACATTGATGTTATTGACGCTTGGTAAAATAAACTCAATCCAGAGTTGATCCAGCTGATCAATCACAAATAACTGCTTATCTGCGGTAATTTGCTCTCCCACCACAATATCTTTCAGACTCACCACACCGCTTAAAGGTGCAGTCAAGACATAGCGACCCTGACTGCCACTGGATGCGCCCAAGGCAGATAAGCGGCTACGTGCAGCTTGTACCTGAATCTGTGCCTGACGATAGGCATTGTAGGCACGTTGATAATCCTGACGTGCAGAAACCCCTTGTTCCCAAAGTTGTTTTTCACGTTGATAATCTTGCTGTGCAAGGGTTAAAGCTTCTTGTGCAATACTTAAATTAGCCTGCTGATCTACCAGATCAGGGATAAATAGAGTGGCTAAAACTTGCCCTTTCTTGACTTGTTGGTCAAGTACCGCATTAACACTTTCCACACGCCCAGCAAAGGTTGCTGAAACATGCGCTTGCTGATCAGTATTGGTCACCAGTTTTGCTGGGTAAGCAAATTGCTGTCCGACTTCACCCACACCAACCTGAGCCAGCTTAACCCCATATTCAGTCATCTGTTTTGGGCTGAGATTTAAGCTACCTTCCTCACTTTCCGCCTGCCCAGCCTCACCTTCTGTATGTCCTTCCTCACCTTCGCCATGACTATCAGCTGCTGCATCACTGCTGGCTTTGTTCTTGCCCGTGAAAAATAATAACGCGCTCAGGACTAAGCCAACGGCAATAACCAGAATGACCCAGAACCACTGCTTTTTAGATTTATTTGTCGACATTATTCTGCTCCTACTACAGCGGGAAGGTTATTGGTATCTTTCCAGAGGGTTTGATTAATCTGATTTAAGGCATCACTTGAACTCACCATACTCAGCTCAATTCCTAGTGCTAAACTTTCTGCATCAATTTGCTTTTGCCATGCACTCTTGAGTAACTGCACTTTATTTAAACGTTGATCCTGCAATTGCATGGTGGCTTGCTGCACATCGGTAATGGCATATTTACCGACTTTGAAACCGAGCAACATTTTCTCTTGTACCGTTTCAGACAATGGAATTTGTCGTTGATTGACGAGATCGAACTGTTGTTTCAATCCCGCCAACTCTGCTGTTAAGGTCTGAATCGCATTCAAGTTCTGCTGCTTGTAAAACTGTTGCTGTTTGACCAGTAAATCTTGTTTGGCATTGGCAATTCGCAATGAATACTGTTGACGATTAAAAATATTCAACGGGATATCGATACCCACTCGGAACTTGTTATCGGTCGAATTGGTTTCTGCGCTTTTACTTTGCACCATGCCTAAATTGACGGTTGGATTTGGTCGGTTGGATACTTTTAAATAATCGATATTGGCTTTTTGACGCACGATATCGAGTTGAATAGCACGCTCAAATAAATTGTTCTGCAAATAATCTTGCAAATCATTTTGTTGTGGCCAGACATTGCTTGCCTGAGTAGAGAAGCGGTTATCGGTACTGCCCCACAGATTTGCCAATTGACGCTTTGCAGTGGCTAAAGAGAGTTCGGTTTGTTGAAACAACCGTTGATTTTCAATATGCGCCATCAAGGTACGATCTAAATCGACCTGCGCAATGCTGCCCGCTTTGAGTCTTAAGCGAGTTGCATCCAAAGTGTCCTGACTGGTTTTTAACTGTGCCTGAACCACATCATGTTCCAGCTCTAGCACCACGACTTGCGACCATAGATATTTAACTGCTAACTCAAGTTGCGCATTGTAGAGTTCCTGATTAAGGCCCACTTGAGATGCTTGTACATCGGCAAGCTTAACCGCAGCACGACGTTGACCAAAAATGTCTAATTTTTGTGAAACACCAAATTCCAACTCTTTGTCTTTGCCTGACCTAAAGTCGGTTTGCTGAATAGAAATACTTGGATTCGACCATAACCCGGCTTGTTTCACATTGGCCTCAGCGATTCCTTGCTGCGTTTGCCACACCCCTGTGCCTGCCTGATATTGTTTCACATCCTGCAAGATTTGCTCAAAATTCAGATTACGTTGTGCAGCCTTGGTTGCAGGCTGATTTGCATCAAGTAAAGATTCTGCGGCAATGGATGGACTCAAAATAGCAGTGCTTAAGGCAAGTGCCAACACTGACCACTTCAATGACAATTGAGTACGATTTTTTCGCGTATGCTGCTCAACTGCATGAATACGCTGATTTAAACTAGAAGACATATAAAGCCCCGCAAAGTAATAAGAATGCGGTGGGCTATTTTTCGGCTACCCCACCTATAGCGGGGTTGATAAAGGCGGCGGATTTAGCCCTGAAAGATGTGGAGACTGATAGAAGTTGGACCAGTAATATTTTTGTTCTACGTCCTGACTGTGCAACATCGGTTCATTTACACGTTGCTGAACTTCAGCCACCACCACATGAAAACAAGATGGCAGATGGTCATGATGATCTTGCAAGCTTAACGGCATGGGTAAATCAGAAGCATCTTGATCTGCAACTACTGCATGTTTTTCAGAAACATCTAAATTTTCAGGGATATGATGCCCAAAATGATTCAACGTACGATATTCAGTCGGCTGTTCATGCGCACAAAAAGCCGCCGCCACATTCCAAAAACTTTGGAACATGAACAAACTCAGCAAGAGTGTCATAAATACAGCAGAACGTTGCACGTTACACCAACTGTTCAAAATTTGCGTCACTATAGCAAATAAAGTACATGTAATAAAATTACATTAAACGAACTAAAACAAGATCGTCCTGAAATTTAGCTTTATCGCACAATCCTTGATTTGTATTTATAATTTCTGAAAATAAAAAAACCAGCTCGAGAGCTGGTTTTTTTAGACAGGAAATTAACCTGTAATCTTTTTATACTTTGTACGTTTAGTTGCTGCTGCATCCCCTAAACGAGACTGACGGTATGCTTCGTATTCTGCATAGTTACCTGTGTAGAATTCTGGCTGTTCATTCTCAAATGACAAGATGTGCGTTGCAATACGGTCAAGGAACCAACGGTCATGCGATACCACCATCACAGTACCTGGGAATACAAGAATTGCATCCTCAAGCGCACGTAAAGTTTCGATATCCAAGTCGTTCGATGGCTCATCCAGTAAGATAACGTTTGCACCTAACTGTAAGATCTTGGCAAGTTGTAAGCGGTTACGCTCACCACCAGACAATTCACCTACACGTTTTTGCTGATCTTGACCTTTAAAGTTAAAGCGACCGATATAAGCACGTGATGCAATTTCGTAATCACCAATTTTGAGGATATCTAAACCACCAGAAACTTCTTCCCAAACGGTTTTGTTGTTATCCAAGGTGTCACGGATCTGACCCACATAAGCCACTTTAACTGACTCACCTAAAGTCACCGTACCTGTATCAGGTTGCTGTTCGCCAGTCATCATACGGAATAGCGTGGTTTTACCCGCACCGTTTGGACCCACGATACCCACAATCGCTGTAGGAGGTACAGTAAACGTTAAGTTTTCGTAAAGTAAGCGACCATCGAATGATTTACTGATGCCTTCAACTTCTACAACTTTGTTACCCAAACGTGGGCCAGGTGGAATGTAGATTTCAGAAGTTTCATTACGCTGTTGGAATTCACGTGAGTTAAGTTCTTCAAAACGCTCCATACGCGCTTTGTTTTTCTTCTGCTGGCCTTTGGCATTTGAACGAACCCATTCAAGTTCTTTTTTCAATGCTTTCGCAAAAGATTCTTCTTGTTTGTTCTCTTGCTCTAGGCGGGCATTCTTTTGTTCCAGCCAAGAAGAGTAGTTACCTTGATAAGGAATCCCCATGCCACGGTCAAGTTCAAGAATCCACTCAGCCACGTTATCCAAGAAATAACGGTCATGCGTAATCGCAACGATCGTACCAGGGAAATCTTTCAAGAAACGCTCTAACCAAGATACTGATTCAGCATCTAAATGGTTCGTTGGTTCGTCAAGAAGCAGCATGTCTGGCTTAGACAACAATAAACGACACAATGCCACACGACGACGCTCACCACCTGAAAGCAAAGACACGTCAGCATCCCATGCAGGCAGGTTCAAGGCATCTGCAGCAATTTCAAGCTGATTATTCAGATTATGTGCATCCCAAGCATGGATGATTGATTCTAATTTTTCCTGCTCTTTTGCAAGCGCATCGAAATCTGCATCAGGCTCAGCATATTCTGCAAAAACCTGATCAAGACGCGCTAAAGCATCAAGTGCTTCACGTACACCATCTTCAACGTTACCACGAACATCTTTGGTTGGATCTAATGGCGGCTCTTGTTCTAAGTAACCGATTTTGATTCCTGGTTGTGCACGTGCTTCACCTGAGAAATCTTTATCTACGCCAGCCATAATACGGAGTAAGGTAGATTTACCTGCACCGTTCAAACCAAGCACACCAATTTTTGCGCCTGGGAAAAATGATAAAGAGATGTCTTTTAAGATTTCGCGCTTCGGCGGAACCATTTTCGACACTCGATTCATCGTATAAATATATTGGGCCACGCAGGACTCCTCAATTGAAAAAACAATAAATCGCAAAAAGCGAAAAATAATCGCACGTATTATACGCTGAAAACGGGATTAACATGAAGTTAAGATCATCTTTGTTTCATCCAATCAAAGGATTTTCTTTTTCAAGACATTACACAATTTTGTCTTCAAAACAGAATCATGGCTTTCAATCGCTTATTATTTTGTTTATATGAATAAAAACGCAATAAATCGCATAAATTATGCACCATTTTGGATAGCTTTTCGGCTACACTCGATCAGTATTTAACTCACGTAGATGATGTAATCATGACCTATAAAGATGAAACTTTAGCCATTCATGCGGGATATTCACCAGAAGCCACTACAAAGGCTGTTGCTGTACCTATTTATCAAACCACGTCTTATGCATTTGATAATACACAACATGGTGCTGACTTATTCGATTTAAAAGTTCAGGGCAATATTTACACCCGTATTATGAATCCAACCACCGCCGTACTCGAACAACGCCTCGCAGCGCTTGAAGGTGGTATTGGTGCATTGGCTCTAGCCTCAGGTATGGCAGCGATCACCTATTCGATTCAAACGATTGCCGAAGCAGGTGACAACATTGCCTCGGTTTCAACCCTGTATGGCGGAACTTACAACCTGTTTGCACACACCTTGCCAAAACAGGGCATCGAGGTGCGCTTCTTTGATTATCAAAATCCAGACGCGTTACGCACCATTATTGATGATAAAACCAAACTGGTGTTTGTTGAATCGATTGGTAATCCACTTGGCAATATCATTGATCTGGAAGCGATTGCCAAAATTGCCCATGAATATGGTGTGCCTGTGATTGTCGACAATACCGTGGCAACACCTGCCCTGCTCAAGCCATTTGAATTTGGTGCAGATATTGTGATCCATTCCCTCACCAAATATATTGGCGGTCATGGCAACAGCATCGGTGGTGTGATTGTCGATAGCGGCAAGTTTCCGTGGGGTCAATACCCAGAACGTTTTAAAGCCTTAAATACACCTGACCCAAGCTATCATGGGGTCAACTATGTTGAAGTTCTAGGTGAAGCTGCTTATATCGCACGTGCACGCGTTGTTCCGCTACGCAATACAGGCGCAGCCATTAGTCCGCTGAGTGTGTTTTTGATCTTACAAGGCTTAGAAACTTTAAGCCTTCGTATGGAGCGCCATACGGAGAATGCTCTGAAAGTTGCAAATTATTTGAAACAACATCCAAAAGTAAAATGGGTCAATTATGCAGGTTTAAGTGACCATCCACAGCATCATTTGGCACAAAAGTATGTGAAAGGTAAACCTTCTGCGATTCTTTCTTTTGGCGTACAAGATGGCTTAGAAGGCAGTACTCGTTTTATCGATGCATTACAGCTATTTACACGTCTGGTGAATATTGGGGATGCCAAAAGTCTGGCCTGCCACCCAGCAACCACCACCCACCGCCAGCTCAATGCAGAGGAACTTAAATCGGCAGGGGTCAGTGAAGACCTTGTGCGCTTGTCTATTGGTATTGAGCATATTGATGACCTGATTGCCGACCTTGAACAGGCGCTTGCTCAGGTTTAAATTCAATGAAATCAATGAGCCCTTAACATAGGGCTTTTTTTCTATGCAAAATTCGGAAAATATAATATCATTTTTAAAATATCGGTTTATTTTTTTAGAGTTTTTACTCTAAAAAGATATTAAATTTCAAACATTTACACTAGACAAACAAAAAATATCGGTTAATATACATACAAAATAAAGTGCAGTGCCTAATCACAACCATGACGGCAATGCAAACAACAGCTTGATTAATGTAGGACACGTACATGAACGCAAAACTTAAAAAACTTTTTCAACAAAAAGTCGACGGTAAAACAATCATTGTTACTGGTGCATCAAGTGGTATTGGTTTAACAGTTTCAAAATATCTTGCTCAAGCTGGCGCTCATGTCTTGTTGCTTGCTCGTACTAAAGAAAAATTAGATGAAGTCAAAGCTGAGATTGAAGCTGAGGGTGGAAAAGCTTCTGTTTTTCCATGTGACCTTAACGACATGGAATCAATTGATGCAGTTTCAAAAGAAATTTTAGCTGCTGTTGATCACATCGATATTTTAGTGAATAACGCAGGTCGTTCAATTCGTCGTGCTGTACATGAGTCTGTTGATCGTTTCCATGATTTCGAACGTACAATGCAATTAAATTACTTCGGTGCAGTACGTTTGGTATTGAATATCTTGCCACACATGATGCAACGTAAAGACGGTCAAATCATCAATATCAGTTCGATTGGTGTACTTGCAAATGCAACCCGCTTCTCTGCTTATGTAGCGTCTAAAGCGGCATTGGATGCATTTAGCCGTTGTTTATCTGCTGAAGTTCACTCACACAAAATTGCAATCACTTCGATTTATATGCCGTTAGTGCGTACCCCAATGATTGCACCAACTAAAATCTATAAATATGTACCGACGCTTTCTCCTGAACAAGCAGCAGACTTGATTGCTTATGCGATTGTGAAACGTCCGAAAAAGATCGCAACCAACTTAGGTCGTCTCGCATCAATTACTTATGCGATTGCACCGGATGTAAATAATATTTTGATGTCGATCGGCTTTAACTTATTCCCAAGCTCTACAGCATCTATCGGTGAGCAAGAGAAATTAAATCTTGTACAACGTGCCTATGCGCGCTTGTTCCCAGGTGAACACTGGTAATCTTGTGATTCCGATTTTAAAAACAGCGTATCTCTAGATACGCTGTTTTTTATGATTTAAATAATTTTTGTGGATGTTGTTTGTTTCATCCAATCTGTTGTTTTTGTAATGGCATCCGCTAAATCCCCTGTCTGTATATCCCAACGCTGTCTAAATTGTTTAAGCGGTTCTAAGTCCAGTTGTTCAGTCCTCAAAAAACTTAACATCTCAGCCGACATTTCTAATTGATTTGCCAACCATGTCCAATTCGAAATTAATCGTAAAATAGTCAGCGGCACATGTTGTTTCGGTGCAGAGACATTGAATTGTTGAGCAATCATTTTCGTCAATTCAGACAAAAAATGTTCTGCTCTGGGGCAACTAATAAGGACTGGCTCACTAAACCTGAATCTGTTGCAGCTTGCACTATCACTTTGCATAGATCATCTACGCTCACCAAAGGCAGATAATGTTTTGGTGTTGCAGGAATTGCTCTCATTTTAGAGCATAATCTATATGCTCCCAATCTTTTAATTTAACTAATTCAACCAGAACACCAATCCATAAAAACACGCCAAACTCAGAATAATCGTCAACAAGGTATGTCTAACCTTATACGCAATCACAATGGTTACAATCGTGGCCAGAAAATAAGGATTGAGCAGGGTTGAACGAAATATGCCCTGCTCATCCATAAACACAATCGGAGTCGCAATTGCCGTCAGTAAACACGGTGCGGAGTACTGCAAAGATTGTTGAAACCATTTGGGTAAACGCAAAGGCAGATTTGGTTCAAGTAGAATATAGCGATTCATAAACACCACAATTGCGAGAATAATCAGCAGAAACCAACTCATGCTGTGCGCTCCCTAAAATTCTGTAAGCAGGTTGCCGCAAACATTCCAATCACACCCGCCATAATCGCGGCACTTTTAAAACCTAAGCTTAGAAAAACAACGGTTAAAAGAACCGAAACCAATACTCCAACCAAAGTATTTAAGTTTTTAATAAATGGAACTACGATTGCGATAAATGTCGCAACAATCGAAAAATCGAGATGATATTGATCTAAATTTGGCAGAGAGGAAGCCAACACAATACCGCCAATACTACACAATACCCAAGCCAAATAGAAAAAACTGCCAGCCCCAAGCAAAAAATAAATATAATATTCACGCTTATGAATACCAACAGCAAACAATTCATCAGTCAGCAAAAAACCAAATAACAAACGCTGTTTTAATGGCAGTCTGGCAATTTCTTCACGAAAATATAGAGCATACAAATAATGCTGTGTGGTAATCAAAAATACTGAAATGATAATGGTGAGTGCAGGTGTACCCGCCATAACTAAACCCAGTGTCATCAACTGCGCTGCACCAGCAAAAACCAATGCAGACATTCCTATGGCTTGCCCAGTGGTCAGGCCAGCCTGAATCGCCATTGAGCCTGCCAGCAAGCCCCACGGCAATACCGCGAAACATAGCGGCAGTATTTTGATCACTCCTTGTAAAAAAGCATGCTGGGGGGAAGAAAGATTTTCAGTAGAATCTGGGGACATAAGAACAACAAGTTTGCGTTGGGAACTGAGGAATTATAATAAAGTTCAACATAAAAAGCGGAAAAATCATCTATTTTGAATGTAAAAAACCTCCCCGAAGGAAGGTTTTGTAAGTAGATTAAATTAGGTTATTTAGAACCTTTAATCCCTGCTTGTAATAACAAAGCACCTAAACCACCGATTTTTTGCTCTTGTGGTTTTTCAGTTTTTGGCTTGTTATTTTGTGGACGCTTAAAGTCACCTTCTTTACGTGGCGGACGTTGACCTTGAGGCTTACGCTCTGAACGTTCAGTTCGTTCTTGCTGTGGGCGCTGTTGTTGGCGTGGCGCTTTAGCAGGTACGGAACCTTCTGCACGCATACTTAAGTTCACACGATTACGCTCCACATCAACTTGCATCACACGTACTTGCACAATTTGACCTGGTTTCACCACTTTATGTGGATCAGAAACAAATTCATTTGCAAGTTCAGAGATATGCACTAAACCATCTTGATGTACACCCACATCTACGAACGCGCCAAAGTTGGTCACATTGGTCACTACACCTTCAAGCTGCATGCCTTCAGTGAGTTGAGCAACTTCTGTAATATCTTCACGGAACTTGGCAGTACGAAACTCTGGACGTGGATCACGTGCAGGCTTTTCAAGTTCAGCTAAAATATCTTGAATCGTTGGCAAACCAAACTTGTCATCAACAAACTCATCTGCTTTGATTTGGCGGATAATTTCAGTATTACCAATAATGTCTTTTACTGTTGTGGCTTTTGCTGCAACAATCTTTTCAACCACGCCATAACTTTCTGGGTGAACCGCTGATGCATCCAATGGCTCAGAACCATTTTGAACACGTAAGAAGCCTGCTGATTGTTCAAAAGTACGCTCACCTAAACGTGGCACTTTTTTCAAGGCTTGACGGTTGTCGAAACGACCATGTTCTTTACGATATTCAACGATTTGCTGTGCAATCGCTTTGTTTAAACCTGCAATATATGCCAAGATCGCTGGAGATGCGGTATTTACATCTACGCCAACTGCATTCACACAGTCTTCAACCACAGCATCTAATGTTTTTGCTAAACCAGTTTGATTCACATCATGCTGATATTGACCCACACCAATGGATTTCGGATCAATCTTCACAAGTTCAGCCAATGGATCTTGTAAACGGCGCGCAATTGAAACCGCGCCACGAATTGAAACATCAAGCTCTGGTAATTCTTGAGAAGCAAGTTCACTTGCCGAATAAACCGATGCACCTGCTTCACTGACGGTGATACGCGTCAGTTTCAAGTCAGCATTGGCAGCCATCATTTCTGCAACAACTGCTTCAGTTTCACGACTTGCTGTACCATTACCAATCGCAATAAGTTCCACGTGGAACTCTCGGCATAAACGAGCTAACTCAGCAATTGAACCTTGTTTATCTTCTTTCGGTGCAAACGGGTAAATCGTACTATGTGCTAGAACATTGCCTGCGTCACTCACAACCGCAAGCTTTACGCCTGTACGGATACCAGGATCAACACCTAAAGTGGTACGACCACCTGCAGGTGCAGAAAGGAGTAAATGACGTAAATTTTCAGCAAACACATCCATTGCTTCAGCTTCAGCAGCTAAGCGCTTATCAGTCAATAACGAATGTTCGATTTGCGGACGAATCTTACCAAGCCAAAATAATTTTGCAGTTTGTTTTAAATAATCTTGACGGCTTTGAGGCTGAATTTGTTCAAGATTATATTCAGTTTCAATACGAGCTAACGGCGTATCATCTTCGCCGTCTACTTTTAAACCCAATACATTTTCTTGACGACCACGTAACATCGCCAATAAACGATGCGAAGGTAATTTATTTAGGTTTTCAGAAAACTCAAAATAATCACGGAATTTTTTACCGACTTCTTTTTTCTCTTCAGAAGCAACTGCGCTCTTAAGAACTGCTGTTTTAGAGAAAATTTGTTTTAATTCAGTAGTTAATCCAATATTTTGTGCCCAGTCATCAATCAAGATGTGCTGAATTGCATCAAGTTGGCTTTCGACATCTGGATAATCTTCATGACTAAAATCTGCCAATGCCTCAGTTGGATCAACTTGATCGGCAATAATTTTTTCAGCTATTGGACCTAAACCAGCTTCTTTTGCCTTAAATGATTTACTGGTACGTTTTGGACGGTACGGTGCATAAATTTCTTCTAATGCATTTTTAGTTTCTGCTGCATTCACACGCGCCAATAAATTATCACTTAATTTATCTTGTTCTTGTAAAGATTGAATCACCTTTTCACGACGCTCGTATAAATCACGTAGATAAGTTAAACGCGTGTCGAGTTGGCGTAATTGCGTATCGTCTAAGCCCTGCGTGACTTCTTTACGGTAACGTGCAATAAAAGGAACGCTAGCGCCTTCATCAATTAAACGAATAGCAGCTTCTACTTGGTTTGGACGTACGGCAAGTTCATTTGCCAACTGCTGAACTAAGTCAGTCATCGTGATTGATTCCACAAGGGTTAAGTCTAAAAGCACTGATTATAAAGTCCGTGACTATAAAATCCACTATTGTTTTTTTGAATATTTTTAGAGTAGATTATGCTAATTGATAAATACTTATAAAATACTAAGAATTTTTCGCCTAAATATTGAAAAATAGATCGATTGTCATAATTTTACCTGTATACATTTGGTATCTATCTCTTGATTTTATTGGCAATATTTGTTGCTTTATAACATAGCCAAAACTGTGCAATGAATCGTATACTCAAAGGTCTATTGATATTTCACAATCGCATTGCATAAAGACGATGACAATAAACGATAAAGGAGCACATCATGAGTTTAGTTGTACCTGCCGAATCGACGGAAACTGTACACCATGAGACAGACCGGGTCGAACGCATCTTAGTGGTCGATGATGATGTGCGTCTGCGTACCCTATTACAACGCTTTTTAGAAGATAAAGGCTTTGTGGTAAAAACTGCCCATGATGCAACCCAAATGGACCGTTTACTGCAACGTGAATTGTTCTCGCTGATCGTGCTCGATTTTATGCTCCCAGTAGAAGATGGTTTAAGTATTTGCCGTCGTTTACGTCAGTCTAATATCGACACACCGATTATCATGCTCACTGCACGTGGTAGTGATTCTGACCGCATCGCGGGTCTTGAAGCAGGTGCAGATGATTATTTACCAAAACCATTCAACCCAAATGAGCTATTAGCGCGAATTCGTGCTGTTTTACGTCGCCAAGTCCGTGAAGTGCCAGGCGCACCAAGCCAACAAGTGGAAGTGGTGAGCTTTGGTCCTTGGTCGCTCGACCTTTCTACACGCACTTTAACGCGTGAAGGTCAGGTGGTCACGTTAACGACAGGTGAATTTGCAGTATTAAAAGCTTTGGTTCAGCACCCTCGCGAACCTTTAACTCGTGATAAATTGATGAATTTGGCACGTGGTCGTGAATGGGGTGCTATGGAGCGCTCGATTGATGTCCAAGTCTCTCGTTTACGTCGTTTAATCGAAGATAATCCTGCGCGTGCCCGTTATATTCAAACGGTTTGGGGTGTAGGTTACGTATTTGTTCCAGATGGTGCTGAGTAAGTGCGGGAAACTCAACCTTGAAGCTTGAACCGATTGATCCACAAGCATTTACAGATTTCGCGACTTATTCAGAAAGACCGCGAACAAAATGGGAACGTTTTTTAGATAAAATTAAACCACGTTCTGCGGCCATGCGTACCACGATCTTGGTATTGTTCACGGTCGTTTTTAGCTTGTTTATGTCCTTGTGGTTCTTTTGGCGAACTTTATATTTACCAGAATTACAACAACATGCGCGTTATCTCGCCATTGAGCTTGAATTAGTCAATAATCCAGATATCCGTATTTTACATCGCGATACAGAAGTTGATGTCGATACATGGCTTAAAAACCGTATTGGTATTGAATACATCACTGACCCCAAAGAATTTCCAAAAATTGAAGATAAATTCTTAGCCGAGTTATTTACCAACCAAATCGAAACCAAACTTGCGAAAGAACTAGGAGTCGATAACGCTGATAACGTTACTGTATATTTTAAATTCAAACCAATACCACGTATTTGGATTCAAACGCCTGAAATGCATGGCAACTGGGTGCGTGAACCACTAAAAACGTATACTAACTACAGCGTGGAACTAATTGCAGCATGGCTATTTGGCGTTCCAATTATTTCTTCAATTATTATTTTAATTCTAGTCCGACAAATGAATCGACCATTACGTCGTTTACAGAATGCTGCCAACAATTATAGTAAAACTGGTAAAGCACCTTATCTTGATACCAATCATGGGCCACTCGAAATACGTCAAGTAAACCAAGCATTCAACCATATGGTATATACGCTTGAGCAAACTGAACGCGATCGACAAATCATGCTAGCAGGAATTTCACATGATTTACGTACGCCACTGACGCGTATCCGCCTGACCGCAGAAATGCTCCCAGATGAGTTTTTCCGCGAAGGTCTAATTTACGATGTAGATGATATGGATGCGATCCTGAATCAATTTATTTCGTATATGCGAGATGGATCTGATGAAGAACTATCACAAACCAATATTAATACATTGCTTCAAGAAGTCGCTGTACAATTTAAGCCCTTAGATATTCGTTTTGAAGCACAACAGTTACCTATCATTCCTGCCCGAAGCCTATCTTTAAAACGTTTGATTGCAAATTTAGTCAACAACGCCAAACGTTATGGCGCAGAACCAATTGAATTATCGGCAAGCCATGTAGATGATCATATTCTGATTACCGTCGCTGATCATGGTGAAGGTATTCCACCCGATCAAGTGGAAGAACTCATGCAACCCTTTGTTCGTGGTAATTCAGCACGCACGATTCAAGGAAGTGGCCTCGGCTTAGCCATTGTAAAACGTATTGTTGACATTCATCAGGGACAGATCAACATCCGCAACCGAGAGCAAGGCGGTTTAGAAGTGGTGATTTCACTTCCACTCAACCATGAAAATCTTGAAGAATCTCAAACGAATGCAATTGATAAAATTAAACAGAGCATAACTGAACATTTTTAGAACAATTCATGCTGGAAAAATAACTCTTTTTATCTCTGAAAAAGTATCACGCATTTCACATATTAGACCTTAGCCGTAGTCCAATTCCCTTTTCAAGTTTTAACGCTAAAATCCATATCTAACTAAGAAGTATATTGAGAATGGATCATGTCTTTAAGTCGTATTCGCCTTGCTACCCTACATGACAAAGTGATGAGCGCTGAACAGGCTGCTCGCTTTATTGAAAATGATATGACGGTTGGTATGAGTGGTTTTACTCGTGCTGGAGAAGCGAAAGCTGTGCCACAAGCATTGGTCGAACAAGCTAAAAAAAATCCGTTAAAAATCACATTAATTACGGGTGCAAGCCTAGGGAATGACTTAGACAAACAATTGACGGAAGCAGGTGTACTTGCTCGTCGTATGCCATTCCAAGTTGATAATACTTTACGTCGCGCCATTAATAATGGTGAAGTAATGTTTATCGACCAACATTTGTCTGAAACTGTTGAGCAAATGCGTAATCAACAGCTTAAACGTCCAGATATTGCTGTGATTGAAGCTGTTGCGATTACAGAAGATGGTCATATCGTACCGACAACCTCTGTAGGCAACTCTGCAAGTTTCGCGATTTTTGCTGAAAAAGTGATCGTTGAAATTAATACCTCATTGAGCGAAAACTTTGAGGGCTTACACGATATTTATATTCCAACATATCGTCCAACACGTACCCCACTTCCATTAACTCAAGTCGATGATCGTATTGGTTCAACTGCAATCCAAATTGACCCAGCAAAAATCGTAGGCATCGTTTTTAATAATACGGCCGACTCACCTTCAACTGTGACTGCGCCTGACGATGAAACTCAAGGGATTGCAAATCACCTTATCGCTTTCTTTGAAAAAGAAGTTGCTGCAGGTCGTTTAGCGAAAAATCTAGGTCCTTTACAAGCGGGTATTGGTTCTATTGCAAACGCTGTTCTCACTGGTTTGAAAGATTCAAACTTCGAAGATCTTGTGATGTACTCTGAAGTACTTCAAGACTGTACGTTTGAGTTGATCGATGCAGGTAAAATGAAATTTGCTTCTGGTAGCTCAATTACACTTTCAGCTCAGTGTGGCGAGCGTGTATTTGGCAATCTAGAGCACTACAAAGATAAATTAGTCTTACGTCCACAAGAAATTTCAAATCACCCTGAAATTGTGCGTCGCTTAGGTATTATTGGGATCAACACTGCCCTTGAATTTGATATTTATGGCAATGTGAACTCAACTCACGTTTGCGGTACAAAAATGATGAATGGTATCGGCGGTTCAGGTGATTTTGCACGTAATGCTCACCTTGCAATCTTTGTTACCAAGTCAATCGCAAAAGGTGGTGATATTTCATCAATCGTACCAATGGTAAGCCACGTTGATCATAATGAGCATGATGTTGACATTCTGGTAACTGAAGTTGGTTTAGCAGATTTACGTGGCTTAGCACCTCGTGAGCGCGCACGTGTGATTATTGACAACTGCGTACACCCACTTTATCAAGCTGCCTTAAATGATTATTTTGATCGTGCCTGCGAGCGCGGTGGCCATACACCTCATATTCTTCGTGAAGCACTGTCATGGCATGCGAACTTCGAAGAAACAGGTCATATGTTAGCAAACGAAAAATTAGCAAAAACTGCTTAATTTTTTACTGCACATCTTGAAAAAGGCTGAATCTATTTGATTCAGCCTTTTTCGTTTTGATCAGAATTTCAGACCATATGAAACACCTAAAATATGCTGATCCATTTCAAGATTAGCTTCACCACCGCCAAAGTTCAAAGGAATAGATTGACTTCCTTTTACGGTTTCTTTCAAACCATAGGTATATGCAACACTAAGCTCCTGTGCACGATCAATATTCCACGTCGCCCCCACGCTGAGATGATCTTGAATTACACCAGGTGCAAGAATATTCAAGAAGGTTTGATCTTGAGGAATTGGCTGATCATTATGGCTATATCCAGCTCTTATCGTCACTTGTGGACTAACTTGATATGCCGCACCAATCCTGTAAACGTTGATATCTTTCCAACCAAAACCCTGACCTTTTTCTGAACCAAAACCATTACCCGCCATCACCGAAGCTAGACTAAAAGGATTTCCAACTGAATCTACATCCGAATAATTAATACGCGCTATATCGGTTAATACAGTTAATGCAGGCGTCAATTGAAAAGCGGCTCCTACGCCGTAGCTCTCCGGTACATCAAAACCTCCTGCTTGAGCAAATAAACCGCGATATTGATCAAATTTGTCCGATTTAATTTTTGAAGAATAATTTGCACCAACAGTTACGACATCATTTAGCTTGGCACTCCAGCCGACTTTAACACCTATGCCTGTAGCAGAATCCTTACCATTATTACTCAGTTTTTGCCCATCAACAGAAAATGGTGCAAAACCTGAAATTCCTTTAGCTTCAAATCGTTGATAAAGAATGTTGGTCGCAATACCGATGGATTGGTTTTCGCTATAACGCCAAGCCACAGATGGAGAAATAAAAATCTGCGCTAAATCCACCCCTGCCTCACCTGTATTCCCAAAAGCTGCATACGGATTTTTCTTGTAGGAGGTATTCATACCGCCGTTACCATAAATCGCTAAACCCAAAGCAACCGTATCATTTACTTTCTTATTGACCGCAAATTCAGGTAGAACAAAATATTCACGTCCATTGCCACTGTAATGACCGTTGGCACCTGCCAAATTCCCCTCAATTTCAGCAGAACGCTTAGGGTTAAATATAGTCGCGCCAATATCGACACGACTGTCTAACCAAGCCAATCCAGAAGGATTATTCGCAATCGTTAAAGCATCGTTAAATGCCGCTATGGAGGCTCCTGCGTTTCCCTGCACCTTTACCCCATAGCCATGCATAAAATAACCTGTTGTCGCGAATACTGATGACGATAAAGCGGATAAAAATAATGTAGGAAGTGTAAACCCAAGCAACTTTTGCATAACTTATCTTCAGTAAAAATAATATATGTACAAGTATATTGTTTTTCTTTTATTCAGATAACTAAGTTAATTTGAGAAGCATATTCTTTTTATTCATAAACAGATTTTTTGATCAAAACACATCCCATTTTGCTTCATGCATAAAAGAGCCCTAAACTTGAGTTTAGGGCTTTTTGAATATGGTGGCGGGACCCAGGATCGAACTGGGGACACACGGATTTTCAATCCGTTGCTCTACCGACTGAGCTATCGCGCCAATGGGGTGTATTAAGCCGTATCTCAGCTCAATAGTCAATAATTATCATGAGCTTTTGATTTGATTGCCCATTTTTCACGCAATCAATTTTGGGTAAAAAAAATCCCCGATGGGATCGGGGATTGAAAATACAATTTATGGTGGCGGGACCCAGGATCGAACTGGGGACACACGGATTTTCAATCCGTTGCTCTACCGACTGAGCTATCGCGCCAAAGTGGGCGTATTAAACAATGTTTACACACGTGCGTCAAGCAAATTTGTGGATTTTCCTATCAAACGTCTAATTTTACTGCAAATCGCAAACCAATTAGACTTTAATTCTAGATTTTGCCCAAATGCGATAAACAACGATGAATTGCCCCACAACCTGGTTCAAAATGCTTTACACCTTGTTCCTCTTCGATACGGCACACTTCTTCAACCAAACGCTCTGCAACCCCACGTCCACGATTGGATGGATGTACGACAATATATTCTAAAACACGGCTTTCACCTTGTCCTGTTGCCCAAATTGCACCTATAATTTTGGTGTTAAATTCAGCGGTATAAACTGTGGTATATTGCTGTAGATTTTGCGCAAGTTGCTCCATTGCATCTTGCCCATCACCAAACTCTGGGCTGGTATCGTAGAGTCGCTCGAGCTGAGTACGAATTCCTAGATTATCTAGTGTACTGTAAGCATGTACGGTAATAGGCATTGATAAACCCTCCTGAGCAAACTATGATGCTGTCACTTTTTCGTCACAGCGAAACTATCGGTTTTTAATTCTATCATTTTTGACGTTTTTTGAGGAACGTGTCCATGACGCAACGTATCAGTGAAGTGGTAAGAAACACCAACGAAACCAAAATTCGAGTTCGTCTCAATCTCGATGGTACGGGTCAAGGCACACTCAACACTGGAGTTCCATTTTTAGACCATATGATTGATCAAATCAAGCGTCATGGTTTATTTGATATCGATATTCATTGCGATGGTGACTTAGAAATTGATGATCACCATACTGTTGAAGATTGTGGAATCACCTTGGGGCAAGCATTTGCACAAGCTTTAGGTGATAAAAAAGGCTTACGTCGTTATGGGCATTTTTATGCACCACTTGATGAAGCACTTTCTCGTGTTATTGTTGATCTATCTGGTCGTCCGGGTTTATTTATGGATATTCCATTCACTCGCGCTCGTATCGGCACGTTTGATGTCGATTTGTTCTCTGAGTTTTTCCAAGGTTTTGTCAACCATGCACTGATCACGCTGCATATTGACAACCTGAAAGGCAAAAACAGCCACCACCAGATTGAAAGTGTGTTTAAGGCGTTGGCTCGCGCATTGCGTATGGCATGTGAAATTGATCCACGTGCAGAAAATACCATTGCTTCGACCAAAGGTAGCTTGTAATGACACGTATTGCTTTACTTGATTATGGTATGGGTAATTTACACTCTGCAGCAAAAGCTTTAGAGCATGTGGGTGCAATTGTCGATGTGACCAATGATCCAAAACTGATTGCTAAAGCAGATAAAATTGTATTTCCTGGCGTAGGTGCCATGCGTGACTGTATGCGAGGCATGCATGAGGCAGGAATTGATGAAGTCGTTCGTCAAGCGGCTTTTAACAAACCTGTACTCGCGATTTGTGTTGGCATGCAAGCATTGCTACAAAGCTCTGAAGAGAATGGTGGCGTAGAAGCTTTGGGTATTTTTGAGGGTGTGGTCAAACACTTCCCTGAAATTCCGAATTTAAAAGTTCCGCACATGGGTTGGAACCAAGTACATCAACTTGATCCAAGTCATCCGATGTGGAATAACATTGAGCAGGACGCACGTTTCTATTTTGTGCATAGTTATTATGTTGAGCCAAAAGATTCGACTATTACGGCGGCAACCTGTGATTATGGCGTGAATTTCTGTACGGCGATTCACAAAGACAATTTATTCGCGACCCAATTCCATCCTGAGAAAAGTCATATTGCTGGTTTGCAGTTGTTAAAAAACTTTGTGGAATGGAAGATTTAATCCAATCAAACAGCAGCAATACGCTGAATAACGATTTTCCATAATGAAAAAGCCAAGTTTTCTCACTTGGCTTTTTCATTTCCATAAAACTGTTTAAGCTCAACCAAAAATTTTGAGTTTCATAAAATGGAAATGTAGCAACAAACAACTCTTTTAAAAACTGCGATTGCTCTACTTTTCCAACGCTATTTTGTCAAAAACAAAAAAATCAGCACTTCAAACTGGTCTGTCAAACAGCTAAGTCCTCAACAAATCAATTATGCTGCCGCCGATGCTTATGCCGCATTGTTGATATACCAATACCTATATCATCAGCAGTTACTACCTCCTCAAATTCAACAACAAATAGTAAGAATACTTCAAGGTTCAGCAGACAAGGCTTAGCGATTGATCAATACTTTGTTAATATGTAACCAATTTAAACTTTATGATGACGCTAGGAGCGAAAGCATGCTAATCATCCCTGCAATTGACCTGAAAGATGGTAAATGTGTTCGTTTAAAACAAGGACGTATGGAAGACGATACCGTTTTCTCTGATGATCCTGTCGCAACTGCACAACATTGGGTTGATGAAGGCGCACGTCGTTTACATTTAGTTGATTTAAATGGTGCTTTCGCAGGTACGCCAATTCACAAACCTGTGGTGGAAGCGATTGCACGTGCACAACCAGAACTTCCAATTCAAATTGGTGGTGGTATTCGCTCACTTGAAACCATTGAGCACTATTTGGAAGCAGGCGTATCTTTCGTCATCATTGGCACAAAAGCAGTAAAAGAACCTGAATTTGTTGAAGAGGCATGCAAACGCTTTGCAGGTCATATCATTGTTGGCATTGATGCCATCAATGGTATGGTTGCGACAGATGGCTGGGCAAATGTAACTGACGTGAAGGCAACTGATCTTGCAAAACGTTTTGCAGATGCTGGTGTTTCAAGCATTGTTTATACCGATATCGCACGTGATGGTATGATGCAAGGTGTTAACGTTGAGCAAACTGTTCATTTAGCACAATACTCTGGCTTACCTGTGATCGCTTCAGGTGGTGTGACCAATCTGGATGATGTTCGCAACCTGAAAGGCCAGCAAGGTATTTTAGGTGCGATTACAGGTCGTGCAATTTATGAAGGTACTCTCAACCTTCGTGAGGCTCAGTTATTGCTGGATGAAGATCGCCTGTAATCTGATGCAAAAGAAGCTATCTTTTCGATGGCTTCTTTTTTATTTAATACAACACATTACGAATAAATTTTAATACGCATGTGCCACGATTAATATAACGATAGCTCACATCACTTTCAAAAAGCATTGACTGACCTGCGTAAATCACACGAGTTTCATTTTCAAATTCAAGGCTTAACTCCCCTTCTAAAACATAAATGAGTTCTCGCCAGCCGATTGGATCTGCATCGGCACAATATTCCTCTCCTACCGCAAGTGACCAATTCCACAACTCAGTTTGGGTATGTGTTGATACAGCAGCCAAAAGTGTCGCATGGCTGTCTTGAGCTTTTCCTTGCCATGCAAGCGCATTCACAATTGCGTTTTCACTTACCTCAGGATTACTCACGAGTCTTTTAAAATCGACAGCCAAAACAGCAGCAATCGCATCTAGCTTGGCTAAACTAATATTTACTTGTCCTGTTTCCAAGGCAGCAATAGTCCGTCGACTCACACCTGCCCGATCCGCTAATTCTTGTTGGCTGAGTTGTGATTGATCGCGGAAATAACGAATATTTTTTCCTACATATTGCAGAACAGTTTCAGCTTGGTTCATTTACATTCGTAGTCAAATTAATTTAAGTGCAATATATTGCACAAAACTCTAAAATAATACAATATGTGCAATATATTGCACTCCCATCTTAGGTTTGTTGTTGTGACATCTTTATCTCAATCTCCCAAAGCAGCTCAATTTGCACTCATTTTCATTACCATGATTTGGGGTGGAACTTTTCTAGCGGTGCAATACGCTCTGAATTTTAGTAGCCCTATGTTTTTTGTGGGTTGTCGTTTTGCTATCGCAGCCTTGGCGATTTTTTTAATCTCAATAAAATCAATGCGTGGGTTAACTTTAAAAGAAATACTTGCAGGAACGGCGATTGGTATCGTGATTGCGATTGGTTATGGCACCCAAACCATTGCGTTACAAACGATTTTAAGTAGTGAATCTGCCTTTTTAACCGCACTGTATGTGCCTCTTGTCCCTATTTTAATGTGGGTTATTTTCCAAAAAAGACCTTCTCTGATGACATGGTTAGGAACTGCACTCGCTTTTACTGGATTAGTGCTTTTAACTGGAAATGGCATCTCCAATATCAGTTTAAGCTATGGACAAACACTGACCTTAATTTGTGCCTTTTTGATTGCGCTAGAAATTATTTTGATTGGTTATTTCGCAGGAAAAGTTAATTTAAGACGAGTCACCGTTATTCAATTGGCTGTTGCATCATTTTTATCATTTGCCAGTATGCCATTGGTTGGCGAACATAATATTCCTAGTTTTTCATGGCAATTAAGCATTCTAGTGCTTAGTTTGGGTTTAGCCAGTGCACTGATTCAATTTGTAATGAATTGGGCACAACGAATGGTCGACCCAACCCGTGCTGCAATTATTTATGCAGGTGAACCTGTTTGGGCAGGTGTATTTGGAAGAGTCGCAGGCGAGCGATTACCATTATTGGCTTTATTCGGTGGGTGTTTAGTGGTGCTTGGTGTTTTAGTCAGTGAATTAAAATTCAAAATATTAGAAAAGAAAAAGAGAGCTAAATAGTGCCCCCTTTCTATAATCTATGGTGCTTTCTTTTTTAACAACATCTGTGGCTGATAATATTCAACCGTTGGTATCTGTTCATAGAATGGGTGCAATAATGTTTTCCACTGCTGATATTCAGGAGATTTCCTAAAACCTTCAGTATGATTTTCGACACGATCCCAAAAGACCATCAAAATATAGCGATGCTGGTCTTCGACATGTTTAATGAGCTGTACAGCATTCAAACCTTCCATTGGATAAATAATCTCTTTGGCTTGCTGAAAAGCCAATTCAAAAGCTTCACATTGATCAGGCTTAATATTTAAATGCACATGCGCAATAATCATGGTTGATCCAATTTATTGATACATTGGCTTATTATCATTTAATGCAATTAAACCTCGAATTGCCCGATAAACAATCCAGACCCATGCAGCAAAAATCACGAAACCACAAAATATAGTACTTGAGAGTGCGACACCTGCAAAAGCATTGGCATTATCGCCTGTAAAAAACAGAAAGAAAAATGGGATAAATGCAATGATATTCCAAGCCAAATACCACCAAAAGGTACGAATTTGCCAAGTAAAATGACTCTCAAAAATTGAACCTTGCACATCACTACGTTTTACATAGTTAATAATTAAAGCAATAATCGCCAACAAACCACCACTAAAAATCGCAATGATATAAAGGACATAGAGAACCAAAGTTAAGGTGCGGTTTGGATCTTGATCAACGGAATAATTCATTTTTATTTATCTCCAAAAACTCTCCTCCCAATTAATAAAACACGTTGAGTGGAGAAATTAACCAACATATCAACAATATATGAAAGACTATGGTACAGAAATAAATCTTACGAAACGGTTGTTTTTGTGTTTTATGTCTCAGTTTTTGCTGAGCAAGCCACCCTCCACACCAACCACCCAAAGAATCCACGATATGCAAAGTCTGCTCTGGAACACGGCGATTTCCCAATTGTGCTGCTTCTTTGTCTTGCGCATACAACCAATAACTAACGACATTCATCAAGCTAACAAACAGCAAAGTATACGGCGGCAGCAATTTACTAAAACTTGCAATCAGCATAAATACAATATAAATCACAATACCAATCTGCATCGCTGACCAACGCTTGGCAGATGTCGGCTGAGCAGGTTTGCTGCGATGTTCAATTACTTGTGATGCTTTTAAATAAGTTGCTTGCTGAGCGCGATAACGACCGCGCTCATCCAAAATGACTACATATTCCAAGGCACACCCCACAATTGGACGCGGCCCTGTGCGAGCAAAGTCTTTGATATGGATAAAAACACGATCTTTATGTGCATCATTCGGTTGAATAAAGCCATAGCCTTTATCATCGAACCATTCAACTAAACGCCCTTGATCTCGCATATTCCTACCCTAAACCTAAAACTTGTTGTAAACGGTTTTGTAACATCATGCGCATTTCCATAGGGTTTTTTTGTGAAATATCTTCACCTGTCCGCCCTTCTGCTGCATTTTTCTGTGCGACCTGTAAACGCATACACCAAAAACGACAAGCAGCCATTGCTAGGAAAATATCCAGACAAGCCAATTCATCTTGTGTCAGTGGACGAATGCTTTGATAAGCACCTAAGAATGCCTCAGCTTTTTCTATATCCAAATGGGCTTGTGGATAAGCTGTACAGAAGTCATTGATACTAATCGCAATATCAAATAGCCATTCATCTTGATTGAGTTCATAAAAATCAAGAATACCTTGTAATTGATCTCCCTGAAACAAGGTATTATCCCGAAATAAATCAGAATGAATAAAGCCTATTGGTCGGTTTGGATATGCTTGCGTAATCACTGTAAATAAGTGAAAGACCTGATTTAAAAGTTGTTGATCTGCTTGAATCAATTGAGGACGTAATTGGTTTGCTACTTCAGACCAGTATTGATGATTGCGATTAAAATCACGTTCCAAAGGAAAGCCCTGCAAAGCCAAATGCAATTTTGCCTGCGCTTGAGCAATCGCCTGTACTTGTTTAATACTGGCTTGTTCAGGATGTTCACCCATCAAACGAGGTGCAATCTGAGCAGGTTTATCTGCAATGCTATGAATCGCCTGCCCATTGTATTTTAAGGGCACCGCCACAGGTACGCCTGCCTTACCCAAACAATCCAGTACAGGTACCAGTTCACCTGCCCCCTCAGCATCTAATTCTTCAAAAACCGTTAAAACATAGTGTTGTTTTGATTGATCCACCAAAAAATAATTGGTGTTTTGAATACCGCCTTGGATTGGAATCAGGTCAATTACTGCTAAACCATAAGGCTCAGCGAATGCTTGAACTTCTTCTAAACTCAACGGGGTATAAACCGACATGGAAAACCTGCAAAAAATAGCTGTGAAGTTTGATAGAATACCTGTTCCCTCCATGAAGGTGTAGCACCCCTTTCTTTATTGGCGATTTTTTGGAAAATTTTATGCTCGCAAAACGTATTATCCCTTGCTTAGATGTTGATAATGGTCGAGTCGTCAAAGGCGTTCAATTTCTTGATATTCGTGACGCAGGTGACCCTGTTGAAGTCGCACGTCGTTATAACGAACAAGGCGCCGATGAAATTACATTTTTAGATATTACTGCTACCCATCATGGACGCGATACGACTTACCGTACGGTAGAACGTATGGCTGAAAGCGTGTTTGTACCTTTAACTGTTGGTGGTGGTGTCCGTAAAGTTGAAGATATTCGTTTATTACTAAATGCAGGTGCTGATAAAGTCAGTATCAACTCGGCAGCGGTATTTACCCCTGAGTTTGTTCAAGAAGCTTCTCAACGTTTTGGCGCACAATGTATTGTGGTCGCAATTGATGCGAAAAAAACTGGCGAAAATAAGTGGGAAATCTTTACCCACGGTGGTCGTAAGCCAACAGGAATTGATGCGATTGAATGGGCTGTGAAAATGGCTGACTTCGGTGCGGGCGAATTGCTGATTACCAGTATGGATGCCGATGGAACCAAAGCGGGTTATGACATTGCCTTGATGCGTCAGATCAATGATCGTGTCAATATTCCGACCATCGCATCAGGTGGCGTAGGCAATTTACAACATTTGGCTGACGGAATTTTGAAAGGCGGTGCAGATGCGGTACTGGCTGCTTCAATTTTCCATTTTGGTCAACATACAATTCCAGAAGCTAAGCAATATTTGGCTGAGCAAGGGATTGAAATGCGTCTTTAAACGCGAGTATTACTTAAAAAACAACCTCTCAAAATCATCGTTTGAGAGGTTTTTTTATTCACTCAACATTTCCTCAGACAAAAAAATACCTTGCGGAGCAAGGCATGGAAACTGCGTTTATACAACGCTAGAGGGTAAACGTGAATTTTTTCATTTTGATTAAATTCTGAGCACTTTCAATGCTTGAGCTAAGATAACGGGATAACACATAAAAATATTGACATTAAAAACTCATTTTATTGACAATTCACGACATGACTCATGAAAGCATCGTCACAATGCTTATGCTTTATGGTCACATGTCGCATTTTCCACTAAGCCACTGATTCTTGTTGCTCCGCATCGGCTACAGGTGGTGTCACTAACTTTGGTTTTTGCTCAACCCACTTCGCAGGGAAAACCGATTCAATCGCTTGCGTCAATGCTTTTGAAAGTGGTGCAGGTAACGGTAGACCGAGTGGATTGGCTTCTTTTAAATCAGCCGAGGACACCACACGCGTTCCCATCACATAATCAAACCATGGTCGCGTTACACACCAGTTAGCATCTTGATTTGAGTTCATGTGATGATCATAGTGCCACGGGATCGTGCGCTTCGCCCAATCAGGCTCAAGATGGGCACGGCGATGAACATAATAATAATTCCCCGCACTATAAATCGCTGCAAGTGCCATGCCTTTTGAAAAAGGATAGAACACAACACTGGCCACACCTGCCACAACAGCAAGTGACATTAATTCATTTCGAGTACGCCAGCTATCCAAACCTTCAACATAACAGTCATCGGAAAACTCTTGCTTACGCACTTCACGATGATGTGCCCAGTGTGATTCCATCTGTTTTGGCGTTGGACTGAAACGTGGCTTGCCTTTACGGTGTACCCCATGCAATAGATATTTATGAGCAAACCATTCATATGCATTTGCAACTGCCAAACCTGCAACAAAACCCTTCAACATGGTTTTCTCCAAATGTTTCCTTATTTTTTTAAAGATATAAATTTTTGTAGGCGAAGTATTGACGATACGATATATTTATATTGACAAAACACGACAGAATAAGGAGTAGACAGGATGTCCCAACTCAAGAACTATACAGGCTCTGTTTATGGCGGATTAGGGCATTTATTAAAGGCTTATTGCGAAACAAAAAATATTGAAATTCCTGAGCAATTACAACAAGTCCAAAATCTTGAACGTTTTGATTACGTCGTTTGGCGTGACTTACTTGAAGATCTTAATCGTTTAAATCCCAAGACAGGTTTAGGCTTAGAAATTGCAGAGCACGTACAACCTAAACATTTAGGAATTATTGCTTATCTCGCACTGTCATGTGAAAACTTGGGCGAAGCATTGGCGCGTTATCATGATTTTCATCGCTTAATTTATGATGGTAGCCCTCTCGTCGTTGAATTTAACCCACCCTACGCATCAATCCGCTGGGAAGCTCCAGAACCCAACCCAACCCAATTAACAGATGAAATTGCAATTGCGCTGATGGTGCAATTCCTTAAGTTATTTATGTCAGGTGAAGATCTCAATCTACACGAAGTGCATTTTGTGAATACCGCACCGAAAAACATTATGGTTTATGAGCAGTATTTCCGTTGTAAAGTCCGTTTTGATCAGCCTAAAACTCAGCTACTTCTACCTGTTACCGAAGCCTTTAAGCCACTTCGAACAGGCGATCACACTTTACAGCAATTGTTGCTACAACAAGCTCAAGCTTTATTGGATAAGCTTCCCAATTCCACTCAACTCGATCAACGCTTGCAACATACAATTATGACTGGATTACAAAAAAATCAATATCAGATTGATTTTATCGCTGAGAAATTGGGACTTTCTGTACGACAATTACAGCGTCATTTACAGCAGCAAAACACAACCTTTCAGGAGCGTGTCCAACAAGTCCGCTTTATGTTGGCTACAGAATACTTAAAAGATCCGCACCTGAGTTTGCAAGAAATCTCTTTATTACTTTGCTACTCAGAACAAAGTGCTTTTCAACGTGCTTTTAAACTTTGGACAGGACAAACTCCTCAACAATGGCGAAAGAACAATACCATTTATAGTTCTTAATCAAATTGATAAGGAAACGATGGTTTCTTAAAGCATTTTTTATAGAAATGGATTTTCGATTTCCTGTTCAGGTGGGCGCTGAATTTTCTCAGGGAGATTTTCCTGCTCCAGGGCTGTCACTACCTCATTCATAAAGGCCTGCAACTTTCTGGCAGCCTGTAAACCAACCTGATCTTTAGTGATCTGTAGGTTTCCATATAGACTGACACAATCGACCTGATTTTCCAGCGTCAGGTCATAGATTGCCGAAGACTCATTTCCATCCACAAAAGGCTTAAACATCTCGTTCCCTCATTGTTATTCTCTTTTCATCACAGTGAGCCAAACCCTGATAATTTTCAATAGGCCCTACATTATCTCAACAATTGTAAAAAATACTGAACCAATGCATCAATCAATTGCTTGATTAAAGCTTGTTTGGTTTCCTCATCAATCTGCGGCAAATTAGTCTCATCAGTTTGTGTCTTCCCAGAAGAGAATTGCTGCTGTTGTGCTTGAATACTTGCCGTGGTTGCTTCTTCAGCACATTGACTTTGTCTATCCCAACTCACATAGCTAATTTCTTTATTGGCTTTAACTTGTTGTGCCGATGTAGGCAATTGATAAACATTACGCTTTTGTTGTTCTGTGAGTTGTGGAAATAAATTAATTCCTAACTTTTCTTCTAAATAGCAGATGCTCACCACTTTAACCTGTAATGAATCATTATTCGGTGCATAGTACGCCCCAATAATCCCCTGTTTAGGTAAATACACGGCTTTGTATACCGCTGTAGGAACTATTACGCCATTCCCTATGGTTTTTAAGCGCTTCGCTTCAAAAATTGGTCCAGTCACAACATAAGCATCTTTATGTTGTTTAGTCACAATAGAACGTACTGCTTCTTCGAGTTTACGCCAAACTTCCTGATTATTCTTCGGTGATTGTGGCACCATATTGGCTAAAGAAAAACTGTCATGTTGTGCCGCAGTGTTATTCATATCGCCATTCGGTGCCATATGTCCACGATCGTACCCAGAACCACGGTAGTCCGCTAACAATGCACGATGAGCTAGAGGCACTCGTGTTTCTTCGTGAAAACTATCTTCGCGCTTGATTTTAATACTTAAACGATCTGGGGTAAGGTATTCCGCTGACCACAATGGTGTTTTTGAAATACCTGAATACATCACATTAAAATCATTAAAACATAAAGCATAACTATCTTTTTTTAGACTTTCTTTTGTAAGTAAAGGAGGAACATCTCGATAAAATTGTTCTAAGCAAGCACCATGACTCGATGGCAAAGGAATTAATTTAGAAATTTTCTCATTACCAAATGCAATCGCGAAACTGCCTGTTGCGATCAAAGCAAGAACAATTTTTCCAAAATTTTGGCTCAAAAAAGCAAATTGTGTTTTACTCTTTTTGGTTGTTTTCTTCGCCATAACTAAATCAAAATCAATATGAATGCGAAGCTTAGCAATTCCATATTCAACTGTATATTGAGATAAAGCAAAGAACGACACTTTATGTCGCAAAACTGTTCACTTGATCACCAGATAATAAAAAAGGCACTCTAAAGTGCCTTTTTTTATGTTACCTAAATTTCAATTTGACTGCCTAACTCCACAACACGGTTGGTTGGAATTTGATAGAAGTCACTCACAGGGCTAGTATTACGTTGCATTGAGATAAATAAGCGTTCGCGCCACGGAGACATACCATCTCCCACACTATGAACAATACGATCACGTGAAATAAAGAAGCTAATTTGCATCAAATCGTATTCAAAGCCTAACTCTTCGTAAGCTTGAATCAAGGCTTTTGGCACATTAGGTTCATCTTTAAAACCGTAGAAAATTTTGATGCGATAGAAATGCTCATTCAACGTTTCAACACTAATTCGCTCCTCTTGAGGAACAAATGGAACATCTTCAATCACAACCGTGACTAAAATATTACGCTCATGTAGTACTTTATTGTGCTTAATATTATGTAGCATCGCATGCGGAACAACATTAGGCGTTCCGGTTAAAAAGACTGCATCGCCAGGTACCCGATGAACATTGTCCCCAATACTTTTCACAAATAAATCGAGTGATAGGGTGTCATGTTCAAGCTTAGCAAAAGTAAGCTCACGCCCACGTTTCCACGTCATCAGGATCATAACCGCGACTGCACCGATCAATAACGGTACCCAACCACCTGAGAACATTTTTAATGATGCTGCTGCGACCAGTACGGATTCCAAAATGAAGAATGGAATAATCAACAGCATCACTTTTGGTAAGCTCCATTTCCATGCATAATATATGAATACAGCAACCAAAATTGTGTCACATAACATGGTTAAGGTCACAGCCAAGCCATAAGCACTTGCAAGGTTTGAGCTGGTTTTAAAAATTAAAATTAAGATGACAATCGAGATCAGCAATAACCAATTCAGAAATGGCACATAAATTTGTCCTTCTTCAGAATCAGAAGTATGTTTAATGCCTAAACGTGGTAAATAACCCAATTGGATTGCTTGACGAGCTAAAGAGAAAACCCCAGAAATAACGGCCTGTGATGCAATCACAGCTGCCATCGTTGCCAAGATAATCATTGGGTACAAAGCCCAACTTGGGACTAGTAAATAGAATGGATTTTCAATCGCCGCAGGATTGCGAAGTAACAGCGCACCTTGTCCAGCATAATTTAATACAAGGCAAGGCAAAACGACACTAAACCAACCGAAACGAATTGGACGCGGTCCAAAATGCCCCATATCTGCATATAAGGCTTCACCACCTGTGACCGTCAGAACAACAGCACCCATAATAAAAAATGCTTGTACAGGATGAGTGAAAATAAACTGAATTGCCCAATGAGGACTAACCATACCGAGTACGATTGGTGTTTGCACGACGCTAATGACACCCAAGATCCCCAATGACAAAAACCAGAGTAGCGTAATTGGCCCAAAAAATTTACCAACAAACGCGGTTCCGTGTTTTTGCATTAAAAATAATGTCGTTACAATCACGATTGCAATTGGCACAATAAACGGATCAAGTACATTGGTTGCAATTGATAGACCTTCAACAGCGGAAAGTACTGAGATTGCAGGCGTAATAATACCGTCACCAAAAAATAGCGATGCCCCAACAAAACCAATCGCAATTAAATAAATCTTCTTACTATCGGATATTTTTGCTTTGCGTAGATTCAAAGCAAGTAAAGCCATGATTCCACCTTCACCATTGTTATCCGCACGCATAACAATCGCGATGTATTTAATACTGATAATCAGCATTAAACACCAAAAAATAATCGACAAGATTCCCAATACATTTTCAGGTTGAATTCCTAAGCCATGTGCAGCATGGAAGGATTCTTTCAAAGCGTACAGAGGACTGGTTCCAATGTCTCCAAACACCACCCCTAATGCTGCCAATGCAGTGGCAGGTAAGGCTGCTTTTTTTGCAGTACTTTGCATATATTGTCTTCAATATAGAACGTTATATTCCTTAATATTATCATTAGCCAAGAAGTTTTTCTGCAAATCTGTTCGACTACAACTTGGCAGTCTGCTTTTTTTTAGTTACTATCGCACACCTTGGTGAGGTGTCCGAGTGGCTTAAGGAGCACGCCTGGAAAGTGTGTATACGTTTGCGCGTATCGAGGGTTCGAATCCCTCTCTCACCGCCAAGTTTACTTTCTATGATATCTCATAGAGTCCTAAAAGCTTAAATCTAAAGGGTTTAAGCTTTTTTTATTGCCTTATGTTTTCCAATTAGCCCTATTGAATCCTGAGATAATTGGGGGTATAACTGGGGGTATAATAAATTACCTCCATTTTTATACCCCCAAATTTCCACGGGAAGCGTTGCAATGCTTACAGATGCTCAGGTCAGAAAGATCAAACCTGCTGAAAAGAAAACCAAATATTCTGATGAAAAAGGCATGTATCTGGAAGTCACTCCATCAGGTGGTATGCACTGGCGTATGAAATTTCGTATTAATGGCAAAGAAAATATTTTTAGTATTGGTACATATCCCGACACTACACTTGCTCAAGCAAGAAGAATTCGGGATGAAGCCCGCCTAAAGTTAAAAGATGGAATTAACCCAAACGAAGCAAAGAAACAAAGAAAATTGCAGGTAGATGAAAGCACGCTTTTCAGAGCACTTGCTATGGAATGGATGCAAGACCGTAAAGCCGTTATAAAAGAAGCGACTTACTTACGTGATTTATCGGTATTTGAAAAAGATCTATTCCCTGATCTAGGCGATATGCCAATTGATCAAATTAAGGGGAAAGATGTACTCGCTTGCGCCAAAAAAATTGAAGAGCGTGGTGCATTAGAAATGGCAAAACGCTCTATCCCTTTAACTGGTCGTATTTTCCGTTTTGCAATTCGTAAAGGTATTATTGAGAACGATCCTACCCCACACTTAGGAGAAGCTCTTAAGCCACGTAAAGTAAAGAATATGGCTCGTCTGGATATTTCAGAGTTCCCAGCCTTTCTTGAACGTATGGATCGCTATCGCGGCAATCCTATCATTCGATCAGCCCTACAGTTGATGACGCTTACTTTTGTCAGAACTGCCGAGCTCAGAATGATGGAGTGGAATGAGATTGATTATGAGAATCATTTATGGAGAATTCCAGCACACAAAATGAAAATGGCAATGCCTCATATTGTGCCTCTCTCCAAACAGGCTTTAGATATACTGGAAAAGATTCAACCAATCACTGGTATAAAACAGTACGTTTTCTATAATTACACTACAGCTAAGCCAATAAGTAGTAATGCCCTTTTATGCGCAATTCGGACGATGGGTTATAACGGTAAAATGACGGGTCATGGTTTTCGTGGGCTTGCATCTACAACCTTGCATGAGCAAGGCTATATGCATGATGCGATTGAAATCCAGCTAGCTCATAGGGTTGGGAATGCTGTATCTCAAGCTTATAACCATGCACAACATCTTGAGTATCGGGTTAAGATGATGCAGGAATGGTCTGATTTTATTGATGGGTTGAGAAGTTAACCTATTCCTTTTCCTAGATAAATATGGCTTAGGAAAAAAGGATTCAAAAGGCTACCTCACTTGACTTTTACATAAATTCTTTAATCCTTTTAAGATCAAATGAATAATTTCATCAATAAATTGGCTACTAATAAGCCTATTATATTCCTCAGCTGTTAATCCACTTCTTTGAGCCAAGCTTTCAATTGTTAAACTTTGAATTGTTAAATATATCTGATCATAATGAGGTGTATTTGATCTTTCATTGAGAAAATTCATAAAGTTTTTATAGTCGGAATCATTCTTTTCCTGCCATTCTTGAGTTAGTACCTCAGATATTTTATTTGAGCTGATTGAATCGCAAATATGTTTTACCACCCCACCAAAACCACCAATCAGAAAAATTGGCTTGTTAAATTTTAATGCTATATAAAACTCTTCCAGAACACCTGGTAGAAATCCCTTATATTTCTGAATTTTTCCACCTGCGAAAATTCTAATGTCAGACTCTTCAATAGATTTTTCTCTCATCATACTTAAACTTTTAGAGAATATGTATCTATCTTGGAAAGTTTTAATCTCAAGCCATGAAGATTGATCCACTTCCCCATGAAACTCTTTAGGTAAATCGTAATTTATTTGATTTAACACATCATGATAGTCAGCCTGATAATCTAATGATTCAGGAAGACAGTGCAAAGGCCAGGCTAAATGATTTTCTACCTTGAATGATTGTTCAGGAAGTCTATTTTTGAGGATACTCGCCTCTTCTAGAATAAATTCTGTAAAACCATTCGCTCTCAAATCCCCTCCATAAATAAGAATATTATTATTAACTAGTAAATGTCGTGCAAGCTCTTGAGAAAGCCTCTTCAGCTCATCAGGATGAATATGCAATATATCAAAATCTATTTCACCACAATCTGAGATAGAAATACCTACCCTTAAATGCTGCTCTTTTTCTTCTGTATTAGACCATAGTGGAGTGCACACCTTGACCTTAAGAAAAGTGATCCAATCCATTTCTTCTGCATAGATAGGAGGTTCAGGATAACAAATCGTTAGTTCATCAACTTTCATTTCCTCCTTTAAATATACTATCTGTTGAATTTCTGGAGGTCTCGCTAATATTTTCGCAGATTTGTCTATCCATGCCTGTTCTTTATAGTACTCTAGTAAAGATTGAGAATATCTAAATCTAATAGTTTCCATTAATGCAGCAATTAAAATATTTAGGATTTCTTCTTCTAGCGGTATTTTACCTGGTGTGATATGTACACATGGAACATTACCAGATGGGGGGAATATTCTATCTTCATATATCTGAAGACAATTTACAGAGATAATTGGCCTATCATGCTTTTTTGCTTCTAATATTTCTCTTTGGCACCAATAGCGTGATGAATACTCATCAGTTGTAATTGAAATAAGAGTAGACCTTTGAATATGTTTTATTATTTCCTCATTAAATTTATACCCCACTGAAATTTCTGAAGCATCAAAGAAATTCCTCATATTTGTACCATCAATATATCTCTTTATAGCTCGAGCATAAGTTTCACCTGTCCCTCCTTTCTTAGCATGACTCAGAAAAAGTTGGATTGAAGACTCTATCCCCACAGCCCCATCCACCAAATCACTAAAACCAAAACGGAATAGTTCATGAGAAAGAGATAAAATTGATAGCTGACTCTTAATTTGTTGATCGAATTCATAAGCCCGAACAAAATTCAAATTTTTTAATCCCCCATCCTCCCCAGAATGCTTTAGAGCATAATTATCTAAAGCAATTGGTACAAGATAATTAGAGGTGTTACTTGGAAGATTGTTTAAGTATTCTCTCCATTTAGCGCAAATGAGTGTATTTCTACTTAAACAAATAAAAATTACATTTTTTTGTGCAATAGGTAGGGGAAAATCTTTAGGAGATTCATTTAATGAACTGTAGAAAAAAGTTGGAATATTTAACTCACGTGAAAAAGGCCGCTCTATATCACGAGTCAGATATCTACGAAATAATCCACAAACTTCCTCAAAACTAGCTTCATCTTTCTTGTGCCAAATGAAATGTGCAGCCAAAGGAGGACTAATAGCATTTCCCATATTTCTCACCAATACCAATATTAATCAATAACTTAAAACATTTAATTAATAAATAAGAGGTTTTACTATCATTGTAATGAATATTAAAACCTAAATACGTAATTTTTTTCTTTACGAGATAAAGTAAAACCTCTTCGTAACCAGAGACACCCAGCCTCAAGGCTATACTATAATTACGCTTATATAGTCTCATCAACTAGTCTATTGATCCTAGACAGTATTGTGGACAGCGTCTCCCTCTAAATTCTTAAAATATTTCTGTTCAAATGCTTCAGGACTTAACCAGCCATTTGCAGAATGCCTTCTAATTCGATTGTAATAAATCTCAATATAATCAAACAAGACTGCATTCACCTCTTTTCGAGTGGGAAATACACTGCGATGTATCACATGACCTTTCAACGTATGAAAGAAGCTTTCAGTCACTGCATTATCCCAACAATTCCCCCTACGTGACATGCTTTGAATACAGTTGTTTGTTAATAATAACATCCTAAAATCACGACTACAGTACTGTGAGCCTTGGTCCGAATGCACCATGACACCTGTTGGATAACCCTGACGCGCCATTGCATAATTAAATGCATCACATACCAATTGACGATCTATCCGATGGCTGGTTTGCCAACCTATAATACGACGACTAAATAAATCTAGCATCACGCATAAGTACAACCAACCGTCTTTAGTTCGAACATAGGTAATGTCGGTTGTCCAAACTTTATTTGGCAGAGTGACTGTAAACTGGCGATCTAACAGATTCGGTGCCGTCGGCAAACGATGATTTGAATCAGTCGTATACTTATATTTACGTGCAATCTTACTGCGTAAACCGAGCTTTTTTAGCATCCTTCCAACTGTACGTTCACTCATGCAGTAACCTAAATCATGCATGTCGTGCACCAATGACGGTGCTCCTAAGCGAGCATGGTGTTGCCAATATACAGCTTTTAAATCAGCGTACTTCTGCTTGACGTATATCTGTCTCTTTCGCCAAGCATAGTAGCCCGAAGTGCTAACACCTAGGCATTTACAGGCAGAAGAAACCGTAATTTCAGTCACAGCTAGACCTTGGATTACCGTGTACTTTTCTTGGCATGATCTGTCAGGAAGTACACATGCGCCTTTTTTAAAATATGATTGGCTTCCCTGAGTTGTTTGACTTCTTTTTCTAAATCGAAAATACGTTGCTGTTCTGGCGAGAGCTGTCTTTTGCTGGAACCAGTTGGGTTGGCCTCACGAATCCATTTATCTAATGTTGAATAACCCACACCTAATTTCTGGGCGATAGCAGCCACAGATTCGTGCGAGTTTGAAAGTGCATAATTAATTGCTTGCTGTTTAAATTCTGGACTAAAGCGTTTAGCCATTTTTTACATCTCCAAAGTTAACTTTACGTTAGCTTTAGAGGGAAGCATTGTCCATTATTTTGGCTAGGATCATATATCACTAGTAAAATCATCAAAGTGCTAATGATTTTACCTTTCAAGTCTTACTCATTTTCGCAATAATAACTTATAATTTCTTTAGCATATAGAATACTTCGATCTAATAATTAGACTCTTAAAAATATAATTTTTATTAAATATTAGTTAAAAAAAACTAAACATTAAAAAATTCTCATCTGGACTTGATTTCTTTTTAAAAAACCCTATTTATAAAATCATATTATTTAAAAGGTAAATTGAGTAAAATGCCGAAGAAGAATATTTTTATTAGTCATATTCATGCAGATGATGAGGGACTACAAAAAACAAAGGATCTTGTAAGAGATAAAGGATTTGATATTAGAGATTTCTCTATTAGTGCAGACAAACCAAATGACGCAAAAGCAGAAGACTATATTAAATATCAAATTTTAGCTCCTAGAATCAAGCAGTGTTCTATCCTGATGGTTTATATCACACCTGAAACAAAAAATAGCTATTGGGTTAACTGGGAAATCGAATATGCACAAAAGCTAGGAATTCGAATTGTAGGTGTATGGGCACACGGTCATCAAGATTGTGATATTCCAGAGGCATTAGACAATTGTGCAGATGCAATTGTAGGTTGGAATAGCAACTGTCTAGTAAAAGCAATAACAGGAACACCAACATTTGAGCACTATAAAGCTCCATATGTTGCTCGACATTTATGTGGATAATTTATGAAAGTTTTTTCGTATGTCGTGGATAGAGATATAGGTTTTGCACCTAACCCTTTTTTTGGTTTCTGTACTTTAGCGACATGTAAACCAGATATCCGTAAATTTGCAAAGGTAGAAGACTGGATAATTGGTACAAGTTCTACTACCGAAAATAAGCCAAAGCATATAGTCTTTGCAATGAAAGTTACTGAAAAAATGACTTTTAATGAATACTGGAATGACTCAAGATTTACGAATAAAAAACCATTTCTCTCTGGTTCTAGAAAATATCAATACGGAGACAATATTTATTATCAAGAAAATAAGAAGTGGCTCCAATTGCCATCTCATCATACTGAAGAGGATGGTAGCCCGAATCTATTAAACATTAAAAAAGATACAAAATCTGATTATGTGTTAATTAGCAACCATTACTATTATTTTGGTAATAATAGTATCCCTATTCCCACAGATCTAGAGCAGATTATAAAAAAAAGACGAGGTTTTAAATATGTCAATACAAAACTCAATAATAAATTATTTGATTTATTAGAGAAACACTCTTTAGGTATTCATGGTAACCCTCTTGAATGGGAGGCGTTATTCCTAAAAAATAAGCAGCTCACTTTAGATTTCTAAGCTTTAGGTGGTAATAATCTAATCACAAGTACTATTAACGAGATAAATGTAAAAATAAGTAACCCCGTACGAATAAGTAACTTGCCCTCAATTGTATTTACTTCCTTTCTTAAGTCCAAAATCTCTTTATTATATTTTTCTTTAATTTCATCAATTTCTTTCTTCAATTTAAAGGGGGAAAATATATCGCCAGACATATCTGTAACTTTATCACTAGTAATATTTAGTACAGTATCCTGTTTTTTTACAAAATATTTTTTATAATCCTCTTCATTTGCGCCACTTTTATCTAAATCAGCATACCAAATTAAAGCAAAAGGATTACCTTTCTCTAGAACAACATCACTAGGCCCTGCATTATAAACAGAAAATGTTAGCTTTCCTTTCCAACCTGGATCCACATGAAATCCTGAGACATTGATTAAGCCTTTATATTTATATTTTGCTTTAAAAGAAATAAAAGCAATTGCGTCATTAGGAACCTGAACAATTTCCTCTGTAATAAGCAAAGCGAACTGACCTTTAGGAATAATAAACTGTGAGTTACTATCAGTAAGTATTTTTTTGACTTTAGTATCAGTATCCGAGCTAGGTGTAATATATACCTCATTACCAATTGTTAAAGCTATTGATGCACAATCAATATTATTTCCTCCCTTATAATTGGGTAAAAGAAGCTCAATATTTTTTTTTAATTTATGCCCACTCCAAAACATTACCGTAGATATCCTTCTTTATAATTTCCTAAACTAGAAAAATAAGGATTTTTTTCCTCAACAGCAAACAACCTCTTAGCTATTTCTTTATCTATTTCTTTAATATCATATTTCTTACATAATGCTGATAATATTTTAAATATTGATAAAGAATAACTCTCAAAATTTTCCCTATAGGGATGCCTTTCCATATGGTCCATAGATTCGACCGTTTTTAATACTCTTCCTGAAAGAATGCAAAGATCCATTGCTAACTCTAAACAGCAATTTTCACTTTCCTCATATTTTTGCTGAGAGATATAATCTTGCCCAACCGAATGAATAAGCTGATCAAGACTAGTTTGATCTGTTACACTATTATCACGCAATTGATCACTAACTAAGCATAAAAAAATATTAGCGTATGAGAGGTTAATGATAAGGGAGTCGATGAGTTTCTTCTTTATGATTTCTTCATCTTGATTGATTCGAATAGCTTCTAAAAGTTGCCCACAATATTTTCCAATATGAGCAGCCATATGTCGTGCCTTATCTTGAGTATTAAGCACCCAAATATCTTTATGATAGCAATTGTCATGTTGCAATTGCTTAAACTCTAATTCTTTAAGGATTTTAAAGGCCGACATTTTTTGCTTCCTATTTCTACAACATATAGTATCAAAGAGACAACTACACCACGAAATATAGCATGTTTTGTTAGGTTTAGATAAGTCCTTGTATACAACATCATCCAATTGGGCAACTAATAAAATAAAACATAAGACTTTATACAAGAAGATTGCTAAGCAAACTATAACTATATTTATCAATATATTAGAAAAAACCCATAAACCTGATGTTAGGTTCAAGGAGAGATAGAGGACAACCCCAATAGCATAAATTATTAATATTACATTTCCTAATATGAAAGTAGGCCAAAGAACGCTTTTTTTGCATTTTAAATGCAATGAATACTCACCTCTACCATCGATAACATCCACCAGTGCATGGCTGATATTAAAGAGATAAAAAATAAAATTTAAATTAGGAAGCTCTCGCCGTATACAATATGCAACAAATCTGGCACTAACGTTCGGATATGTAGTTAATTGTTGTGCATATATCTCACGAAGTAGTTTTTCCTGATCCTTTTTCACATCCAGATATCGCTCACTAAAATTTTTTATTAATTTGCTCTGCTCACCTAAACTTAAATATTTCTCCAGGCCTATTGAATTATATTTATATATCATCAACTTAATTAAACAAATTATATAAACTATTATTGAATACAATAGGAAATACTTGCTTAGAAAATTTACACTATCTATCCAGTTCATGTGAATTTTTCATATATTAATAGTGATTGTAATCCTATCAAACTAACTACCTCACTTTCCACATAAAACCAATTAAATCACCTACATATATAAAAATTATATTTTTTATTCTAGATCTTGAATTCTTACAATAAGTAAGATAATCTTACCAAAAATAGTAAGATTATCTTACCAAACAATGTGAGGCTAAAATGAATAAAAAAGATATTGAAGCTGCATTAATAAGTACATTACAAGAAATTCAACAGGTTAGTGGATTGGCATGCCCATCCTTAACAAAAAATATCACTCCTCTTGAGGACCTCCCTCAATTTGACAGCAAAGTATGGCCTATTGCCGTATGCTTGATTGGTGAAAAGTTAGGTATTGACCTTCCAAATGATGTAAATATTTTTAAAAAGGAAGAAAGCTGTGATTCATTAGATATATCTGAGATTGTCAATAAAGTTTTCTCTCTAGTGGAGAATTCAATCCAAATTGAAACCAAAAAGGTTTATCTTTAATGAATATTGAAAATTTAGAAGATGCTCGATTAAAACTAGCGTCACGATTAAAAGAGGCCCGTAAAGCAGCTGGCCTTACACAAGGACATGTTGCAAAAATTCTTAACCTACATAGACCTACTATATCAGAGATCGAGTCAGGAAATCGACGAGTTACTTCTGAGGAATTAAAAGCTTTTGCAGACATATATGATGTAACAGTAAGTTGGCTTATTGGTGAAACTGAAGAGTCTTTAGCAATAGATGATCCAAGGCTTCAACTAGCTGCTAGGGAACTAAGTAAATTAAAAGATGATGATTTAGATCGATTATTACGACTACTTGCATCCATGCGAGATTCCTCTAAATAACTTAGTAGGTAGTTAATGAATATTCTCTCAATTAATAGGCAAGAACTCTTTATGCAAGGGATGCAACTTGCATTAAAGACACGCCTTAAAGCAGGCTTCAATGTTAAGTCACCAATTTGTATCTATAAGTTATGTGAAATAGAAAATGTAATTGTGCGGTTTAACGATATTAACATGGAGGGTATGTATGATCGTAAGCCTAAACCCAGAATACATTTGTCGGCACTAAGACCACTGGGAAGAAGAGCTTTTACATGTGCTCATGAACTAGGTCATCATTTATTTGGGCATGGTTCAACAATTGATGAGCTCCACTCTCAAATCAATAATATTCAGCAGCATCCTAATGAAATTCTTGCTGATGCTTTTGCATCAAATATCTTAATGCCTACACTAGGTATAAAAGAAGCATTTGCAAAAAGGAAAATAGCTCTCAATAACGCTACTGCATTAGATATGTACGCAATTGCTTGTAATTTTGGAGTTGGGCAATCTACTTTAGTAAATCATTTAGCATATGGTATAAATTTAATCTCAAAGTCTCATAGGGATAAACTTGGGAAAATTACCCCCAAAATGATAAGGACAGAAATATTAGGTATTGAAGTACCTGAGCCTTTGATATTCACTGATATATATTGGAATAATGAAACCTTAGACATGGAAAAAGGGGCACTTGTGCTCATACCTCACGGTACTTTTGTAGATGTGAACATGTTATCCTTTCATAGTGAAAATCAGTTTGGAAAAGTATTCCGTGCAATAAAATGCGGTATTACTCGCATAGCTATTCCAGGCACAACATGGGCTACCATTGTGAGAATTGCTCCTCCAAAATACTTGGGCTTAGCAAAATTTCGTCATTTAGAGGAGGATGTTGATGAGTAAATACTCTAGCCAATTTGGTTCTGTCCATATAGTTGATGACAATCTATCACGTGCATGGGCGAAAATTATCCAGCATATACAACAACATCCTCAGAATGAAATCACCCCATTAATTCTATCCCTAACAGGTTTTGACAATAATGGACAACCTAATGAAATTGAAGGCTTCTCAAATGAGTTGAATAATTTATTAATCCAAAGAAATTTTCGAAAAGTTGAGGATGTTGCAAATACTATTTTCCCTAAAATACTATGGCAAACTTGTGGAAATGACAGACATAAGCTTTACAATCGATATTCTAAAGTCTTTGAAACTTATAAAGCGTATAACCCTAGAGAGAATAATAGAGGTTCATACTTTGAACGCCTAATTAACTATGGGAATGAAGATAACAAAATAAATCAATTAGAATGGATTATCTCACAACAGAATTCAAGGAAAGGTGTACGACGCTCAATGCTCCAAGCCAGCATATTTGACCCTTATAAAGATCATGTAGCTACAGCACAATTACAATTCCCATGTATGCAGCACATGAGCTTTGAGCCAACAGAAGATGGTCTTGTCGTCAATGCATTTTATGCGACTCAACAACTTTTCATAAAAGCTTATGGAAACTATTTAGGTATAGCTCAGTTAGGTGCTTTCATGGCACATGAAATGAATATACCTCTCTTCAAAGTGAATGTATTTGTAGGCATTGCAAAATTAGAAAAAATTCCTAAGAATGATGTACAATTAAAAAATTTAGTTGCGTTAGCGCAATTGAAAAATTGATCCTTATCAGGATAAACCTATCTCATTTTTAGCAGCCAGAGTCTACTGTGAATTCTTTCCTTGATACCTATTACGATCCTCAAACTAGTAACAAGGTCGAATATACAAAAAAAATTATTATGGATAAGTCACAATCGAGCCTATCTCCACTTAAGCAACTTAAGACATCACCTGTATATGATACTTACTGGAGATTTGCAGCGGAAAGACAAAAAATTTATTTTGACAGATTAGATCAACAACCCACCCCTTGGACTTCTGACCCTATAATACAGGTACATAAGTTCACCAATGCCTATAGAGCAGCAGACAGAGTCAGTCAATTTTTAATTAAGCATGTAATTTATCGAGAAGATCTCCCAGCTACAAATGAAGAGGTCTTTTTCAGAATTATGCTATTTAAATTTTTTAATAAGATCGAGACATGGCAACTTCTTGAATCGTCATTGGGCTGTATTACTTTTAAAGATTATAGTTTTGATAGATATGATACCATTCTAAAAAATGAAATGTTGAAAGGTAAAAGAATTTATTCAGCAGCTTATATTATGCCTCCTGGAAAAATAGCTTATGGATATGCTCAAAAACATCAGAATCACTTAAAACTATTAGAAGCAATGATGAGCGATAAGCTTGTAGATAAAATTGCAAAGTTAAAAAAAATGCAAAGAGCTTTTGAACTTATTAAAAGCTATCCTACTATAGGCGATTTTCTAGCCTACCAATTTATTACTGATATTAATTATAGTGAAATAACGGACTTTTCTGAAATGGACTTTGTTATACCAGGTCCAGGTGCAAAAGACGGATTAAGAAAATGTTTTAAACATCATGCAGGATTAAGCGAGCCAGAATTAATAAGAGTTATGGCCGACTATCAGGAAGAAGAGTTCGAGAGGTTAAATCTAAATTTTAAATCTCTATGGGGGCGTCGCTTGCAATTAATTGATTGTCAAAATTTATTCTGTGAAGTTGATAAATATTCAAGATTGGCTCATCCAGAAATTGCTGGAATTTCTGGTAGAACACGAATCAAGCAGAAATATGTTTCAACTGGACCTCTTCAAGCTCCTTGGTTTCCCCCAAAATGGGACATCAATACGAAAATTGATAGTTATTTAAGAGGTAATGGAATAAAACCTAAGATTTTTACAAACTAAGATTTTATTCTTTAATTGAGATAGTTATGATGAGCCAATATATTATTTGTCATGGGATTGATCTTTTAGATCTAGATGATTTTTCTAAAATCTTTAACCATTTCCCTACCCAATTTAAAAATGTCTACTTCACTAAAAATGAGCAATTATTGGTAAAGGCTAATGCCAATATGATAGAAAAATTTTCCTCACGTTTTGCAGTAAAAGAAGCCGTAATGAAAGCACTTAAAGTCGGTTGGGGAAATGGTATAGCTTTTACTGATATTGAGGTAATGACGGAAACATCTGGATCATTATCAATTAAGCTATATCGGAAGCTAGAAGAAATACGAGAAGAAAAAGGAATCAAATACTGGTCAGTAAGTACAAGTCATTCACGTACTACAGTAATTGCAAGCGTAATTGGTACCTCCATATAGATGTTTTATATATAAAAAGTCTTTTGTATTTCTTTGATGGCTTAATTACAGATATAGCATTACGATATCTACAATAAATATTAATTTATGAAAACTTATATTCCATTCGATGCTACTGCATTACCATTTACACAACTTACCAGCAAGCAATTTGAACAATATTGCGAATGGCTACTTTATAAAGACAAAGAGTTAACCAATGTTCACCGTATTAAAGGTAATGGACACTATCAGGGTGGGCTTGATATTTGTGCCAATTTTGTAAAATCCCCTAAAAAGCTAGCTGTATATGAATGCAAATGCTGGGGAAATTTATCAATTCAAGAACTAGATAAAACTATAAAAAAGTTCAAACAAAACAACTTACTTCCTAACATAAATAAATATGTCATTATCCTTGCGCAAGAAGAAGTACCTAGAAATATTTCGAAGAAATGGCATGAGATACACAAAGAACTACATGCTTTAGGAATTGAGTCCGAGTTATGGACAGCCGTAACTTTAACCATAATGTCACAGCCCTATCCAGACATTGTTAGCAAGTTCTTTCCCATGGCTCCTGAAAGTCAGTTTTACAATGAATGGATGCTTAGAACTCACTTTATTGAGACATTACATAAAGCGTTAATTGATCCTGATGAAAATAATCGAGAAGCGGCTAAAGAATTTCTTGATTTCTCTTCATTAAACTATTCAGATTTTGACGAATCCTTTTTTGAAGATGGCAATTGGAAAATTAAAAAAAAGTGGATTGAAATTTCGGCTTTATTACCTACACAAAACCATGTCGGCTCTGCCACTATTACGGTTAAAACTCATGATGCTCATGGGGTAAGTGTTATTCTAGAAAACAAATGGATGTTAGAAAATTTCTTAGGGAACTCAGGAGAACCTATCCACTCTCGCTATAGACCATTTTATATTGGTACCCCATCAAATCAATCTGGGGTTATAGACTTACAAAACTGTCACTTTAATCTACCAATTGAAGTTATTCAACAAATTACAGAAGTTGCAGACAATCTTACTACTGCCTATCTCGGAGCAATACAAAAAATTGAAGACATATGGAAAGCTTATAACTTTCCTTTTATTTCAAGGAATGGTCGAACATACGTTGCTTTATGTACATTGTCCAAGGAAATTTGGGACCTAATGATTAAATTTACGAACGTTCATGATGTAGATAATGGAGACACTGAATGGCATATATTTTCAGCATCTCGAAATTTCATACAACTATATACAGGAGAAAAATATAAACCTGTAGAAGATGTTTATCATGGTATGTTTTGGGCAGAAAACATTGAAGATATCAATGACAAAGATGAACTTACCTTGTTATGGGAACCGCCCCTTAGCAAAATCCCTGTATCAGAAAAACAATGGTGGTCTTGTCAAACTTCATTTGAATGGATAACAGAGAGATTTATTCCTGAAGTTATTAGCTGGGATAAAAAGAAAAGCATTTTTACTTATTTTTCCACCTTAAAAAGAATTAAAGGTTTCAAGGATCTAGAAGACTTTGGTTATATCAGAGACATTCGTGAGTTTGCTTTGCTAAAGGATCACTACTATCGGACTTTAGGTATATTGAAAACTATTAAGTTACTTCAAGCTTTTTACATCTCCCATCACAGCAATCGAGCCTATTTCACAACTAATGAAATTTCACAGCTCTATCTTTGTCTAATTCCTTTAGTCGAAAATGCAAAAGGCTATTTTTCTTATATTTCTTCAAAGCTCGATTTCTATAATGAAGAATTTGCAAATTTTGAGGAACTTCTTAATGCACTCAGAGGTAGAGTAGAAGAAGATATTTTTTTAATGAATAATCATGAAATTGAACTTATTTTCAGAGCCATGTGTGAATGTATCTATGGTGATGAATCATGGATAGACATCAATCTACAAGAGAAAATTTATTTAGCTCTTAAACCTTTTATAGAATTTCATGACCGTCAACTACTTATAGATAGATACTCTAAATTTATGTAAACGCTTAGGGCTTATTTATCCACAATAAATATCCATTCTCCTTTGCCTGCTGATACGCCCAACTCGCAACACTATGCGAACGTTGAATATTCGCCAGAAAACCCAGCTTTGATAACTCATCTGTAATAAGGCAATCAAAGTTCTGGTTTCTTTCCTGCCATTGAAATAAAAACTCTTCTGATGCCAAGAAATCACTTTTAGCCGAATTGCACTTCTCATCTGCAAGCACAAAATTATGACCTGTATCTGCTGGGTACATAGCCCAAGGTATGAAATGATCCACAGCCCACTTATTGTGTTTAATTGGCTTTTGACAGTAAAAACACTTACATTCCTGTAGGTCAACCAAGAACTCTCCTACTTGACGAAGCTGATTTCGGCTTGGTTCAAACATGAATGTTGCCAAATCAGGCAAGCCATCTAGAACCAATAAATTACCTTTATTTAACCTGACAAAATCAACCCATTTTTTCTGGCATAGCTCTTCAATAATTTCACTGAATTGACGTAAGCAATACATGACATTTGGCAAAAGTATAAGTTGTTTTTGAGAATCCTCTAAATGATATAAAAATTCAATATTTTGACCTTTCAAATTTTGCAGGTAAGTTACAGGCATCTTCCTTACGATGTCAGCCACTTTCTTTTTCAATTGCAGCCAATACACATGATCTCGTCTGGCTAAGGCAAGAGATTTATAACTTTGTTGGGCAATGTGAATTAAGCTGATAATTCCTGCTTGCTTACCATTATTCTGTTGTAACAGGAACGGTTCATTTTCATTAAAATAAAATGGAAGAGTCTGTTTCCAGTATAAATCTATAAATTTTTCAGCAACATCCAAATAATCTAAGGTTAAGCTTTCATCAGTATCACTTCCCTGCTCAATTGCCAGACGACATAGGCTCATTAACAAGGCAAACTTATAAGTCGAAGAAAAACTTCCTGAATGTAAAATTTGCTGGATTTGTTTCAGGAACTTGAGCTGCTGTTGTGGTGTAGGTATAGATACTGACATTATTTATTCAATTTTGTTTTTGAAATACGATATTCAGCCAATCTTCATTATGATCGGGACGTTTATCAATGGTAATCCATTGTTGTAACAGTAAGATATTATCAAAATTTTTTAGTAAATTCTGCGCCTGTGATTCATCCATATCTGTAAATTGTCTCCCATCCTTGTAACGGTCTCCCTCACCATATTTAAATGACATATAGCAGATACCATTAACTTTTAATGCTTTTAGTATTTTTTCCAGTACCTCATGCAAGCGTTTTCTTTCACAATGTAATAGTGAAGCACATGCCCAAATACCATCATACTGATTTAGCTCAGATAACTCATAGAAGCTTTCAAAACGTACATCAATTCCAGCTAACTCACTTGCCTTATCAACCATTTCCTTTGAATAATCTGTTGCAGCAACCTGATAGCCCTTATTCTTGAAAGCTAACGCATCCCTACCTGAACCACAGCCTAAATCGAGTATAAAGGCATGATCTGGTAGGTAGCGTAAAAATGGTTGGTATAGGCTTTCCATATCCACTTGAAAAGTAGACTCAAAAAACGCTAATGCATTGATATCGTAATAATCTAAATTCTGTTTCATTTATATCATTGGTAATTTCTTTCAATTCTACCAAAAAAATAAGGGAGCAAAAGCTCCCACTATTATTCTTCTCGGCTTTCCAACTTAGACTCAATCCACTGATGGATTTCCCAAGCTGACCAACCAATGCGCATTTCAGTCAATCGTATAGGCTGGGGAAATGTAGGATCATAATACTTTGACTCCTTATTGATCATTTCATAAATTTTAGATCGACTAAGGGCAGTAAATTCAACTACATGCTTAATATTAATGATTTGGTTCATCTGAAAAGTTTGACCTGTGAACGCATTCATGATGTTTTTCTCCTGATCAATGATGCGAGCGCATTTCGCTCAAACAATAGGCCAATTCCGTAAGAAATTATTTTTACTAGTTCAAGGCCTGTACCGACTGTTGCAAACCTTTCTGAATATCCTGAACATGGCCTAAGTCATGAGTTTGTTGTTGCTGCTCTGGCTTCGATTCATCACTGTAAAACTCCTCAACAATATCCAAACCCTCTTCTCCACCCACCTCAAAGCTTGCATTGCCATAACCCTGCCGTGCCACATGATCCAACGCCTCCTGATAAAATCCTGCCACCTTGCTTTGTTCATCCATCTGCTTGGCTGAGATAATTGCCTCCTGTAAATTGATCCCATCACGTAAAGTTAAGTCCACGTAGTAAATCGGGGTACGGTAGCTTTGGGTGGTGCTTTTACCTCTTAAAGTCAGTTGTAAAGGTAGGCATGAAAGCAAATCACCTGATGCAGCATGGTAGTAACGCAACCGTGCCGCCAAAGTACGGATACTATTAAAGCCTGTGGTTCTAAAGATGAATGTGCCAAATTCATCTGATTCATCCAAATTGACATACAGCCTACCGTAGGGTTTGCATAGCCCACCTTGCGCCAGTGGACATAAATCAGGGGATGGACATAGATGCTGTTCAATACCATTTTGCCCAAGTCGCTGACAGGTTTCCCCATTGCCTGAACAGATCAAGCGTCCAGTCTGGCGGTCAAACAGGCTGTACTCTGCCCGCAGGTTTAGTTCAGGATCATTAAAGATCATCCGTACAGGTATGGTTCTCAGTTTCTGGTTTTGTGCCTTGGCACGTAACTGCTCATCCAATGGATGTTTCACCCAGCCGTCCTTGTTCTGAATCTGACTGGTGATGGTAAATTGGTCGTCCCGTTCAGGCAGTCGTTTTCCGTTCTTTTCGACAATCTTGCCGATGCTAATACGACCTAAAACAGGTGGTGTGATGGCTAAACCTTTAATCATAGGTATGTCCTCTGGTATTTTCTTACTGATTCACTGCTTTATGTGAAACGTTGGAAATATTGAATAAATAGATGTGATCGATCAGCAAAAGCCCGTCCATATTGTTCTTCCCTCGGGAAGAACAGGGGCGGCTTTTGTCATTTTTGAATTTGAAGGAATTTTTAGGTCACTTTATCCACCATTGGGATAAATCTGAAAACGCCTTGTTCCTGCTTTGGTTTGAGGAAACTGCTGTAAATATTCAGGGTATTGTTTAAGCAAGGATTTGCTGTCTAGGCTGATAGAGTCTTGTGACTTTTTCCAAGTGACTGAACCACCTGTAAATACCGCTCGCTCAGCCTCTTTCATCATCATTTGCAGTTGATGTTTCAGCTCATCGAAATACTGCTGGTGCTGTTCAACCTTGTGCTTCTCCTCTATAAGCTGGTTGAATAAGTAGTTGGCCTGTTCATTTTGGGTGAGGTCTTCCACCAGTAAGGGTACTTGTTCAGGGTAGAGTTGTTGCAGGGCTTTGGCTGCTGAATCTGAAGCATCAACACTGGGTGGAATATCCGATTCCACACATTGCCAGAAGTGACGTTCGGCATTAATCAGGTGTTGAATCACGGTTTCATTGCGTGTGACTTTGAAGATTTTAGTTTCATGCCCACAGATCAAGGCACAGATATGTGCTGCCTGTTTGCCTGTTACTGCGAGTTGATGTTGTACTTGGCATAGTACATACAGTGGTACACCATCCCGCCATAGTTTTGAGCCGTACTCGCCTACAGTTTTACATTCTAAGATTTGAACTTCTTCATTGCCCACCACGGCATAATCCAAATTAGCCAACATAAAGTGTTTGTCTTCATCAGGATGTTGCAGCACTGCATTGACTCGACGGACTTTGTGGTTGGTGTGCATGCTGTAGTATTCAGCCACCAAGGGTTCAAGTTGTTTACCCCAGTACAAGGGTGCATAGCCTGCACTTTCGTCCTCAATATTTTGTTGCATCCGACCTGTTTTAATCATCCACAGTTCCAGCATCGACAGATAAGGATTAAGTCCACAGGCGGTGGCGGCATCACTGCTACCGATGCCCTGTTTTCGGACTTCAAGCCATTGCTGGTAGTTCATCTGCTTGGTGTTGGCAAAGCGTTTGGCTGTGGGTATTTTTGCTTTTCGGGGTAGACGTTTGCTTCGTGTCCCAACTTCAATCTGCTGACTCTGTTGGTTTAGGTTCGGTAAATAAGGTTGTAGTGGTGGATGGTTTAGGGTGTATTGAATCTGGGTATTGATATTCATTGGACTGTCCTAGTGGGTAAAATGGAAATTTGCGGCATAAAAAAGCTGCATCCGAAGATGCAGCTTTAGAAAATAAATTTGAGTTAAGTTTGCTTAGGCTAATTTAGGCAATCATTCTTAAGGCCTGTTCCAGTCCACGCTGTTTAACAACTGCACCCGCACCGAACCAAGCCGAATCAAGACGGTAGTCCTGACTCATGGCTCGACGCTCGTGGTCAACAAATTCCGTGATACTGCACAACAAACCGTAGGCGGTATCCTTGGCTGAGCTAAGTTCAGCCCCTCGCCCATGTCCATTAAACATGGTCATCACCTTGGACATGGCACGCCCATTGGGTTCAGTTTTATTGTCAGCTTTGTTCGTTGTGGATATTACTGGTACTTGATTTGGCATTGCTGCATTACGGTAGAACTGGACAATACTTTCATCCTGCTCGGCAATACTCAGGCTGGTATTGTTAAACACTGCATCAAAATAGGCTGCGGCTTCCTGCTGTGTCACTTTACGCTGGCTGAGTTGTTTCATTTCATACATGTGCTCATCCCATGCACGAACCGAGATGCCGAGTTGCTGTTTCACTTTCTCTGCATCAAATCGGGTACTGTGGGGAACCTTGACCACACCAGCATTGTTCGCTGTGCTGTTGTGTGCTTTGAGTGCAATCGCTAAAGTGTTGTTACACACCACACGAATCGAAGTAAATTGTGCTGTGGTGGCAAGGGTTCCATCACAGGCAGTTGCCAATAAAATGTAGCCATTACTGATATCCTTGCCTTTTAAAGCTGAGCTTTGTCCTGTTTTAGCTAGTGCCCAGAATTTCTTGCCACCTTTCAGTACCCCTGCGGTTTCCAGTTCAAAACCTGATTGTTCAGTCAGGTCTTTGTAGAAATGCAGGATTTCCATGGGCTGTACTTCCTGAAAGCGTTGGCTAACGACGGATAAAGGTGCATGGGTATCAGAGCGGTACAGCACCCGTTGTTCCTCAAACGGCATGATGATGCTCTGCCCTTTTTCATTTTGTGCCATGTAGCTAACATCCGAAGACTCAATGCGCCAGTCCATGCCTGCCTGTTGTGCCCAGACCTCAATGGGTTGGTTTGGTGTGAGTTCATTGCCTAGGCCATGCCAAGGGGTTTGTCCTACAAATGCCATAGTTTCAACTAAATGTGCCATATGGTTTTCCTTTTAAAAGATTGAAATTGCATGATGCAAATTCAGATTTTGTGCATAAAAAAAGGCCTGCTGGGGGAGCAGGCCAAAGTGAGAAGTTGTTAAATGCTTTTGAATACATTGATTCACCTAGATGGTATATATCTGAAATTTGTTTAAATTCATTTTGTTCATCATTTAATTTTTCTGAATCAATAAATTGACGTGTTCTTTTTCAGCGATTATGATTCCCATGCTGGCCTACATTGCCAGTCGGTTTTGACAGACCGCTTATTGGGTTGCATCAGAGTTATTCTTTTCTGAGGGATAATTTTGAGGGTATATCTCGTCTCCTCCCGTTGCGGTAGGACGGGAGTGGGACACTTTCGAGTGTGCTGGTGTCAATCCAATCCAGTCTGTCAACCCTCTCTCGTTCTGCCACCATAATAATGTTTTGGTAGAACTTCTTTTCCCTAAGAGAATTCTATTAACATGGAAAAATATAAGTTATCAATCCTTTGCGGGGCTATGGTATTAACTGCTTGTGGCGGTGGTAATGGCGGCAATAACAACTCTACAGAAGTAAAACCTGAACCAATCCCTACTCCAACCTGTACAAATACCCAGTATCTTGAGGGAAATATTTGTAAGGACAAAGTCGCTCAAACCATCACAGGTCTAACCTTACCCAACTCAATCAATGTAGACCAAACAGTGTCTTTATCTGCTCAATCCAGTGCAGGCTTAGTACTTACATATACCAGTAAAACGGTTGATCATTGCCGTATTACTGGTGATCTTGGTCAGCAAAAAGTTGAAATGTTTAGTGTTGGCGTATGTACCATTGAAGCCAATCAGGCTGGTAATGGTAAAACACTTGCAGCACTCCCTGTTTCCGCTTCATCCACCATCTTGCCAGTGCTGACGACAACAGGTATTACCTTGTGTGGTACGAATGATAAAAATAACCTTGTTTGTAACGCATCTAATCTGGGTGAACTACTCGGCTTAGGACAGGATGCTGAAGTTCAGGCTGGGAAAAAAATGACCTATAGCCTGATAAAACATAACAATGATGAGTGTATCAAGGATCAGATCACTGGTTTAGTCTGGGAACAAAAAACCGCAGATGCAAAATTACGTGACAGCAACTGGCGTTACTCTTGGTTCAATGCGAATACTCAAACCAATGGTGGCAATGCAGGTTCGCAGGCTAGCTCGACTACCTGTGGCTCTACGCTAACAAGTTGTAATACAACTGCTTATATCGAAGCCCTGAATAAAGCTAACTATTGTGGTTATAGTGACTGGCGATTACCAACCCGTAGTGAACTGATCAATCTGACAGATTACTCATCAAATCAACCCTCTTTAAATCCTATCTTTACCAATACGACTGTTGTAGATCGTTATTGGTCATCAACCACGAGTGCGAAACAAAGTACTCAGGCATGGATGTCTGACTTTAAGGATGGTGCAGCCAGTCCTGCTTTCAAGGACTATATGGGACATATCCGTGCGGTACGTGCCAGCCAATAACAACACCACTTAAAGATAAAAAAGGATTCTAAAATGAAAGCATCTTATAACGCTTTGTTGATTACTGTTATGAGTACCTTATTGGCTCACACTACTTATGCACAAACCTGTAACAGCCAAATCAAAAAAGTTGTACCTGACACACGTTACCAAATTGTTGAAGGTAGCAATGGCAGCGAAGTGAAAGACATTAAAACAGGTCTGATCTGGCAACGTTGTAGCGTAGGGCAAATGTGGGCAAATAATCAATGTTACGGTACACCACAGAGCTATACATGGTCAGAAGCATTACAAAAAACCAAAGCTTTGGGTAACGGTTATCGCTTGCCCAATGTAAAGGAATTACAAACTTTGGTTGAAGAAGCCTGTGTAAGCCCTGCCATCAATGAAACAATTTTTCCGACAACTGCCATCAATGACTATTGGTCATCATCTCCAAAGGCCAGTGATAACCGTTATGCGTGGTCAGTCAATTTTGAGGAAGGTACAGTCAATAGTGATTCCATTTACTACAAGACTGCCAAAAAATTTAATGTTCGTGCTGTTAGAAATTCCAATTAAAACATTTTTGTCGATTGCCTGAGTGCTGCTTATTCAGGTGATCGTCATGCCTTATGGAGGAAAGGTCTATGAATAAGCCAAATAAGGCATGGATGATCTCAGCATCTTTCCTGCTACTGACCGCTTGCAGTAAACAGGAACCTGATATTAAACAGCCTCAAACAACTGAAGCTAAACCAGCCGAACATTCCAGACTTGACCAATTGAAGTTATATGCGATTAAACAAATGTACGCTGAAACTCAAAAAGTAGAATCTGGCAACGACACACTTCCTCGTTATTCCACAGATAGATTTAAGTCAATCCTAGAGATGACCAAACAGTTTCCTGGGGAAATCTGTGGATACAATAGCGACGTTATCATGATGTCACAGGCTCCTGACTATACCAAAATGAATTTCAGCTATAGCTTAAATCAACAGGGTCAGGTTATTGCCAATCTTGGTCGGGAATCGATTGTTTACGAATTAGTGTGTTCTGCCAATTCTTGTTTGGTAGATGATGTGATTTTTCCTGAATATGGAAACAGGCTAAGTTCAGATATTCAAAAAGAGTGTGGTGAACTGGCTCAATATCATCAAGAGCAACAAGCGGCGCAAGAACAACCCCATTACCAATTTTCTTATCATATTGAAAGCCAAAACATGAGTTTTGGAAATCAATCTACCACTATATACACCCTCGTTATTTCATCAGAGTCAGATAATCCCGTAGAACTCAACAAAATTAGTGTCAATCGAGGTAATTGTCCTGTTCACATCATTGGAGACCAAAACAATATTCTTCAATTTGGGCAGAATTTCAAGTTAAGACTACATTGTGATGGAGTCGATGTTAAAGAGGTACGTCTGCTCGTTGACAAGGACAAAGAATTCGTAATGAAGTCTCGGTACTAAATAACGAACGTATTGCCATGAGTAAACGGCATGGTCAACAGCCAAAAAGGAATTAAATATGAAAAATATAAATGTATTCAAAACCACTTTACTCGGTGCATTGTTAGCAACCTCATGTGGCCTATATGCAAATCCACTACCAAGCTATAAAGGTATCCCCAAATCAGACCCTAAATTCGCACAGTTTATGCAAAAAAATAATAATAAACTGGTTCAACTCGACCTTACCATTAAAGACCCTAGTGAATATGATGACATCAGCTATGGATATAAAGGCGTAAGTCCAACATTCTATATCCCGCCTAAAGGCAAGCTCTATTATGATATCTATATCGATTGTGACAAAATTGATAATCCAAATGCGGAGAATAGCATTCAGAGATGCTCGCCATATGTAAAATGGAATACACAGACGGGGCGATTAACAGGCAAGTTTAAGGTTCTGGACAAAGGTAAAAACGGAATGGGTAATAGGCTCTTCATGCTTGTTGCAGTTAAATAAAGAATTTATGACCCTCAAAAAACAGGGAGGCATAAATTGCTTCCCTGTCTTTCTTCAGTAAAAGGATTGCCCACAATGCTGGCATTGAAAGCAAGTCTGCACAGTTTGGGTTGAAGCAGAACCAAACACTGTACCCAATAAACCACCGACTACGGCTCCAGCAATCCCTCCAACCAAGGGGGACACAGGCAAGGTTTTTGATAATGCAGCACCCATCGTGGCAAATGATGCTGACGATGCCAGACTTTGGTTGCCAGCTTGTGAACCGCTATTTTGTACAACACGGATCACATGCTCTGAATGGCAATATGGACAATTGATTTGCATAAGATGTACCTCTGAAATAAGAAAGGCTTACCATTGTGGTAAGCCAATAAAGAGAAGATGTTTCTCATCTAGATGGTACATATCCAAGATTATTTATAGATTATGAATTATTCCGATAACGACGATAATTACGACGATAGCTGCCTGTGCCAAAAGTACGCATTCTATAAGGTTTCACACGTAGGTACTGATCAGTCTTTTCGGGGTTGACCAAATATGAACATGCACTCTTCGCATTTTCCACAGACTTATGATCAGTTCGATAAATCATCCCAACACCTAGTTTATCCAGCTTTCTAAACTGTTCTTTATGCTCCGTACTGTTACAATTAAAACCATAGCCATCTTGTTGCGTTATCTGCTTCCAGCGCTCAATTACCTCATTGGCATAGTAGTAATCTTGTTTTCTCACTGCACCGTTATAAATCAATAATAAATGGCAATGGTAGCCTTTTTCTTCCCCTTGTTCTAATGCCCAAGCATATCCCTCTAGATCACTAAAACACTTGTCCCCATCCTGAATATATCCAATAAGCTTACGGACATCATCCCTAAATAAACGAATATCAATATTGGCGTGTTCTTCTTTCAAATAAGCCAAGTCCACCCTGACAAATAACAGCTTGCTATAGTGCTGAATTAATTGATCAATATAGGTGATTAGTTGCTGACGGTTATGTGCCTCTGATTCTTCAAATTCATCTACTTCCCTTTCATGATGTCGTACAAAGCGATGAAAGATATTTTTGATTTCATTAAATGTCATCTTATTCAGTTGTGCATAGTCAACCTTGCCATAAATGGTATTTTGCTTTTTCAACTCTAGAAAAGCTTGAATATAGGCTGAATACCATAGGCTAGCATCATATTCATAGTTTATTTTCTGTATGAGGCTCACAAGTTCTTGCTTAAAGCCATCCCATGCACGTCTGTCAGATATGGTTCGTTTAACAAATGCCTCTATTTCGATTATTAACTTTGAGTGATTACATGTTGGGTAACGATTCATGACCTAATCTCCTATGTGTTATGACGCTACATAAGAGAGGTGAAATATGTTTTGAATTACAGGTGATCACTCTTGTCGAGACTGTAAATAAAACTGAGTAATTATATCTCTTCAGATTTCCATATAGTTTGTACCATGATGTTCTGTAATACTGTTATTTGTAATAGTTGCAATATCACATTATTATTAATATTTAATAATATTAATAACCTACTAAGCAAACACACATGAACCAAGTATAAGAATAGGCATTTAGCCAGCATTTCATCTCTTCAAACAAAATATATCTCCATAGACACAACGGAGTAGTTGCTGGAAATCATGTTTTTAAGCTATCCCTTTCAACGATATGGAAGCGGAAGTTATCTCCAACCTAAGAAAATTATAAATAAAATGATGGAGGCTAAAGCTCCCATATAGACACACTCATCGGCTATTCAACTTGTTCTCAATCCATTGATGCACTTCCAGAACAGACTAATCAATCCGACCAGTGGTTAAATATATAGGCTTCGAAAATGTAGGTCATAACACCTCATTTTAGTGTTTATAAGCCTGTAATAGTGGCGGCTGATACCTCTTTAAAGAACACAACGTGCTTTAGATCGATGATCAGATGCATGGTAAAGGTTTCACCAACAAATATATTCATTCTGAATTCTCCTCAATGATTAGACTGAGCTGATTTCGCTCAAATAATCATTAAGTTATGTAAAATTAATATCAAAATTGCATTTTCAGGCTCAATACTATTTTTCCGCTTCATATTTATTACTAGATATCACATTTACTACTCTCTACCGCATCAAGAACCCGTTGAATGAATTTAGATCTAAGGTCATCAGAGGAAATTACTTGCTCTTTCTTATCAACATGTTGCTGATCGACACTCTCAGCTTCCTCAATTTTTGACTGAACTAAAGTAGTTGCCTGTTTAGGTTTTGATTGTTTTCTTTTATCTGAAACTACATGCCCTTTCAAAAACTGATCCATATTTTTACTACGATCACTTTCTTCACTCGGGATAAGATTTTCTAGCACATCAAATTTCCATCGGCACAACAGCCCATGAGCCGAATAAAAATCTGCAATTTCAGCTTTGAACAACCCTAATGTTTTACTGTCATGATATCTAATAAGTAAAATATCGGAAGGGTTCCCAGATGTTATCAATTGGCATGATTCAGCTTTAAGATTCCCATCTTTAAAAACATTCATGTAGTTTGGTCGTGTGGCTGCTGATGCTTTTTTATTCTTAGAAATTTTTTGCTCTTTTGTAGAAATATAGAATTTCCAGTACTCACTTACCTTTGTGCTGGTTTCAACCATATGAACTTTATTTTTCTGATCATCATAATCCAATAAATTCTTAGCACTAAAAATCATTGTAATATCAGCATTTAGCACATTATCTATAAATACACGTGTACCCACATAAGCAACTAGACTCTCACCACTGATTTTTCTGGTACGGTTCAAATTTTTTAAAAAGTCTGTAAGCAACGCATTAAACGCTGTAACATTCTCCGTTGGGGTAAAAGCTTCATTTGGTTGATAGGAAAACTCCATCCGAAAAGCAAATACATCGTGCTTGATTGCTTTATTTAAATAATATTTTGCTTTAGCTTGATTGCGTTTGACACTAACTACTTCCTGTTTTTCAATGTCAAATAAGATAGGTTCCCCTTTTAAAGTTTTAGCACGATAATATTCTACATCCTTAAAACGGGTCAGATATGACTTAAGATTATCTACCCCAGACAAACTTTTCTGAAAACTCCATGGATTCTCCACAAACAGGCGCAGAAATACTCTTACCCGCCACCCAACATAGGCTAAGTCCCTTATTTGTTCTATTAAACTAAGACCAAGTTGATTTAACTGTTGCCCTATCACCAAATACTGCTTTGCTTGCTGTGATAAACATTTCAAGGGCGATTTTTCAATCTGACTTTGTGGCAAATATTCTTCAATCAATGCCTGAATTGGGTTGTGCTGGATCAACCGCATGAAATGCTCAATAGATACTAATAACTGTACACAGTTCTCCTGCTCTCTCCACCCTATAGGCAACTTGTTTTTGTATTGCAAATAAAGTAATGCTAACAGCTTTAAATCATCTTTGGCCTTTTTTGGTAAATTATTATTTTTCCAAATCTTCTTACTTTCAGTACTGAAGTCCAAATCAATAAAATTATCAATTCTTTCAATTTCCGTTTTGGTCTGATGTTGCCGATGACTGATACTCTGATTATTAACAGGAGGTCTTTCAATTATCCCTAGCGAAACAGAATGTTCATCATGTCTATCCACATAAGGACTATCAGCTATGCATGAGAGATTAGGCTTAAGGAAATAATCAACACAATATAAGTAGCCAAGTACCCAATATTCAAATGCCTGCCTTTCTGACTTAGAACGTGCCTTAATGACATCTTTGTATTTACTATCCACCAAGTGGAACAGGCGCCCCAAATCACGTATATCAACTTTAAAAGGCTCAGTACCCCAATGGTCATTAGCATTCATCTGTAATTCTAATTCTTGTTGGATAGCTGCCCGAACCATTCTTAAATCCAACGAACCATGGCCTTTAAACAATAATACCCACTGTAAAATAAGGCTTGCATTTTGTCCAATCTCAATACGTGAATACTCAGCAAGCAAACCATACCTATCCGCCAGTAAACGAAAACAACCTTGTAAACCATCCCTCTTCTTGCCTAACGTAACCCACATCTTTTTTATTGTAGTTTCTTGTGGTGTCAATTTGATCTCAAGGCACATTACACGTAATGACTTATGTTTTGCCAGAAATTGATTAAATTGATTTTTACCTTTTTCAAACTTTTCAAAAACATCTATCTTCATTTCATCAGCAAATAGCTCGACTGCTACTGGATCGATCTTTTTTATATTTTCCGATTCAGCAAGTTTCTGTTGTTGACTTATTTCATCTAACTCAGACTGTTTTTCTACTGCTGACTCCTCAATCAAAGTTATTGGTTCTGTCTGCCCTACATGTACACCACCCAAATACTTCTCGAAGAAATCAAAAATAGCTTCGTGGGGAAATGTTTCAACTTTCCACTCACCCCCTTTTTTCCAAAAAGGAGAATCAGGATACTTCGTAAGGTACGCAATATAGGATTTTACATTCTTACTAAAAAAGTGCGTTGGTCGTGCACAATCAATTAAGTCACGCTCAACACGCAATTCTTCATAAAACCTTATAATCTGATTTAGTCTTTGTTCATCGCCATGTTCTTGGGCAACGAAAAATTCATCCCGTGTAGGATAGGCTCTGTCATAAACCAAGCCAAGCTGACGTTCTAGATTCTCCAATAGACATATAGTTTCAAAAAAAATGCCCTCAGAAATCTTTTTACTGCGATCTTTGTAGCTTGCCCATTTATGGTCATATCTTTTTTTCAAGAGACGAAAAAGATCTTCATCCCTGATCAAATACACATCTGAATCGTAACTCTTAGGATAGGTACCAGCATGTTTCGGTCGGTCTGTATACACGTCATCCACCTATTGATTCAATACAATTAATAACTCTGTAAAATAAAACCTGATAGCCTTTAGTAAACAGATAAATATTTAGCTAATATACTACATATAACGTAGGTATTTTCTATGCTATACACTTTAAAATATAAAAAATCTAGATTAAAATTCCAATAAAATAAACAAAATTATCCAGTTTTAAACATCTATTATTCCATTAGATAAATCATCATTCGATTATGCCATCAACATCAGTCATGTCGATTTTTTTAATTTTTATCGACATAACCTCCTATCATGTTTATGCTATCGACATAACTTACGCTCATGTCGATTTTTCCTATTCGTATCGACATAACAATAAATACTGGAATAAATACGATGACCCAATGGAAAGCAACTGAACCATATAACGATCTCCCCCCATTACCACCTGAACAGGATGTAGAGACCAAGACAGTACTCAAGCTATGTATTGAAGCCAGAGCAGCATTGGCTGAGTTAAAGCAGGCAGGCGAACTTATCCCGAACCAAACGATCCTGATTAATATCATTTCCCTATTGGAAGCAAAGGACAGCTCTGAAATTGAGAATATTGTCACCACTACAGACAAGCTATTCCAGCACGCACACGGTCATGATGATCAAGCTGACCACGCCACAAAAGAAGCCTTAAGGTGTCGAACGGCACTCTATAAAGGTATGCAGTCCATTTCAGAACGTCCTCTAAATACACGTACCGCTATCGAAATATGTCAAACGATTAAAGGTGTGGATTTGGATATCCGTGCAACTACAGGCACAGCATTGAAAAATAGCTACACAGGGACGGTAATTTACACGCCACCCTATGGGCAGGAAACCATCCGTAACCTGTTATCAAACCTAGATCAATTTTTACATTACAACGAAGACATCGATCCATTAGTCAAAATGGCAATTGCTCATTATCAGTTTGAAGCCATTCATCCTTTTGTTGATGGCAATGGGCGTACAGGACGAACTCTCAATATTCTGTATTTGATGGATCAGCAACTACTCACCTTGCCAACCCTCTATCTGAGCCGTTTTATCAGTCAAAATAAAGCTAGATACTACGAACTGCTATTGAGTGTAACTACACAAGAAAATTGGCAAGAATGGATTTTATTCATGCTACAGGCAGTGAAAAATAGTAGTGAATGGACAATTGCCAAAATCAAAGCGATCCAACAATTGCATGAACATAGCATCGAATACATTAAAAACCATGCTGAAAAGATTTACTCAAGGGAATTAGTTGATGTAATTTTTGAACAACCCTATTGCCGTATTTCTAATCTGGTGGACAAAGGCATTGCCAAAAGGCAAGCTGCATCCACCTATCTAAAGAAATTAGTTGAGTTAGGAGTGCTAGAAGAAATCGCTGTTGGCAAGGAAAAGTTATTTCTACATCCAAAGCTTTTGCACCTCGTAACCAGTAATGAAAACCAATTTAGCCCTTATAGCAATTCGTAGACGTAGCTCAAGTAAACTATCTGAGTTTTTACTACAGTGCATATTCATACCTACAATAGAAATGTTTCTTATTTATAGTAGATCAATTAATTAAATTAGCCATATGGCTAACTTATTAACCCGAGAGCAGACTATGGCAAGTGGAGCTAAGATTGGCAAAAAAGTACGTGCAGCAAGAAAATCTCTCGGATACACACAACTAAAGTTATCTGAATTGATACGAATCAATAAAACCACTATTTCCGAAATTGAGAATGGACGTTTTACTGGAGCTTTTTATATTTTTGAACATGTATTGGATGCTGTTGGCTTACAATTTGAAGTCACTGAAAAGAAACACACTCTACCCGACTGGGATCAGATTGAGAGCATGTTCTCTGAGGATGATGAATAAATACTTTTAATTTTACCCGCATACGGAATGTATTTCTATTTTTCTACAAAAACTGGGAATATAGTCCCAGTTTTAAAAGACGTTCTGGGAAGAAAATATTTATACTGGATGTTATTCACCAAACAATTGATCTTACTGTTGCAGGTGTCTAGCGGCTCATCTTTAAGATACTTAAGGGAAAATAGAAATTCATGTATAATTAAGAACAGCAGAGGTGAGCCTCGATGTAAATTTTTCCCTTGGCGATTCAGCGTCCCTACCTTCATGTAGTTGGGGGTATAACTGGGGGTAAAATAAAAAATACTATTTAAAAGTTCCATTAATTATCATATATTTAAATTAAAAAGTTTATTCCCTCTCTCGCCAAGATTATTTCAGACGACATCCGACGATGTCTGAAAAGCTTAGACCTAAAGGGTTTAGGCTTTTTTTATGCCCAATACACTACGGCGAATAACGGTAGTATACCGACAACTTTGTCGGTATATTTGTCGGTATAAATCAGAATCAGCCAAATTTTGACCCCCAAATTTCCATGGAATTAGCTTCAAATCCTAGGTTGAAAGCTATTTAAAACCATTGATTGATTGGAATTTACTGCGGTCAATTTGGGGGGAATTGATAAAAAATCAACAATCAAATTAAATTTATCTGTTTGCTCATTTTTTCGCTTGTTTTTTTAAATAGATTCTGTAGAATTATCGCCACGTTGCCGGCATAGCTCAGTTGGTAGAGCAACTGACTTGTAATCAGTAGGTCCACAGTTCGAATCCGTGTGCCGGCACCATCAAATTCAAAAAAGGCTTACTTTTAAAGATTAAGCCTTTTTTATTGCCTAATTTTTAACTGCGCTGACCTGAATATAATGCACTAAACCATCTTGATAGAGTTTTCTACATAACTTTGCTGTCATATCAATTTTTAATTGTGCCAAGTCAAAATGTTTCCTTTGTTTTCTCTTATTTTCAATATAGACAGCAAAACCATTTAAAACAGGTTCGGAAAAATCCTGAATTTCAATCTGGGTAAATCCTTTTTGTATAAGCTTTTGTGTTAATTGTTGTTCACCCATTAAATTTTGCCAATTTACATCAGCGCTTTTGAGCAAATAACGGTATTGTTGTTTTTTTAAATTTGAACACTCTCGCCAAGCATCTGACCACATCAAATAATGAAATGCAATTCGACCTTTTGAATTCAAAACCAAAGATGTCGAATTGAGAAATGAATTCAAATCACTGTGATAAGCTGCATCTATACACAGCACTACATCAAATAAATTTAAAAGTTGCAGTGCGTTTAAATTCAAAAATGATCCACAATGAATTTGAACTTGGGCTAATTGTTTTTGAATTCGTTTGGCATATTCTGGCTGTAGCTCAACCGCACTGAGTTGTTGAATCTGATAATACCTAAGCCAATGTAAAAGACTTGCTCCCTGTCCACAGCCCAGATCTAAAACATGATCAGATTGTTTGAGTTGAATAGAAGCAGCGATTTGATCCGCTAGGCTTTGGCAAGCCTGTGGGTAATCATCATATTGGTTCTGCCAATAACCTAAATTACTCCAAGCAAGTAGAGAATCATCTCCGAGACGTTTTGCATCTATTGCATATTTATGTCCGAAAACTTTCTCAATCCATCCTTGCTTGGAGTAAGCCATATTTAATAACCCAGTTCTGGCGCAACTGAAACTTTCGGTTTAAGCCCAACGAAAGGCAATGGCGCACCTAAAATTTCAGAAATATGCATCGCCGAGGTCACCGCAGATTCTAAAATTGGTAATCCATCACATGACCACGAACCACAATAAAACACTTTACGATTGAGGTCTAAATGACGTTTTTGAATTTGTTTATTCAATGCAACTGTCTCTGAATCAACAACAGCACGGGTGAGCTGTACCTTAGAAATAATTTTCTTAGGGTCAATATCAATTACAGGGCACCAAGTTTGGAATACGGCATTTTTGCCGACTAGGCTTGGTTCGATTGAATTAATCCACACAGTGAATTGCTGGCGGCTAAAATTCCGATCCATCATATAACTTAATACTGCCCAATCTTTACGGCGTTGTGGCATCACGATTGGATCGGTGTGAATAACCAAATCACCTTGTTCAAAACGGAACTTTTTCAGTAATGCAATATCATCTGCAAATTGTGGTTGCTTGAGAAAATTTTCAATGGCTGGTGTTGGTGTTGCAATAACAACTCGATCGAACAATTGGCTTGCACCTTGTCCATTTTCTACCAAAATCTTATCGCCTTGTTCTTCTACTTTTTCAACAGGTGAGCCACTATGGATAGTAATTCCATCAATGAGTCGATTCACGAGTGCAGGTGTTCCCCCTTTCATTCGCAATAAAGCTTCACCTTCTGTGAGTTGGCGAATAAATTCTAATAGGGGCTTGGCTGGCCACTCACCAATCGTTTTTGGATGGCATGTGCAAATGGTATAAAGCACTGGCATTACCGTACCATGCCAGAACACTTCCTCAATATGGTATTGATTCATGAACTCAGCTAGGGTGATGTCTTGATTATCTGATTTGAAAAATTGATGTACAGCTGTTTTGAGTTGTAGCATCCCTTTTACCAGACGCCAGCCATATTGCTGTATCCCTTTACGGTTATTAATAATTGGGAAATTTCCAATTCGGCTACGTGAAGTTGTTAGCCAAGTATCTGTTTTATCTTCAAATAACCAACTACAAGCCATAAATGTACGCACAGGGAACGTTTCTATTCCCAAATAGCTGGCTAAACTTAAAGTATTTTTCCAAAGTTTTGGGTTCATCACACGTAATGGTGCATCAATTAAGCCCCCATCAAAGTCTATACTGTGACTGTCCATGCCGCGCCCAGCAAGTGCTTCGAATATCGTTACGTTATGTCCTGCATCATGTAGGATTCTGGCTGAGGCAAGTCCTGCCATACCACTGCCGATAATTGCAATATCCAAAATTATGTCCCATCAGTTGATGATTTTTCTTGATTATGACTGATAGTTAACCTAAATACGGTATTAAAAAATACCATATTCTGCATTTAAGCTAAACTTTTGTCTTAATGTGTCCATTCACTTATTGTTACATTTTAACACACTTCTTATTTTAAGCTTAAATCAATGATAATATTAACTATATTTTTTTATACATTAAATAAATATACATAACATTCTTTATTTTTCCATTTTTACCCTGTTAGGGACTTTGCAAAGCTGAAATTTAGCGCTATTGTGATTAAATAATAATCAGAATCGAGTCACGTAACAAACTGGATAATAATAAGTGACCTAATATTAAAACAATCAATAGAGAGCCTTATAGCGAAAGCCCATAACTTTAAAGGAGTTATGGGCTTTGTTATATGTGTCTGTATATAAGGAAAATTAAGCTTTACATGCTGCCAAATTTACCACGATTGAAATCATTGATCGCATCTTTAATCTCAGCTTTGCTATTCATAACAAATGGCCCATAACCTTCAATCGGTTCATTCAAAGGTTGACCTGTTAAAATCAAGAATTTACTGTCTTGCTCAGCCTTGATCTTAAAATCAATTTCTTCACGGCTCAGTACAACCAAGCTTGGTGCTGCAATGTGTTGAGCATCATTTAAAATCACCTCACCAGAAAGTAGCACCAACAATGTGGTATGTCCTTCGGTCACATAAAACGTGTGTGCTTGACCCGCCACAATTTTACCATCCCAAACATTGACTGGACTGAATGTTGTAGCTGCGCCAATTGTCTCTTGATATTGCCCAGCAATCACACGCAATTCACTCCCTACATCATCCAAGTGAATGCTTTGGATATCTGTTGCTTCAATAGCTTGATATTTTGCAGGCGTCATTTTCGAATGAGCTGGCAAATTTACCCATAGTTGTACCATTTCAAACAAACCACCTTGATGAGCAAATTCAGGGGAATGAAATTCTTGATGTAGAACACCACCTCCAGCTGTCATCCATTGCACATCACCAGCTTTAATTGTACCACCGCCACCACTTGAATCCTTATGTGTCACTTCACCTTGATAGGCAATCGTTACGGTCTTAAAACCGCGGTGCGGATGGGTACCCACTCCTTGTTGAGCAGTTGTTGGTTCAAAACGGTACGGCGCTGCATAATCTAAAAGTAAAAATGGGCTAATCGCTTGTCCCAAACGATCATAAGAAAACAAATTGTACACAGGGAAACCATCACCAACCCAGTGCATATTTTTATTTTGATAGATACCAAGAACTTTCTTCATTTAGTTTCTCCTATTCAGGTAGAAATTCTTTTCTTGAGACTCATTTTACGCCTTGATGATCAACGCTTATAGATATGGTTTAACAACAAATTATTCCACAAACAGGACAATCTTAAATTTTATAGATAATTTAGTACTAAATTAGGGTCTGTTGACATTTGCTGTATAAAAAATAGCGAGTAAGTAAAATTCAATATTTTTTTAAAAATAAAAAAAGGCATAAAACCAAGTTCATGCCTTTTTTGAATCAGAAGATCTAAAACAATTTAACAAAACCTACTCTCTAGGGTGTGCTAAAATGGTAAATCATCATCTAAATCAGCAGGGGCAGTCGCAGGCTGAGGTGCTGATTTTGGTGTATTAAAACCATTTCCTGCTTGTGGACTACCAGCATAATTACCTTGATTACCGCCAGCAAAACCTCCGCCCTGACCATAACCATTTTGGTTGTTGTTATAACCCGTATTTTGGTAACCACCACCTTGGTTATTGTTGTTATTAAAACGTGGTTGATTAAAGTCACCGCCGCCTTGTTCGCTTTGTTGACGCGTATCTAACATTTGCATTTGATCGCCACGAATTTCAGTACTGTAACGCTCTTGACCGTTTTGATCTGTCCATTGACGAGTACGTAATGAACCTTCGATATAAACTTTTGAACCTTTACGCAAATATTGCTGTGCAATTTCGCCTAAACGGTTGTGTAACACAATACGATGCCATTCTGTTTGTTCTTTACGCTCGCCTGTATTCTTATCTGTCCAAGACTCACTTGTTGCAATCGAAAATTGAGTCAGGGATCCACCATTTGGAAAAGTTTTGGTTTCAGGATCTTTACCCAAAGTACCTACTAAAATAACTTTATTCACACCACGCATTAGCTGTCTTCATCCTATATATTTCTATGTTTTACTTTATAAGAGTTATGTTTAAATGGCTACCTCTTTGCCAATCAAGTGCGTTAAATCTTGTCGTCCAGCATCATCTATACACTGTTTATCGACTTTAATATAAGCAACTTGTTGTTCAGGCATCACCACGACTTCTTCAATACCACGAATTGCCAACAATTTTGAAGTCCATTCGTCCGTTTGTGTCATTTGAGGTAGAGGCAACACAATTGAAGACAAATATCGAGGTTGAGCCAGCCCAAAACTGACCAACAACCAAAGTATAGCAATCCCAGAGAGGACACTCCAGCCAAGTGCAGTATTCTGTAACATCAGAAGCTGTCCGCCCAAAGTACCCCCAAAAAAAGCACCTAAGAATTGGCTACTGGCATTTATTCCCATCGCAGTTGCTTTAGATTGAATAGGTGCAACTTTCGATAACCAAGATGGCAATAACGCTTCCATGACATTGAAGGCGATAAAGAAAATACCAAGCCCTGCGAGCAATACATATTTCGATTCATAACCAAAAATAAGAATCAGTAAACCCACAATAATTCCAGCAATTGCTGACAAGAAAATACCACGCATTTTGCGATATTTTTCAGCAATAATAATACTTGGGAAAGCAAAGAACAGACTCAGCACCAATAATGGTAAATAAATCAAACCATGTTTTGCCAGTGGAATTTGTGCATATTCAATCAACTGAGAAGGAATATAAATAAACATTGCCGTGAGCAATAAGTGCAGAGAAAAAACAGAGACATGTAAGCGATTCAGATCGCCCATTTGAATGACTTGTTTCAACTGCGATAAATAACCTTGTTGGAAATTGCGATGATGTCGTGTGACTTTAGGCACGAGCAATAACATCAAAATCGCAGCCAATCCCATAATCGTTGTCACGAAAAATAGTCCAGAAATACCGACTAAGCTAGTGAGCCAAGGCCCTAAACTAAATGCCACTACGAAAGACAAGCCAATACTCATCCCCATCGCTGCCATGGCTTTAGTCCGCTGTTCTTCACGGGTCACATCGGCCAGTAAAGCCATGACTACGGCTGAAACTGCACCTGCACCTGCAATCGCACGACCAATAATCACACCATAAATTGTGTCAGATAAACCTGCTATCGCACCACCAATCGCAAATAAGAGCAAACCCAGTACAACCAATGGTTTACGACTAAAACGATCAGCCAACAAACTAAACGGAATCTGCAAAATTGCTTGTGTTAAACCATAGACCCCTACAGCTAAACCAATGAGGGCAGGCGTGGCATATTGATAAGATTGTCCTGCCACTGAAAAGACAGGAATAATCATGAACAAACCCAACATGCGTAAGGCAAAAATGCTGCTTAAGGCAAAAGTTGAACGGCGTTCTAAAGCATTCATTATTGATAAGACACTATAACTGGCTTAGCGAATTATAAGCGATTCGCTTAACAAGGTTGTAAGTAGATTATGAAAAACACAATCTTTAGGAGAAAAAATAAAGGAGCAAATCGTGCTCCTTTATTTAAAATATACCACTTAGCTGAAAATAAGCTTAAGAAGCTTGCTGTTCTCGCTTGCTATATTGAATCGATGCGATCACGGCCCAAACGATAAAGGCAACCCCGATCAAGCCCGTTACAACTTCAGGTACATGTAAGCCTGTACCACTTGCGATCATGATAAATGCCAAAGCGCCAATCGCATAATGCGCACCATGTTCCAAGAAAATATAAGCATCTAACGTGCCCTTTTCAACAAGATAGATGGTCATTGAACGGACAAACATTGCACCAATCGCAAGACCTAACATAATAATGACAACATCACTGGTAATCGCGAATGCACCGATCACACCATCAAAACTGAACGATGCATCTAGGACTTCAAGATATAAAAAACCACCAAAACCAGCTTTCACGACACCTGAAGCAGCGCCATTTGCATCATGCGTAACCGCATTACCATTTTCATCAATCTCTGGCTCACCACCAAGGAGATGACTAAGCACCTGTACGCCAATATATACGACAATACCCCAAATCCCTGCCATGGTCACAGCCAAACGTACAGACTCTTCAACATTGGCTGCCATAATAATCATGGCAATCAATGCGAGAAAAACAGACATGGCAGGTACACTGGCTAAATTTGCTAATTTTGCTTCTAACCACTTAAACCAATGCGTTTCTTTACCATCATCAAAGAAGAAGTTTAAAAACACCATTAACAGGAAAGTACCACCAAACGCTGAAATTTCAGCATGATGTGCCATTAAACGTTCTGAATAGGTTTTTGGATCATTCAATGCCATTTTAGCGACTTCAATCATGCCCATATCTGCCGTCACAGCAACAATAACGACAGGGAAAATCAAACGCATACCAAACACGGCGATTAGAATACCCACCGTTAAAAAAATCATTTTCCAAAAATGATCCCAATTACGTAATACCGAAGCATTTACCACAGCATTATCAAAGGATAGCGAAACTTCCATTACGGCCAAGATCGCAGTAATGGTCAATGCTTTAAGCATCGTAGCTACGCCTGCTTCAGGGCCATGCGTGTAGCCCCAATAGGCAGATAGTGCTAAACACACTACCGTAAAGAATATAGAAAAACGAAAATGCTTCATGAACAGCCTTATGCGAAATCGTTGAGTTATAAAAATGTAGCTATTGTAGGCGAGTTTCGACCCAAAAAGAGAAAAGATTGTTGGACTTGTTTGGCAAAAGAAACCATCCAAACCAGACTCTGTTATAGTGCTGAAAGATTTCTTTTATATGTACTTTAATAGGTTCATTTCATGACGTTTTCTCAAGATGTATGGCAACGTAATCACGATTTATATCAAAAAATATTAGCTCTACCATTCAATCAAGAACTAGCTAAGGGTACTTTAGATCGTAAAGCATTTTGTCATTATGTGATTCAAGATGCTCACTATTTACTAGCTTATGGTCGTGCGCTTGCTGTAGCTGCGGCAAAAGCCTATGAAGCAGATGATGTGATTCAATTTTCGGAAGCAGCAAAAATTGCGATTATTGTAGAACGTAGCCTGCATAGTGATTTTATGCAGGAATTTGACATCAGCAAAGCTGAGTTTGAAGGGACACCATTAACACTTGCCTGCCACCATTACACCTCTTTCCTAACCGCAACAGCTTGGTCAGAAAGTTATCCTGTGATTTTGGCAGCATTGCTTCCCTGTTTTTGGATTTATGCTGAGGTTGGTAAAGACATCGTAAACCAATCAGTTCCTAATAATCCGTATCAAGCATGGATTGATACCTATGCAGGTGAAGAATTTAATACGGCAGTGCGCAATGTGATTGCAACTGTAGATAAAGTGGCAGCACGTTGTGATCAAGACACTTTGGCGAAAATGCATGCTGCATACACTATGGGTGCAAAACTGGAATGGTTGTTTTGGGACAGTGCGTATCAGCAACGCCAATGGTTAGGTTTAGATCAAGCTTAATCGTCTAGCAGACCTTCATTTACATTTTTCACAGACATAAAAAAGCCCCTCATAGGGGCTTAGTCGTATATCGTATTGTCCGATATACTGTATGAGGCTCATCTCAAACTGGCTGCATTAAAACATAAATCAGATCGAGTGAATACCTTTAATTGCTTAAAAAAAGTTAACCGCAATTAAGGCAAGCAATGCGGGTACAGATTGGATATAAATAATTTTTTTTTGCTTGCCGTCAAAGCACCATAAATACCTGCAATCAACACACACTAAAAAGAAATTTGCCAAAGCCACCGCATAGGTTTCAGGTGCAATGAGTGCCCAAAACAAACCTGCTGCAAGAAACCCGTTATAAAGACCTTGGTTCTGCGCTAAATTTAGTGAGTTGGGCTTTTTCCAAGCTATTACCAAAAGCCTTTAAACGTGCATACGCACTTTGTTCAGTATGCTGCCAAAGCTGTTCGACTTGTACTTTATAGTCAGCCATGTACTGTTCTAATAGGGCACAACCAAATGCCTCTTTAGACGCAAAATAGTGGTAGAACGAACCTTTTGGCACGTCACAGGCTTTTAAAATTTCTTGTAAACCAACTCCCACAAAACTTTTACGCAATAACAATTCAAAACTAGTATCCAAGATATGTTGTCGAGTTGCTTCACTCTTGATTGATCGTTTCATAGCCACACCATAAATTAATATTAGACCAGTCATGTAGTAAATTTATGTATTTTTATTCTGCAACAGCTTTACGGTAGTAAAATCAAAAAAGGAATGATAAAAATACAACTCGGTCAGGATGTGATACTCGTTATAAATGTGATTTAACCGTCACAATTTGTCGTTTTAAATATTTTTATACCTCTTGAACAATTTTAAGGCGCTATCATATAAGACCCATTCAACAGCAAAATGCTGCTCAGAAATTATTTTAAATTGATTAGTATTGAGCTTTCTTTCAATACATTCAACTTAAATAATGAATGATCTATGAGATTGCTGTTCAATGTATTTTGATCTTCTATTTGCATATTACTGAGATGTTTTCATGAGCCAAAGTCATATCCGTATTCGAGGCGCACGTACCCATAATTTAAAGAATGTGTCACTCGATATTCCACGTGACAAATTTGTGGTGATCACAGGGCTTTCAGGTTCAGGAAAATCATCCCTTGCATTTGACACTTTATATGCTGAAGGTCAGCGTCGCTATGTCGAATCACTTTCAGCTTATGCACGCCAATTCCTTTCGCAAATGGAAAAACCTGAAGTTGACTCAATCGAAGGTTTATCACCTGCGATTGCAATTGAGCAGAAGTCAACTAGCCATAACCCTCGTTCAACTGTCGGGACAATTACCGAAATTTATGACTATTTGCGTTTGCTTTACGCACGTGTTGGAACGCCTTACTGTCCTGAACATGATCTCCCAATGGTGGCACAAACCATTTCAGAAATGGTTGATGCGGTAAAAGGATTAGAAGAAGGCACTGCCCTGATGCTACTTGCACCAGTAGTGCGCGAGCGTAAGGGTGAATACACCCAATTATTTGAACAATTACAAGGTCAAGGGTTTGTCCGTGCGCGTGTCGATGGTGAAATCATTGATATTGATACCCCACCTGAATTAGACAAAAAGAAAAAACATACCATCGAAGTCGTGGTTGATCGCTTTAAAGTCCGTGACGATCTCGGCAATCGTATTGCAGAATCGTTTGAAACTGCATTACGTCTAGGTAGTGATATTGCGGTGTTGTCGTGGATAAATGGCGAACATCCTGAACGTGTGTTCTCTGCAAAACATTCATGTCCTGAATGTGACCGTGCCGTAGCTGAACTTGAACCACGATTATTCTCATTTAATAATCCATTTGGTGCTTGCTCTGTCTGTGACGGTCTAGGAACACGCAGCCATTTCAGCGCAGAAAAACTGATTCCAAATCCAGAAGTTTCGATCAGCCAAGGGGCGATTCGTGGTTGGGACAGACAACGTCCGTATTACTACACCATGCTGCAAAAAGTAGCGGATCATTTCAGTATTGATCTCGATCAGCCTTGGAATAGTTTAGATAAAGACACCCAAAAGAAATTTTTACAAGGCACAGGCAAAGAGAAAATCGACCTCAGTTATATCGATGAACGTGGTCGTAAACACAGTCGTGTGCAAGCCTTTGAAGGAATTCTGCCACATTTAGAACGCCGTTATCGTGAAACTGAATCGAATTATGTGCGTGATGATCTCGCACAATATTTATCCAATGCAGCTTGTGATGCCTGTGATGGTTCACGTCTCAATGAAATTTCACGCCATGTTCGTGTTAAAGATAAGACCATCGCACAAATCACCAAGATGTCGATTGGTGACGCTGAAAACTACTATCAAGACCTCAATCTTGAAGGTGCCAAAGGTGAAATCGCCGATAAAATCTTTAAAGAGATTCGTGAACGTTTACATTTCCTCGTCAGTGTCGGTTTAAATTATCTCAGTCTTGCACGTTCAGCCGAAACATTATCAGGTGGTGAAGCACAACGTATTCGCCTCGCATCGCAAATTGGTGCAGGCCTAATGGGTGTGATGTATGTACTGGATGAGCCATCTATTGGTCTGCATCAACGTGACAATGATCGCCTATTACAAACCTTAATTCGCTTACGTGATTTGGGTAATACGGTGCTTGTGGTTGAGCATGATGAAGACGCGATTCGTGCTGCGGATCATATTATTGATATTGGTCCTGGTGCAGGTATTCATGGTGGTGCAATTATTGCCGAAGGCACTTATGATGAGTTGGCAAGCCATGCTGACTCCCTTACAGGTCAATATCTCTCAGGCAAATTGAAGATTGAAGTACCGAAACAGCGTACCCAATCACCTCGTCCAAATGAAGTGATCAAGCTGTCTGGTGCGAGTGGACATAACCTGCAAAATGTCGATCTGACCATTCCTCTCGGCATTATGACCTGTGTCACAGGCGTATCAGGTTCAGGAAAATCAACGCTGATTAACCGTACCTTATTACCTTTAGCTGCGACCCAGCTCAATGGTGCAACCACACTGACCGCAGAAAAGTTTGATTCGATTGATGGTTTACAGCACTTAGATAAAGTGGTTGATATTGACCAAAGTCCGATTGGTCGTACCCCACGTTCGAATCCTGCCACATATACAGGCTTATTTACCCCAATTCGTGAGTTATTTGCACAAACGCCTGAAGCCAAAGCACGTGGTTACAGCGCAGGTCGTTTCTCGTTTAACGTAAAAGGCGGACGTTGTGAAGCCTGTGAAGGCGACGGCATGATCAAGGTCGCAATGCACTTCCTACCTGATATGTATGTGCCTTGTGATGCCTGCCATGGCAAGCGTTATAACCGTGAAACTTTAGAGGTTGGTTATAAAGGCAAGAACATTTCAGACGTGTTAGAAATGACCGTAGAAGATGCTGCTGAATTCTTTAGTGCCATTCCTGTGATTCACCGCCGTTTAGATACCTTAATGCAAGTAGGTCTAGGCTATATTCGTTTAGGTCAAGCAGCAACCACGCTTTCAGGTGGTGAAGCGCAACGGGTTAAATTAGCGCGTGAGTTAGCAAAACGTGATACAGGTAAAACCTTATATATCTTGGATGAGCCGACAACAGGTCTACATTTCCATGATATTGCTAAGTTACTCGACATTTTGTATGAGCTACGCAATAAGGGTAATACCATTGTGGTGATTGAGCATAATTTGGATGTGATCAAAACCGCAGACTGGGTAATTGACCTTGGTCCTGAAGGTGGTTCTGGTGGTGGTCAAATCATTGCCGAAGGTACACCTGAGCAAGTCGCTGAAGTTGAGATTTCTCACACAGGGCGTTTCTTGAAGCCAATGTTGAAATAAATTTAATCGGTTCTCAAGTACTGGCGTAAATTTAGGTTGATTTCGTTTCTCTAGCTTGAATTTACGCCAACTCAAAGGTCATATCTTAAAAAATGGATAAAGAACGGGCAAAAAAAAGCTCAACCTTGGGGAAAGTCGAGCTAGTAAAACACAATATATTGAGAAAATGTTACGAGAGAATAAAATGCAAATTAAATACCTCTCCGCAACAATTATGTGAATTATATCTCAAAAAGTAAAGTCGATTAAATAGATCAAGTTTAAATTTACAATCGTTTTTCCAAATTAAATTAGCTCTTAAAATTGAACTTCCCAAATTTTTTAATTGTCATGCTTCATTTACAAATTAAATTAATCACATAACACAATTTTAATGAGATTAAAATCACATTTTTATTGGTGATTTATTACAGTTTTACGACATATTAAAACGAAAAAAACGATAAACTCACCCGAATTAAACAATTAATAAATATCGTTTCGAAACAAGGTTACTCTCTTAAATAGTAGATGAAAACAACCTATATAGTCCGCACGCAAAAAACCAATACAATACCGATATGAGTTATCCAATACATTTTAGAAAGAAACTATTAGCCAAGCTTGAAGAAGGTCAATCTATCCGAGCGGTTGCTCAGCACTTCGAAATTAATAAAAATACAATTGTCGAATGGAAAAAACGAATCGAAATAAAAAGAACTCGACCAAGAAAACCATCTAAAGTTGATGATGATGCCTTACGTGTAGATGTTGAGCAATATCCTGATGATTATCAATATGAACGCGCTGCTCGTTTTGGTTGTGGTACTTCTACAATTGGTGATGCGCTCAAGCGTCTAAATATTACAGTTAAAAAAAGACCTTACGGCACCCGAAAGCAAAAACAGAACTCAGAGAACAGTATTTAAAAGATTTAAACCGATTAAGGTATCAACACCCGATTATCTATCTTGATGAAAGTGGATTTAAATCTCATGAACATAGACCTCATGGTTATTCAAAACAGGGAACTCCTTGTTATGGAAAATATAATTGGCAATTAAAAAATCAAACCAACGCAATAGGAGCAATCCATGAGGGTAAATTATTTGCAGTTGGTTTATTTGATAGCAAAGTAAATTCGGATGTATTTCATTTTTGGGTAGATAAGTTTTTATTACCAGAATTACCTCGAATAGTGTAATTGTCATGGACAATGCAGCCTTCCATAAACGACAAGATATACAAGATCTATTAGCCCAACATGGGCATCAAATACTTTGGTTACCACCTTATAGTCCTGACCTTAATCCTATTGAAAAAATGTGGGCATGGGTGAAAGCAAAAAGGAAAAAATGGTTGGTTAACTCAATAGATAAGCTTTTTAGTCGTTTCTTTAACGAGTGTATGGGTAATTAAGCGGGTTGACTATAGCTCTTGGATATAACTTTGCTAATCTTGATGATACTAAATCTCAAAATTTAGGTGTTAAAGCCGAAGCCTATGTACCAACACCTTACGCTCCTGCATATGCAAGCTTAAGCTATAGTGCGACTGATAATGACGGCAAATATGGCGAGAATGATGACCGTGGTCAGCGTTGGGCTGTTGAATTTGGTTCGGTAATCGCTCCTAACTTCCTTATTGCTGTAGGTTATACAAATGTTGTAGAACAAACATCTTTGGATACTTTCAAAATCTTAAATAAAGGTTTTGGTAAAGCAGTTGGTGAAACAGCGACTATCGCTGACAAGCAAGATGCAATCACTGCTCGTACTAAATACGTTGGTGCTATCGATGGCACGCCTATGTCAATCGGTTTCGAAACAGGTATCGTTTACGGTGAAGACACTGCATACGAGTTAAAAACTGATTTGTACCTAAACTCTAAATTTAGCACAGGTGTTTCATACGCTAAATCAAGTTTTGCAGATACACCTGATTCAGCTTGGGGCGTTAATGTAAACTACTTTATTACTCCAGCAGTTGCTGTAGGTGCAAGCTATTTAAATGCGAATGCTGTAGGTACTGATGAAGATATGCAAACTATTGGCTTAAACGCTAAAGTACGCTTCTAATGCAGTCATAGATGTTCTAATTCAGCATCTATGCATAAAAAAACCCAGTTCATGAACTGGGTTTTTTTATTGTCTTTAAACATTTGAATAAACGAATGAGTTATTCAACTTGTTAATTACATCTTTTTATCTTCGATATTTAATGCACTAATTGCTAAAACAGCTTGCGTACGGTTTTGTACGCCTAATTTGCGGAAAATTGCTGTCACATGCGCTTTGATCGTGGCTTCTGATACGTCTAACTCATAAGCAATTTGTTTATTGAGCAGACCTTCTGCAACCATCATCAATACACGAAACTGTTGTGGTGTAAGCGATTGCAAACGTTCTGCCAACGCGGTTTCATCCGCAGCTCTTGGATCGAAACCATGATGCATGGCTAAATTCGGCGGTAGCCAAATTTCACCCTCTAATACATGTTTAATTGCTTCGCCAATATGACTTGGGTGTGATGATTTCGGGATATACCCCATTGCACCATGTGCAATTGCACGTTGGATAATCGAGACTTCTTCATGTGCTGATACAACAATGATTGGAATCGCTGGGTATTGTGCTCGTACGTATACCAAGGCAGAAAAACCAGATGCGCCGGGTAAATTCAGATCAAGTAATACGAGATCAGGTTCTGCACCATGCTCTAAGCGCTCGTAGAATTCATCGACATCCGCAGTTTCCTGAATCTGTGCTTGAGGAAGACTATATCGAACCGCTTGAATTAAAGCATGTCTAAATAAAGGGTGGTCGTCTACAATTAAAATATTCATAAGCGCTGAGCTGTCTGCGAGTACGTCACTGTACGGTGTTTATTCAAATTTAATCTATCTTAGCCTATTTTTTAAATGAACTGTTGGTTAGACATCAAAACTTGTTTATTTCATCATAAATGCAAAACAATACAAACATTGATATAACTCACACAACATAGACCAATCAATACCTACTATACAGAAATAACCAATAGAAACAGAGTATTAAATTCATTTAATTTTTTCTACTGAATCCTTTATAGGTATATATACAAAACAGATAAGCTTGCAGCATTTCCTTATTTTACAACTTGGCATGCGGTGTAGATAAATAAATAGCAATTCGAAATGATCTTTTAGGCCACTATTATGTCCAATCACAATACTCTCGCTACTCCCCTTAATATTGTTGCCGTATCTGGTGGTTTAAACAGCCCATCAAAAACAGAAAGTTTAGTTCAGGCGATTCTTGATGAACTTTCAGAGGCGATTAATATTAAAGTACATTTCGTCAAGCTGAGTGAAATTGGGCCGTTATTGGGTGGTGCGATTTATCGTAATCAGCTGCCACAACGCGTACAAGATGATTTGGCTGCGGTTGAAGCCGCAGATGCTTTAATTGTTGGAACACCTGTTTATCGTGCTTCATTTACAGGCTTATTTAAACATTTCTTCGACTTTGTTGAGCAAACAGCTTTGGTTGATGTACCTGTGTTACTCGCCGCTTCAGGTGGCAGTGACCGTCATGCACTGGTGTTAGAACATCAATTACGCCCTTTATTCAGTTTTTTCCAAGCACAAACCTTACCGATTGGGGCCTATGCCACTGATCGTGATTTCACGCCTGAATACACGGTAAAAAGCGAACAATTGTCTGATCGCGTTACCTTGGCTGTGGCACGTGCTTTACCAATTTTGGAATGGGCACCTGCCAAAGGCCAACGTGCTGCTGCCATCAAAGCCAAAACTGAGCAAGCCAATCAGAATCTCGGCATCAATAAACAAATCGAACAAGCAGAAGTCTTACCATCTGCGGCAGTACCGAATCTGGATGCAGCTGAATCTCGCTTACACCCGAAGTCAGCCAAGAAGTTAACCCACGTCGCATAAACCATATCTTTTATGAAGGATACAACGATGACAATAACAACATTAGCAATTAAATTTGCCTATTGGGTTCCTAATGTGAGTGGTGGTCTCGTTGTAAGCAATATTGAACAACGTACTGACTGGAGCTATGACTACAATGTGCGCCTCGCACAAACAGCGGAACGAAGCGGCTTTGAATATGCCCTTACACAAATCCGTTTTACCGCTGGTTATGGCGCAGAAAACCAACATGAATCCGTGAGTTTCAGCCATGCTTTATTGGCAAAAACCGAAAAACTCAAAGTCATTGCAGCGATCCTACCAGGCCCTTGGAAACCTGTACTCGCCGCTAAACAACTGGCGACCATTCACTACCTCACCCAAGGGCGTATTGCGATTAATGTGGTCAGCGGCTGGTTCCGTGGCGAATTTGATGCGATTGGCGAACCTTGGCCTGAGCATGATGAACGTTATGTTCGTTCGGAGGAATTTATTCGTACCCTCAAAGGTATCTGGACAGCTGACAATTACAGCTTTGATGGCAAATATTACCGATTCCAAAATTACACGCTTAAACCGAAACCTTTGCAAAAACCTTATATCGAAGTGTTTCAAGGTGGCAGTTCCCGTGCAGCACGTAATATGGCCGCGCGTGTATCAGACTGGTATTTTACCAACGGCAATAGCGTTGAAGAAATCAAGAAGCAAGTTGATGATGTTCGCAGCAAGGCCAAGCTGACCAACCGAGACGTCAAAATAGGCGTTAATGCCTTTATCATTGCCCGTGATACTGAGGAAGAAGCCAAAGCAGTACTGAATGAAATCATAGCTCAAGCCAATGTCGAAGCGGTGAATGCCTTCGGTGATGCCACCCGTGAAGCAGGTGCAGCAGCCCCTGAGCGTGAGGGCAATTGGGCAAAATCGACCTTTGATGATTTGGTTCAATACAATGATGGTTTTAAAACAAATCTGATCGGTACGCCGCAGCAAATTGCGGAACGTATTGTGGCCCTAAAAAATGTGGGGGTTGATCTGGTGCTTTCAGGCTTTCTACATTTTATTGAAGAAGTAGAATATTTTGGAGCAAAAGTTCTACCGTTAGTCCGTCAACTTGAGCAACAACAGGAACAGCGTCTCGCAGCAAAATCAGCTTAGTTTTCAGTGCTGAATAAGAAGAAAAACAAAAGAAATGGCAAATCTTCCCCCAAGGCTCGGCTTGGGGCTTTTTTTATTTTAACGGGTCTCAATTTCCCGCATGACCGTTTCAACCGAATATCGGCACCACTGCGACAGTTGCTCAATAAATTCATTTAATTGTGATGGATTAAAATGGCTAACAATCATATAGCAGGCGTTGCCGAGAATTTTAAAACACTCATCCACTTGCTCATATTGTTTGACCAAACGCTCAACCTCAATAAAAGCTTGCTGATCATTCATAAACAGTTGGATGAATTGTTTATGTTCATATTTTATCGCGATGGTGTAATTTTTGATAAAGCCTGCATCCATTAACTGTGCAATACGAGCGCCAACGGCCTGCCCAGTCCGATGCACCCGCTGTCCAATTTCTTTATGGCTTAAACGCGAATCTTGTTTTAGCAATTCAATAATTTTCAGATCAATCGGATCAAGTTCAATATTCATTTTTCATTACGAAAGAAAACCAGCAACAATGCTTTCATCTGAATATAGCGGATTTTTCACACTTCCCCTACTCTTGTTTTATCTTAACGTTGGAAGAAAAAAATGATGAAACAAGCCTTACTGATTATTGATGTCCAAAACGATTATTTTAAAAATGGCAAAATGGAATTGGTCAATCCAGACCTTGCTCTAGCGCAAACCAATCTATTGGAAGACCATTTTATTCAAAACAATTTACCGATTATTTATATTCAGCATATTAACCCTGCCTCTGCCAGTTTCTTTCAGGAAAATACCGTGGGTGTTGAATTACATCCTCAACTTAAAGTCACAGATCAATCAGTGATTGTCAAAAAGCATTTTCCCAATAGCTTTTTGGAAACCAATCTTCAAACCATCCTTGAACAACATCAAGTTGAACAGTTAGTGATCACAGGTATGATGACCCATGTCTGTATTGACTCAGGGACACGTGCAGCTAAAGAACTTGGATACCAACCCATTGTGATCGCAGATGCCACTGCAACCCGTGATCTTGAACATGATGCTAAGATCGTCAAAGCAGCCGATGTACAAACGGCATTTTTATCTGCACTCGGTTTCTTTGCCACAGTACAAAACACGGCTGATTTTTTAGCAAAGAATTAAATCATGCAGAAAAAAAGAGCGTTCCATCGAACGCTCTTTTTAAATTTGAATAGGTTTATCGGTTTGGATAAACCGTGGCAATCAGATGTTCAACCACAGCCGGCTCAGCCAATGTTGAGGTATCGCCTAAGCTATCCAATTCATTTGCCGCAATCTTTCTTAGGATACGGCGCATGATTTTACCTGAACGAGTTTTCGGCAAAGCAGGCGCCCAATGCAGTGCATCAGGGGTAGCCACTGGCCCAAGCACTTTACGCACCCAGCTCACCAACTCCTTGCGTAGCTCCTCAGATTCCGCCACATCGGCTTGCAAGGTGACAAAAGTACAAATCCCTTGACCTTTAATGTCATGTGGCATACCAACAACTGCCGCTTCAGCCACTGCTTCATGTGCAACCAATGCACTTTCAATCTCGGCTGTCCCTAAACGATGACCTGAAATGTTCAGTACATCATCAACACGCCCAGTGATCCAATAATAGCCATCGGCATCACGGCGTGCACCATCACCAGTAAAATAATAGCCTTTAAAAGTTGAGAAATAAGCTTCAATAAAGCGCTCTGGATCGCCCCAAATCGTTCTCATTTGGCCCGGCCATGAGTCTTTAATGACCAAATTACCTTCTGTTGCTCCGTCCAATTCATTTCCTTCGCCATCGACTAACGCAGGTTGTACTCCAAAGAATGGACGTGTTGCTGAACCCGGTTTGAGTGCGGTTGCACCCGGCAATGGTGAAATTAAAATGCCACCTGTTTCTGTTTGCCACCAAGTATCGACAATTGGGCAACGGCCTTCACCCACCACTTCATGGTACCAGTTCCATGCTTCAGGGTTAATTGGTTCACCGACTGAACCCAGCAAACGTAAACTACTCCGATCACTTTCACGCACGTAGGCATCGCCTTCACGCATCATGGCGCGAATTGCAGTTGGTGCAGTATATAAAATCGTGATGTTATGTTTATCAATCACATGACCAATACGTGCCCAAGTTGGATATTGTGGAATTCCCTCGAACATGACCGTAGTAGTGGCATTACTCAACGGACCATAAAGTAAATAACTATGTCCCGTAATCCAGCCTACATCTGCAGTACACCAATACACATCATCTTCTTTTAGATCAAAGACTTCTCTAAAAGTAGTGTTGACATAAACCAGATAACCACCTGTGGTATGTAACACGCCTTTCGGTTTTCCTGTTGAACCCGAGGTGTACAGAATGAAGAGCGGATCTTCTGCTTTCATCGGTTCTGGTGGACAGTGTTCATTTACTTCCATAATCGCAAGGTGATACCAAACGTCACGCTCAGCATTGAACTGAATCGGATTCCCTGTACGATGCACCACAATCACATTTTCGACACTACTGGTGCCATCAATTTCTAAGGCTGCATCTACATTTTCTTTCAGTGGAATAAGCTTACCGCCGCGCATGCCCGCATCCGCAGTAATCACTAATTTTGCTTGACTATCTTCGATACGGCTAGCCAATGAGTCTGGTGAGAACCCACCAAACACCACACAATGCACAGCACCAATTCGTGCACAGGCCAACATGGCAATCGCTGCCTCAGGCACCATTGGCATATATAGCACCACACGATCACCCTTGCGAATGCCTTGTTTTTTTAGCACATTGGCAAAACGACAGACTTCATCGTGGAGTTCAGAAAATGAAATGATTTTATGACGTGAAGGATGATCACCTTCCCAGATAATCGCAGGCTTTAAAGGATTATCTTTAAGATGACGATCTAAACAGTTGGCTGAAACATTCAGTTCACCATCGGCGAACCACTCAATTTTGAAATTATCTGCGTTAAAACTTGTATTTTTAACCTGTGTGAATGGTTTGATCCAATCAATATTTTTTGCTTCTTGTGCCCAAAATACTTCGGGTTGCTCAATTGAATCCTGATAACGTTTGAAATAGTCTGCTTCCGAGATTCTTGCCATTTCTTTGAATTTATCAGGCACTGGGTAGATTTCTTTCATAGCTCACTTCCTTTGTTTTTTATTTCATACCTTAGATATACACATCTATTTTTCGGGTATATTTTGTTTTCTCTCACAGTATGGTCATCATTTACAAGAGCAAACAATGCGGCTTTGGTCGTAAGAATGTTATGCTTTAGCAACCAAATTTTTTTCAAAAATTTACTCAAAATAATTTAAATTTGAACTGCTTGTCTATGCTTTTTACTTTTAAAATAAGTGATTATTTTGATCATTGCTAAGACCTTAAAAGATTTAATAATCAAAAAATAGGAATTCATCATGTTCGATCAAACACGATCTGCCCCAATTCAGCCTCAATACGATCATCCTTTATCTGCTAAAGGACGTTTTAATCGCTTAAGCTATCTAGGTTGGTATGGTTTGTTGAGTGTCAGTTGGACGGTTCTTTTCATTCTTATTGCCACAATTTCGGCGAGTCTAAGTGTAAATAATGTACAGATTCATGAACCAATCTTATCTGCATTTTCAGGAATCGGAGGAATTGCGCTGATTGCACTATGGTTTGCTGGTTTTTATTTTCAGATCATTTTTTTAATCCGACGCTTACATGATCTGAATAAAACAGGGTGGCTATGTCTATTATTACTGGTGCCAATCCTTCAATTCTTTTTTACACTTTATGTCTTATTTGCAGCAGGCACACCTCATCGCAATGATTATGGCGATGTCCGCCCATCCACCACATGGGAAAAACTATTTGCATGGATCATGATTATATTCAGTTTAACGATGATATGTGGCATGTTTATCTTTAGCTATTATTTTGCTAGCCCTGACTTTTGGGGTACACCAACCCAGATCTTACAAAATACAACTGAGTATTTTTAATACTTTATCGAACAGCCAAATTTGAGCTACTCAATCAATAAAACCGTTACGGAATTTATCATGCATGATCAGTATAAATTCATTATGATAGCTCCCCTAATAAATTCCTTACGTTGCGAAATAGAGATTTTCCCGTGGCAAATGAGCAAACGACATTAACTGAGGTCGCTAAAGATACTGGTGAATTGATTCATCAAGCAGGTGCAAAAACCACGCAAACGGTATTGGCACATACTGAAAAATATCATGATGCCTATACCACGATTGACAAGATCATCGACAGTTTCTGGCAACGGGTTCCCTATATTTGCATCGCCATTGCGGTGTTTGTCATCTTTTGGCTACTGACTAAGTTATTTAAATTCTTTATTCACAAAACTTTGGAAAACCGTAGCTATACCCGACAAAACTTGGTATTAGTGCTCAACCGTGTCGGAAGCACTTTTATTCTATTCTTTGGTTTTTTAATTGGATTGGTCATCGCTATTCCAGGTTTCACCCCAAGCCAGTTAATCGGAGCATTGGGAATCGGTTCTGTTGCAATCGGTTTCGCTTTCAAAGATATTTTCCAAAACTTGCTATCAGGTATCTTAATTTTACTCAGTGAACCTTTCCGCATCGGCGATGATATTGTTGTGAATGGTTTTGAAGGCAATGTTGAAGATATCCAAATTCGCGCAACCTTTTTACGCTCACCTGATGGTCGCCGTATCGTGATTCCCAACGCAACGGTCTACACCAGTGCCGTGACAGTGAACAATGCCTACCAGCGCCGCCGTTGTGAGTTTATAGTGGGTATTGGCTATGAAGATGATATGCAGAAAGCAAAAAAAATCATTATGGATATTTTAGACCGTAATCTCAATGTACTGAGCCAACCCGGTTTCTCGGTCAATGTCACCGCACTTGCAGATTTTTCGATTAATTTAACCGTCCGTTGGTGGGTAAATACCACAGAAACCACCACATCTGCATCAATTAGTGAAATTCAAGAACTGGTTGTAACAGCCTTCGATGAAAAAGGAATTTCGATTCCTTACCCAGTACAAGAAGTCAAAGTGTATCGTGGTGATCAATCTGATCATACAGAGAACTTAGATAAATAATCGCCCTAAAATATGTGATACTGCTGTTTCAGTTCGTAAAATTCGGTTGCCTAAGCTCATCGCTTGGCAGCCGTTTTTTATGAGCAGATCAACCTCATACGGAATAAATCCACCTTCTGGGCCAACAATTAAGTGACATGAATGTTGAATCGCATAAGGCATCTGCTGTTCTGCATAAGGGTGTGCGACATAAGCAGGTTTCTGATCCGAAATAAATGTAGGCAAAACATCTTCAACAAAAGGTTTAAAGCGTTTATACAATTGAATTTCAGGTGCAATCGTGTCGCCTGCTTGCTCTAAACCTAAAGTCACATAATCATCGAGTTGCTGTAAAAATGGGCTTTGCCAATAGCTTTTATCCACCCGATAACTATGAATCAAACTGATCCGTTCCACGCCTAAAGTCACCGCATCCATGATGATACGGCGTAACACTTTAGGGCGTGGCAAAGCAAGAATTAAATGAACAGGTAACTTTGCTGGGATTGCTTCAACCTGAATTGGTCTTATGCGAATCTGTTGCTCAGAAACAGATATTACTTCCGTAAGATAGCGTTGACCATTACGCACGCCGACTTTTAAAGTATCACCACAATTCAACTGAATATGCTGTTGTAAATGTTGGAGTTGACGTTGATTTTCAATCTGCCAGATATTATCTGTTGTCGTGATTTGATTAGGTTCAAGTAAAACAATATTCATGACAAAGCTTTAAATTCTAAATAATGATCAATCAATTGAATATGCTTTTGGAGTGAGCCTTTATTTCGTTGCAGAACCAATTCGGCCTGTTCAATCAATTGCTGAGTCTGTATTCGGTCATCTAAACAACTCAAAAGTTGCTGTACCACTTGTACAGCATCTGTTCCAATCAAAATTCCGTGTTCCGCTACAAACTCATCCACGATACTTTGGAAATTAAAATAGCGTGGGCCAATCACAGTCGGTACATCTAAAACCATCGGTTCTAAAATATTATGTCCGCCACCTGGCTCATTCAATGAACCACCAACAAAACAAGCTTGGCTGAGTGCATACCATAACCACATTTCACCCATACTATCGGCTAGAAAAACCTGTGTATCAGTTTGAATTGGCTGTTTAAGACTACGGCGTTGCGTATTTAAATTTAAACTTTGACAAATTTTATACACCTCATCAAAACGCTCAGGATGACGTGGTACCACAATACAGAGCAAATTTGGATTTGAATTTAAATGTGGTTGTAATTGTCTTAATAAATTTTCTTCTTCAGGTGAATGTGTGCTAGCTAAGGTAATCACTTGACGATCGGCCAATTGCCATTGCTGTCTCAACTGTTCCGCCTGCTGGATATAGTGTTGTGGTGCTGCAATATCAAACTTGATATTACCCACCACCTGACTCTTGGCTTGATCTAGCCCCAAATCCATATAACGCTGTTGTGTCGCGATGTCCTGAGCTAACAACCATGTGAGTTGCTGCAACATCGGCTGTGTTAAACGACGAACTTTACCATAACCTTTGGCTGATTTTGCTGAAAGACGAGCATTCAATAAGATACATGGGATTTGTTGCTGTTTCGCTTGGGCAATTAAGTTTGGCCAAATTTCAGTTTCAACTAGAGCAAGAAGTTTCGGTTGATACAACTCAAAAAATTGTTTCAGTAATGGTTTTTGATCAACAGGCAAATAGACCGCCTGAAAAAGTGTCGGATATTTTTCGGAAAATAAACTCTTGGCTCTGGCTTGTCCTGTCTTGGTGGTATTGGTCACTAAAACTGAATGTCCAAGTTTTAGATAGTGCTCAATCAGAGGTTGAGCAGCATTCGTTTCTCCAACCGATACCACATGAAACCAAATCGTATTTAAATTTTTAGGGGGCTGAAATGGTCCAAAACGCTCTAGACACTCTTGCTGAAATAGTGCATCACTTTCAGCCCGTTGTTTAATTTTCCAACGGTATAAAGGCTTGAGACATATCAGTAAAAAGTTATACCAAAATGGTGTTTGCTGTACTGCGTTTTGCTGCGCCATCCTAGACCATAATTTAGAATTTGATTTCAGCTCATTATGCGGAAGTTTCATATGCATTGACAATTGATTATTGTATGTTGCACTTTGATTAAATATTTCTTTATAAAGAAAAATGATATCTTAGAACAAAGAATAATCCATTTTGAGAAAAACAATGCAGCCTGATTGGTTCAAACAAATAAAGCAACCTTCTGATGAAACAACACAAGAATATCTACCTCGTCATCCATTTCAAATTATTCTCCCTTTTTTAATTCTAGCGTTACTGTGCTGCTTATGGGCGCTTCTAGCCAGTCACTTAGGCGCATTAATGAAAGCCAGTTTTTTACTTGTGGTTCCCTTTATTATTGGCGCACTGATTGTATATATCCAGAATTACCGAAAGGCTGTTTCATTTATACAAAGTTTTAAAGTGATTATTATTTTCCTCGTTTTGCTCTTATTGTTCTCGATTGTTGTACTACATGAAGGTGCTATTTGCGTTGTAATTATGACCCCGATTTTATTGGGCGGTATACTGATTGGCGCTTTATTCATGAAAGGGCTGTGTTACAAAATATGGAAACCGAATAAGGGCATTTATAGCCTCGTATTATTACCATTTATTCTGCTGCCTATCCCTGAGAAAACCCAACTGCATTATGATCATGTTGATCGCAGTGTTCTGATCAATGCTCCTGCCAAGGTCATTTGGCAACAACTCAATCATGCCGACAATATTCAACCACATGAATTTAAACCGAGTGTGTTATACAGCATTGGTGTGCCTTATCCTGTTTCGGGGTTGACTAAACCGATGAATGAAGGATTGATCCGATATTCAACTTGGCAAAAAAATATTCATTTTGAGGAAATTATTCAACAATCCAAACCTAATCAATATCTCAGTTGGACCTATCGTTTCTCCCCAACCTCCATTCCTCAAGGCGCGCTAGATGATCATGTCAGCATTGGAGGGAAATATTTTGATCTTCGATATACCTCGTTTGAATTGACACCAATCAATGATCAGCAAACTAAGCTCACACTAAAAATTGATTATCGAATTAGCACCGAAGTCAATTTTTATGCCAATCAGATTGCACAATTGATGGTGCATGATTTTTCCAATGTGATTCTGGATTTTTATAAGAATCGAAGTGAACAGGCAGTACAGCAAATTAAGTCTTAAAAGTAAAAAATCAAGCGGCTAATGATCCGCTTGATCTTTCATCTGAGTTCAGTTCAGATTATTTTTATCCAGCACAGGTTGCTTAGGCTTCCAACTATTCAAAGGTAGGATAATCGGTATAACCTTCTGCACCTGCACCATATAAAGTATCAAATTGAACCTGATTTAAAGGCAAATCATGTTCCAAACGTTCTAATAGATCTGGATTGGCAATATAAGCTAATCCAAATGCCACGGCATCTGCTTGCTCAGTTTTTAAAATTTGTTTTGCTGAAGCTGGTGTTAATTTCTCGTTAGCAATCCACACCCCTTTGAATTTAGGGCGGAGTTTTGGCAATAAGCTGTCTTCTGCTTCATATTCACGGGTAAAGATAAAGGCCACATTGCGCTGATCCAGTTGTTCAACCACATAACCAAAAGTCGCGAGTGGATTATCATCACCCATGTCATGTGAATCACCACGCGGTGCCAAATGCACACCCACCCGACCTGCACCCCATACCTCAATAAAGGCATCCACAATTTGCAACAACAAGCGCGCGCGGTTTTCAATTGAACCACCATACTCATCATCACGAATATTGGTGCTACTTTGCAGGAACTGATCGATCAGGTAACCATTGGCTGCATGCAACTCAACACCATCAAAACCTGCTGCTTTCGCTAACTCAGCCGCATGTTTATATTGTGCGACGATTTCTTGGATTTCTTCATGCGATAAAGCACGAGGGGTCACATAAGCACGTTTCGGACGCAGTAAGCTGACCTCACCTGCGGGTCGAATGGCACTAGGTGCTACAGGCGTATCACCGTCCAATAAATCAGGGTGCGAAATACGACCGACATGCCATAGCTGAACCACAATCTTTGAACCTTGCGCATGCACTGCTTCAACAATTTTGTTCCACGCTTGAGCTTGTTCTTGTGACCATAAGCCTGGCGTATTGGCGTAGCCAGCAGCTTTCGGACTAATCACCGTCGCTTCAGTGATAATTAAGCCCGCATTGGCACGTTGTTGATAGTATTCCACCATTAAATCGTTTGGAATACGCTCAACACCACTACGAGCTCTCGTCAAAGGTGATAAAACCAAACGGTTTTTAATCGTAAAATCACCCACTTGTAACGCAGAATTTAGTCCAGCCATGATCGCCTCAATTTACACTTATTCAGTTAAAGTGTTTGTTTTAAATGTTCGATATATTGCTGAATCAAAGCTTCATTTCTGGTGAAATAGGACCACTGCCCATATTTCTCAACCTGAATCAAACCTGCCTGCTGTAACACAGACAAATGATTTGACATGGTTGATTGTGCAACTTTGCCTAGACGTTCAATATGACCCGCACATACGCCTCGTTCAAAACTGCCACCACATTCCTGCACCGGTAAAAATTGCTCAGGCTGTTTCAGCCACTGCAAAATCTGTCGGCGTAATGGATTGGCTAAGGCTTTGCTAATAATGTCAATATCCATAGACTCACCATGTTGATCAAGCGGCAAAACTTTGTTCAGCACCTAAACCCAGTATATCGTATTTTTTAAATATTAATATCTGTTTTTTTCGATATTAATATCCTATTTTTTCGATTAACTAAACAATGCTGAACGAAGCCACTTTGATATATTTGTTTTCATTGAATAAAGTCTCCATCCGCTCAAGAATAGGAGACTTTTTCTCACACTTTAAATTCGAGTATTCCCTCTCCTGACAGGATAAGGCTAGGGAGAGGGCAAGAGATTTATAGACCTTGCTTTAAACTTGCTTCAATGAACTTATCCAAATCACCATCAAGCACGGCTTTGGTGTTTGAATTTTCAATCCCTGTACGCAAATCTTTAATACGTGAATCATCTAGGACATAAGAACGAATCTGACTGCCCCAACCAATATCTGACTTCGAGTCTTCCAATGCTTGAGCTGCTTCATTACGTTTGCTCATCTCTAACTCATAGAGTTTGGCACGTAACTGTTTCCATGCATGGTCACGGTTCGCATGCTGTGAACGTTGGTTCTGACATGCCACCACGATACCTGTTGGTGCGTGAGTGAGACGAACTGCCGAATCGGTTTTGTTAATGTGCTGACCACCCGCACCCGAAGCACGGTAAGTATCGGTACGGACATCCGATGGATTAATATCAATTTCGATATTGTCATCAATCTCAGGTGAGATAAATACTGCCGAGAATGAGGTATGACGGTTGTTATTACTGTCAAATGGTGACTTACGCACTAAACGGTGTACGCCACTTTCGGTACGTAACCAGCCATAAGCAAACTCGCCATCGACACGGATGGTTGCGGATTTAATTCCCGCTACATCGCCGTCAGACACTTCCATCAATTCAGCTTTAAAGCCATGACGTTCGATCCAACGCAGATACATCCGCAGTAACATCGATGCCCAGTCTTGTGCTTCCGTACCACCAGAACCTGATTGGATTTCAAGGAAACAGGGATTTGGATCCATTGGATTACTAAACATGCGGCGGAATTCTAAGTTACCTAAAGCCTGTTCAGCACTATCAAGTTCAGCCTGAACATCTTCTAGTAAAGTTTCATCATCAGCTTCTACAGCCAAATCAAGCATCGCTTTAGCATCATCTAGCTGCTCTGCAAGACGATCAAATACACCTAAAGTATTTTCTAAACTGCCCTTTTCTTTCGCAATCGCTTGCGCACGACTCTGATCATTCCAAATCGTTGGGTCTTCTAGTTCTCTTAAAACTTCTTCTAAACGCTCAGCCTTTAGATCGTAGTCAAAGATACCCCCGTAGTGTTTGGCTACGATCAGATAAATCTTTCAATTGGACTAAGTACGGATTAATTTCCACGCGTATTTTCTCACAATATTTTTCACTCAATCTCATATTTTAACATAACTGGTTTGTGCGACACAGCCATGTATTTTTAACTAAATTCAGCAGTTCATCCGATACATGGAAATGTATTTTGCTTATATAATTTCATGTTTAAAACTGACTCTGATTACACTAAAAATACGAATAAACACAATCCATCCTAAGTTTTAATAAATCAAAACACTAATATTTTTTATTTAAAATCAATTACATACTAATTAAAATTTACATTTTATCTACGTTTGTACCGTGCAGTTACTTTCTTAAGATTGACGATTAAATAATTTTCTCTAGACTAAAAGTTGTAACAAAAAGTGTAATTAATATTCATTTGGTTCATTATCTCAACAGGGGCATAACCATGAAAAAATTAGCAATAGCATCAGCACTTTTATCTGCGATTGCAGTAACAGGCACTGCTCATGCGTATCAAGCTGAAGTGGGTGGTTCATATACCTATACAGATTGGGACGATTTTGATAGCACAAACAATTTTGGTGTGGATGGGACTTATTATTTCAATCCAGTCCAAACACGTAATGCACCACTTGCAGAAGCAGCGTTCTTAAACCGTGCTAGCAACGTGAAAGCCAATGTTAACTATGCCGACAATAGTGGCGTAAAAGATACAAACTATGGCGCAGGTGTTGAATATTTCGTACCAAATAGTGATTTCTATTTAAGTGGTAATGTCGGTCGTAGTGAGCGTGAAGTAGACAATACTGCCATCGATCAAAAAGTAACAACCTACGGCGCAGAAGTTGGTTACTTACCTGCTCCAGGCTTATTACTTGCATTAGGTGTGAAAGGTTACGACGAGAAAAATGGTAAAGACGGCGCTGATCCAACTGTACGTGCTAAATATGTCACTCAAGTTGGTGGGAAAGATGTCAACTTAGAAGCTTATGGCGCATTTGGTGATTTAGATGAATACCGTGTTAAAGGTGACTACTATCTAGATAAAACACTGAGTGTTGGTGCAGATTATTACAATAACGACCTAACAAATCGTGATGAATGGGGTATCTCTGCGAAGAAATTCCTGAATCAACAAGTGAGCTTAGAAGGTCGTGTTGGTTTTGGTGATGACTATAATACCTATGGTATCCGTGGTGCATACCGCTTCTAAGCAATTATGCTAGATAAAAAATCCGCTCTACTGAGCGGATTTTTTATTGTGCGAGATGTGATATTTGCAATTGCAGACTCGTATTGCCATTAAAAACGTTACGCTCCAGCGTATACACTAGGTCAACATAGCCAAGCATCGGATTGAACTCAAAACGATCTGCCGCATTAAAGACAATCGCATCTACAACTTGCTGTCCGAGTGCCAGCTTTAGCTTTAAATGCTGGTCTTTCAACCAGCGATAATCCATCACTTTAAATCTTCCCTCAAATTGAGGAATTGGAAATTTTTGTCCCCAAGGACCTAGCCGATCAATCCAGTCTAGCGTTTCAAGATGTAAACTAGCATCAGTTAACTCACCATCTGTCCATAGAGTCGCTTGGAATAAATTTTCATCCATTTCAGCAATTGATTGAATAAAAACTGTTTTAAATTCATCAAAATTATCTTTTTTTAAGGTCAAACCTGCTGCTGCGGCATGACCACCAAAATGGCTAACTAAATGTGGGTATTGTTCTGCGACTTGCTCAATAGTATCGCGAATATGAACACCTTCAATCGAACGCGCAGAGCCTTTAATATGTATCCCATCTTCATCAGGAGCAAATACTAAACTTGGTCGGTGAAACTGTTCCTTTAGACGCCCAGCTACAATCCCTATTACCCCTTGATGCCACTGTTCATCAAACATCACCAGTGCAGCAGGTAAAGAATCTGCCTGTAGCTGCACATGCTGTAATGCACTGATCGCTTGCTGTTTCATCTCAGCTTCAACTTGACGACGTTCTACATTCAGTTGATTGAGCTGCTGTGCAATTGGATAAGCTGTTTCTAGATCTGGAGCCAATAAACACTCAATACCTATTCGCATGCTCTCCATACGACCAGCCGCATTAATTCGAGGGCCGAGCACGAAACCTAAATCTTGAGCGCGTAAACTTGCAGCGTCTCGTTTTGCAATATCCAATAATGCTAAAATTCCTGCACGACATTGATGTTGCTGAATTCGTTTTAAGCCAGCATCCACTAAAATACGGTTATTATAATCAAGCGATGCAACATCAGCATAAGTTCCCAACGCAACCAAATCTAAATACTGAGTGACTTTACTGGTACTTTTTCCCTGCTGAGCGCGGTAACTGGCTAACTTTGCCAGCACATAAAATGCCACCCCAACCCCAGCCAATGCTTTGCTTGGAAAGTCACAGCCCAACTGGTTAGGATTCACCACCGCCTCTGCGGATGGAGTTGGTTTGGTCGTCAGGTGGTGGTCGGTAATAATGACCTGCATACCCAAAGTTTGAGCAGTCTCCACCCCTGCATGACTCGATATACCATTATCTACAGTAATCAAAAGATCTGGCTGATAGCTTTGCTTTGCCAACTCAGCAATTTTAGGGGTTAAGCCATAACCGTACTTAAAGCGATCAGGCACTAAATATTCAACCACCGCACCCATCTCTTGCAACACTAACACCATCAGGGCGGTACTGGTCGCACCATCGGCATCATAATCGCCAATAATGACAATCTTCTGCTGCTGGTCAATCGCCTGATCGATCAGTTCAACCGCCGTGTCCAGTCCCTTGAGACTGGGTGCAAGCAGATGCTTGAGTTTAAGCTCAAGTTCCTGTTTAGACTGAACGCCACGTCGTGCCAATATTTCAGCAATAAACGTAGGCACGCCCTGAAATTGTTCAGGGCGTGTCAAAAATGGTCTTTGTTGAATTTGAATCATTGTCATTTATGGCATCAAGCGTTGAATAATCCAAAGTCCATTTTGTTTTTCATAACTTAAACGGTCATGTAAACGGTTTGGTCGTCCTTGCCAGAATTCATAATAATCTGCATCTAAACGATAACCACCCCAAAATTCGGGTTTATCCAACTCAGTTTCATGTACTTGGTTTTGTAAGTTTTGAAAACGCTGTTGCAGTAACTCACGGCTTTCAATAACACCACTTTGTGGTGTACTAATATGTGCTGCAATCTGACTATCACGTGGACGCTTATGGTAATAATCCGTCGATTCCTGTTCTGAAATCTTGGAAACCTGACCACCGATACGTACCTGACGTTCTAAACTCGGCCAGTAAAATAAAAGTTCAGCATAAGGATTTTCCGCAAGGTCTAATCCTTTCTGACTATCATAATTGGTGTAAAAATCATAACCAGCTTCTGTTGCACCACGTAACAAAACGGTTCGCACGTGTGGCCGACCTTGAGCATTTGCTGTCGCCAAAGACATCGCATACGGTTCATGTAATTGAGCAGTGAGTGCATGATTGAACCAACTCAAGAATTGCTCATGGGGATTTACACTGATCTGGGATTCGTGTAACTCACCTTGTTCATAACTTAAACGAAGTTCACTCAGGTCTTTAATGACATCATTCATTATTACTCTCCTTTAAGCAGCTTGAGCATGAGCTCTGACTGCATCGGCTAAATGATTTGCGATGGCATCCACTTCCTGCTGTTGATCTCCTTCTACCATAACTCGAATCACAGGTTCAGTACCTGATTTACGAATCAAAATACGTCCACGCCCAGTCAATTGTTGTTCAGCTTTTTCAAATTCAGCAACAAGAGCAGGAACAGCATATGGATCAATCATATGCTGTAAACGAACATTGATTAACACCTGTGGAAATAATTCAAAGTCTGCAACTAATTCATGTAATGCTTTCTCTTGCTCAACCATCACCGTGAGCACTTGTAGAGCGGCAATAATCGCATCACCAGTTGTGCTCTTATCCAACGTTAAGATATGACCTGAAGGTTCACCACCTGTAACCCAACCATTTTCTTCTAATGCCTGTAATACATAGCGGTCACCGACTTTTGCGCGCACAAAACCGACATCCGCTTTTTGTAATGCTAACTCAAGTGCCATATTACTCATGACTGTTCCAACAATACCTACTGGTTTATTTTTAGCCTGAGTAGCAAGGATATACAGAATATGATCACCATCTACCAGTTGACCATTTTTATCTACCATCACGACACGATCTGCATCACCATCAAACGCAATACCTAAATCAGCTTGGTGATCAACCACGGCCTTTTGTAGAAATTCAGGATGGGTTGATCCACAATTTTCATTGATATTTAAACCATCTGGTTCATTAAAAAGCGGGATTACTTTCGCACCTAGCTCTCTAAAAACTGAAGGACCAACGCTATATGCTGCGCCGTTAGCACAATCCACTACAATTGTGAGATTACTAAGATCGAAGTGGTATGGAAATGTTGATTTACAGAATTCGATGTATCGACCATTTGCATCTTTTACACGAACACTTTTACCTAGGTTAGCCGTATCATCAATCACTAAATCTTTTTCTAATTCTTGATTGATCTCATTTTGTAAGGCATCTGGGAGTTTTTTACCTTCACCTGAGAAAAATTTAATCCCATTATCAAAGTAAGGGTTATGTGATGCTGAAATCACAATACCTGCATGTGCATGCAAAGCACGTGTTAAATGCGCTATAGCAGGCGTTGGTAATGGTCCCAACAAATGCACATACACACCTGCTGCGTTTAAACCTGCTTGGAGAGCTGCTTCTAGAATATAACCTGATAAACGCGTATCTTTACCCATAACCACAATTGGTTTGTTTTTAGGACTATTTCTTTTTAATACTTTTCCTGCTGCAAATCCTAATTTTAATGCAAATTCAGGGGTAATCGGCATTTGTCCAAATTTGCCACGAATTCCATCAGTTCCAAAATAGCTCATTCTTTACTCGCTTTCTTATCTTTATATGACGTATCGTCATATCATTTTTCATCTGTTTTACTTTACACCAAAACAAAAAAACCGTCAGTGGACTGACGGTTTTTTTTATTGCCAAAATTACTAAAGATCAACCTACACGATAGTTTGGTGCTTCTTTAGTAATCGTCACATCATGAACATGTGATTCAGACATGCCTGCCGAAGTAATTTTCACAAATTTTGCATTTTGACGAAGATCTTCAATCACAGATGAACCTGTATAGCCCATAGAAGAACGTAAACCACCCATCATTTGGTGTACGATGTTACCCATAGGACCTTTATAAGGAACACGACCTTCAATACCTTCTGGTACTAATTTTTCAGCACCCGCTTTAGAGTCTTGGAAATAACGGTCAGCAGAGCCAGTTGCTCCCGCCATTGCACCCAATGAACCCATACCACGATACGCTTTATAGTAGCGACCTTGGAAGAATTCAACTTCACCTGGCGCTTCTTCAGTACCAGCAAGGAGTGAACCGACCATGATCGTGCTCGCACCTGCGCCAATCGCTTTCGCCATATCGCCAGAGAAACGAATACCACCATCTGCGATCAATGGAATTTGATCTTTTAGTGCATTGGCAACACTATCAATTGCCGAAATCTGCGGCATACCAATACCTGCCACAATACGTGTCGTACAGATCGAACCAGGGCCAATACCCACTTTAACGGCATCTGCACCTGCATCTAACAATGCTAAAGCTGCATCACCTGTTGCAATGTTTCCACCAATCACTTGAACTTGTGGATAATTTGTTTTTACCCAACGTACACGTTCAATTACACCCGCTGAGTGACCATGTGCCGTATCTACGACAATCACATCTACACCCGCATCGACTAATGCTTCCACACGGCTTGGTGTTTCTACACCTGTACCGACCGCAGCACCCACACGTAAACGACCAAGGTCATCTTTACAGCTGCTTGGATAGCTTTCCGCTTTACGGAAGTCAGTGACTGTAATTAAACCTTTGAGTTCATTCTGTTCACCAACAACTAGAACTTTTTCAATACGATGCTTTTGTAGCAATGCTTGAATATTTTCTTTCGACTCACCTTCACGAACAGTCACTAAACGGTCTTGACCTGTCATGATATTGCTTACTGGTTGTTCAAGATTGGTTTCAAAACGAGTATCACGACCTGTGACAATACCCACAACTTTGCCATCTTTTACAACAGGTACACCACTAATATTATTCGCTTGGGTAATTGCAATAAGTTCACGTACTGTCGTTTCAGGCGTTACTGTGATTGGGTCTTTCACCATTCCAGCTTCGAATTTTTTTACACGGCGTACTTCCGCAGCTTGTGCAGCGATATCCATGTTTTTATGCAAAATACCAATACCACCATTTTGCGCCATTGCAATCGCCATACGAGACTCAGTCACCGTATCCATTGCAGCAGAAACGAGAGGGATATTCAGTTGAATTCCGCGAGTTAAACGTGTCTTTAAGGAGACATCTTTTGGGAGAACAGTTGAGTAGGCAGGAAGTAATAAGACATCATCGAAGGTTAACGCTTCTTGAACGATGGTCAGCATAACAATCTCACTGGTAATTTCCGTGAGCTATTATAAACAAATTTCGATGTGATTTTCATTTTCTATGATGAAAATAATTTGATAAGCGCGTAGAAACGCTTCACTACGACGCCTTATGTCATTTAAGCAACATCGATACAGTTAACAAACTTGATCATAATTCTCATTATTTTCTGAATCTTGTTGTTCAATATTAATCAATGGGATGAGATTGTGCGCAAGTCGTGCTTTATTACAATGATCATCCGCAATCTGAACCTCTTTACACGTTGAGCTTCGAATGGCGTAGATCGAACAACTGACTTGCTGTCCTACTTCTCCTTGTAATGCGATACATTTGACTTGAGCTTGGTTGGTACCTTTCATACAAGAATAAACGGCTGTGAGCGGTTCGACCATGTTTGCAGGCATCCGTTCTGCTTCAGCCCAATAAAAAGAAACACGATAATTTGCACAGCATGCACCACAACTCACGCATGCATCTGAGCTTGCAACTTGAGACAACATTTTTCTTAAAATTCTCGTTATCAAATTAATTTTTTGTAACTTGAATCCTAAGAAAAGTTGTTGATGAACACAATAGATTTATAGAAAAAATATTATGAATTCATTTAGGTCGGACAACTAAACACATACTCATTCATTAAATCTACGCCACATTCCAGACCCTCAATCCAGTCCAGAAACTGGTTGATCATCTCTTTTCCAACAAATGCGGTGCCATGCTGCGGCACAATCATGTCGAGGTCCATCTGGCGAACCATATTCACCCATAAACGGATGACCTTGTTGGAACACATATAACGCTGGTGGAAGCCTTTCATCTTCTTGATGTGAGCTTCAAAATCGGCAATCGGCTGGCTGGCATCATCAACAATTGAGGCCCCCATATCCCCTGAAAAAAGAATTTTGGCGACTGGATCATAAAACTGGAAGTTGCCCACCGAATGCAAAAAGTGAGCAGGAATCGCTACGATTGCTGATTCACCTAAAGGAATCACTTGTCCAGTATCGGCAAGCTCAATTAAGCGCTCTTCCCAATTCCCTTTCATTCGATCACTCATAAATGCTGAGTTTAAATGCGGTAAAAAGCGTGCCCATAATTTAGATGCCACTACTTTCGCATCGGTATAAACTAACCAACGTGGCATCGAAGTAATAATATCGGGGTCTTGATGGGATGCCATCACATAATCCAAATTTTTCAATTTGGTATAGCGGTTTAACTCCATGGTTAAAGGAACATAGGTGAGATCACCACCTGGATCTAGAACCGCTGCACGATCGTGATCAATAATTAAAAATTGATTGGCTTGAATGCCTTCGCCCTTGACCAAACTGGTAAAACTAATGCATTTATGCGTACCATTATCAAATAGTATTTGCGATGTAGTCCGCTCAAAACTCATATCAACCCCATAAAAATTTTTTAAATATGAAATATTTTAATTCCTTAATAAAATAATGGGATTTTATTATTGTTTCAATCAAATATTGTACTTTTATCATAATTTATAAAAAAAGATCCATGCATAAATGATGGATCTTTTTTGCGATTTAAATTTAATTAGAAGAAATAATGCTGTACCAAGGTTGAAATACCAACGACTAAGAAAATCGCAGCACCAATTTTATGAATAAGTGAAATTGGTAACTTATCAGCTAACTTATCGCCGATAAATACTGCTGGCGCATTCGCTAACATCATGCCAAGCGTTGTACCACACATGACCCAAAAAATACTGTCAAAACGTGCAGCTAAAGCAACTGTAGCAATTTGGGTTTTATCACCAATTTCAGCCAAGAAAAATAGAATAAAAGTTGCACCAAATACGCCGAATTTTTGCCATTTATTAATACTTTCAGTTTCATCCCCTAATTCATCAGGAATGAGCATCCAAATCGCCATACCAATAAAACCAAGTGCCAAAATCCATAATAGAATTTCAGGACTTAGGACAGTCGTAATCCATTGACCTAATACCGCAGAGATACCATGATTAATCGTGGTAGCCAGTAAAATTGCAATTAAAATCGGAACGGGTTTACGGAAACGTGCCGCGAGTAATAATGCCAGCAATTGTGTTTTATCGCCCATTTCAGCAAGGGCAACAATTGATGTGGAGATGAGGAATTCATACATAGTTGAATGCTCTGGCTAGCAAAATATACCGATGACCTACCCCTCCTGCTAGCCAAAATCAAGTAGATTGATGCAGAGTGATAAATCAAAGGTCTTGCCAACAAAAGCACAGCTAAACAGCTGTTCTTGGTTCTTTGCTATGATGACCATGTTCTGTGGAACAATTATGTTGACCATCACCTCTTTACTTTGCGTAAAGAGCGGCTACTCCCCAATGAAGTGATACTAGTTTATCAAACTCTTTAAATTTTTTAAATCACTATGCCCAAAATTTTTGGTAACCCCAAATTAGCAAACGGGCAATCCCCAATAACAAAGCTAAATTCACACTCAAGCCAAAAAAACCAAAAATCCCCCAACCACTTGCACCGCCAACATTTTGAGCTTGATATTCCATGCTAACCACAATTGTTGCAGCTAACACTTCCAAACCCATGACGATGTACATCACCCAATCTGATGCAAAATGTAGAAAATTGACCCACAAGCCCATTAATACAAAAATAATCAGTAATATCGGTAATACAACTCGATAAATGATTAACATCCTTGCTCCTTATTCCGAATAAATACTTCTTTCAACTATATTAATTTTAGACAAAAGCTTGCACAAATAAAGTCGATTTTTTAATGCTATAAAATAGAAAACCTCGCATATGCGAGGTTTCCATCGTTGAAAAGTACTAGAGCAATAGGCTACGAATATCTTTTAAAAGCTTGGTCAACTTATTGGTAAAACGTGCTGCGTCAGCACCATTAATCACACGGTGGTCATAAGACAATGACAACGGCAACATTAAGCGCGGATCAAAGTCTTTACCATTCCACACAGGTTGCATGGTTGCAGGAGATATACCTAAAATCGCGACTTGCGGCCAATTGACCAACGGCGTAAATGCAGTACCACCAATACTGCCTAAGCTGGTAATGGTAAAATTGGCACCTTGTAGATCTTTCGGTGACAATTTACGATCACGGGCTTTTTGGCTGAGTTCAGCCAATTCTGCTGCAATTTGCTTAATTGATTTTTGATCAGGATTGCGCAATACAGGCACTGTTAAACCATCTGGGGTTGCAACCGCAATACCCATATGAATTTCGTTACGCAATAATACTGACTTCTGATCATCAGCCAAATGCCCCGCAAAATACGGCTCTTCTTTTAACAAGTGCGCAACCGCTTTGGCAATAAAGGCCAAGATGGTTAAGCTCAAGCCTTGTTTTTTAAAGCCATCTTTCAGTTCGCCACGCCATGCTTCAAGCTCGGTAATATCCGCCAAGTCAAACTGCGTCACTTGCGGAATAAAGTTATTCAATGACAGCTGTGGCACAGACACTTGCTGTAAACGCGTCATCGCTTTCACTTCACCGCCACCAAATGAACTAAAGTCTGGTAACTTCGGCAAGCCTGAAGCCACTGGAGTGGCTTGCGTTGCAGCAGTCGGTTGTGGTGCGGTCAGACGTGTTTTCACATAAGCAAAGACATCGTCCTTCATCACACGACCGTGCTCACCTGATGCTTTGACCTGCCCAAGAACAACACCTAACTCACGTGCCAGTTTACGCACGGCTGGACCCGCATAGACCTTGGCATTGTCAGCTTCTTGCGCTTTGGTCAGTTTCTCAGCTTGTGCAGGCGCACTTGGGGCTGCTGTCGCTGCCGCCTGTGGTTTTGCTGGTACTGCTTGAGTCGCAGGCGTAGCGGCTGATTGAGCTTTTGGCGCTGCTGTTGGTGCAGCGGTCGAGCCACTCACTTCAATCGTTGCTAATGCCATGCCTTGACGAACTTCTTGATTCGCAGACACATGGATTGCTTTCACAATCCCTGCAACCGAGCTTGGTACTTCAACCGATGCCTTATCTGATTCAACCACGCATAGGCTTTGTTGAGCTTCAACACGATCACCAACATTGACCAGAATTTCTGAAACAAGAGCTTTTTCTACACCTAGATCAGGTATTTCAATTTCAACATGACCCGTTGAGATATTCGTTGCAACTGGTGCCTCAGTCGTTGCGACTGGCGCTTCTGTTTGAGTTGGAGTTGCTTGTGGTTCTGGTGCAGCAGCCGAACTTGCGGTCTTGACCTGAATCAAAACCACACCTTCTTTGATGCTATCGCCTTCTTTAATCTGGATCGCTTCCACAATCCCCGCAACCGAGCTTGGGACTTCTACAGTCGCTTTGTCCGATTCAACCACCACAATACTTTGTTCAGGTTCAATCTGATCACCCACTTTGACCAATACTTCTGCAACCAGCGCTTTTTCCACACCGATATCGGGAACTTTTACATCCACAATCTGGCTTGCTGTCACTGCTGGAGCAGCAACTGGTTGTGCTTTTGTTTCAGCTTCGACAGGTTTTACTTCTGCTTTTGGCGCTTCTGACTTCGGTGCATCGTTTGCAGGTGCTTCAGCGGCAGACTCAGACTCTAACTCAATCAATGCGATGCCTTCAGTCACTTCATCGCCCTGTTGAACCAGAATACTTTTAATGATCCCTGCCGCCGTGCTTGGGACTTCTACCGTTGCTTTATCTGACTCTAAAACCAGAAGGCTATCCTCAACTGCAACTTGGTCGCCGACTTTGACCAAGATTTCTGCAACAAGTGCTTTATCTACGCCAATATCAGGTGCTTGGATTTGCATAATTATTTCCCCTCACCTGTTTGTGTTTCATTGTATTCAGCAACTGCCTGGACTTCTGGATGCGCTTGTGGCGCCCATGCCACTGGACGATCCGTATCTAACTCAAAGTTAGAAATTGCATCTTTCACTAAACGTGCATCTACCTCACCTTCGTCCGCTAATTTTTTCAAAGTCGCAACCACGATATGTGCAGCATCAACACCAAAGAAACTACGTAAGTTGGCACGTGTATCTGAACGGCCGTAACCATCTGTACCTAATGCAACAAATGGACGACCATCTGGTAAATATGCACGGATTTGTTCACTGTACGCACGCATATGGTCTGTCGCAGAAACAACAATACCTTCAGTACCACGTAACTGTTTAGATACCCAAGATTCTTTCACGTCTTCAGTAAGCGGGTGTAAGCGGTTATATTCTTCGCATGCCATCCCATCACGTGACAACTCGTTGAAGCTGGTTACACTCCAAACGTTTGAATGGATTTGGTATTCATCACGTAAGATTTTCGCAGCTTTGATCACCTCACGAAGAATGACACCTGAACCCAGTAATTGAACTGTTGCTTTTTCATCTTTTTCGAACAAGTACATACCACGTTTAATGCCTTCCTCAGCGCCTTCTGGCATTGCAGGATGCTCGTAGTTTTCGTTCATTACGGTTAAGTAATAGAACACTCGCTCTTGGTTTACATACATGCGTTGTAAACCATCGTGTACGATCACAGCCAATTCATAACCAAAACATGGATCATAAGATACACAGTTTGGAATGGTGTTCGCCAAGATATGTGAATGACCATCTTGGTGCTGTAAACCTTCACCATTCAATGTGGTACGGCCAGCAGTCGCACCAAGTAAGAAACCTTGTGCCTGTGCGTCACCCGCAGCCCATGCAATATCCCCAATACGTTGGAAACCAAACATTGAGTAGTACATGTACATTGGAATCATCGGCAAGTTATTGGTTGAATAACTGGTTGCCAATGCAGCCCACGCACTCATCGCACCTGCTTCGTTAATCCCCTCTTGCAGCATGTGACCGTCACTTGCTTCACGATAATGCATCAACTGTTCTTGATCTTCTGGCGTATATTTCTGACCATGCGCAGCATAAATACCGAGCTGACGGAACATCCCTTCTAAACCGAAAGTACGTGCTTCGTCTGGAACGATTGGAACGACACGGTCTTTAATTGCTTTTTCTTTCAATAATGCAGCAATTAAACGAACCATCAGCATCGTGGTCGATTGCTCTTTACCGCCAGAGCCATTTAATACAGCATCAAATACTGATAATTCAGGAATCGCTAAAGTTTCACTCTCTTTACGACGTGCAGGTAGATAACCGCCTAACGCTTCACGACGCGCCTTCATATATTTCAATTCAGGCGAGTTTTCACTTGGACGATAGAAAGGCACTTCTTCTAATTGCTCATCGTTAAATGGCAAATTGAAGCGATCACGTACATATTTTAAAGATTCGATTTGCATCTTTTTGATTTGATGCGTTTTGTTTACTGCTTCAATTTCATCAGACAAGCCATAACCTTTAACAGTTTTCGCTAAGATTACAGTGGGTTGACCTTTGGCTGTACATGCTTCTGCATAGGCTGCAAAAACTTTGTACGGGTCATGACCACCACGATTTAGATTATCAATATCTTCATCGCTTAGGTCTTTAATCAACTCAGCCGCTTCTGGGTATTTACCAAAGAATTTTTCGCGTGCATATGCACCGCCCTTCACTTGTAAGCGTTGGTATTCGCCATCCAGTGTTTCTTCCATAACCGCTTTTAAAGCACCAGTGCTGTCTTTAGCCAGTAGTGGATCCCAATGACGGCCCCACACCACTTTAATCACACGCCATCCCGCACCACGGAATAAAGATTCTAATTCTTGAATAATTTTACCGTTACCACGTACAGGACCATCGAGACGCTGTAAGTTACAGTTCACCACCCAAATCAGGTTATCCAGCTTTTCACGACCAGCAAGTGAAATTGCACCCGTACTTTCTGGCTCATCCATCTCACCATCGCCCAGATATGCCCAGACTTTACGATTTTCTTCTTTGATCAAACCACGATTCATCAAGTACTTTTGAATGTGTGCTTGGTAAATCGACATAATTGGACCCAAACCCATGGATACAGTTGGGAATTGCCAATAGTCCGGCATTAAATACGGATGTGGATAACTCGGAAGACCATTACCACCCACTTCACGGCGGAAATTATTCAATTGATCTTCAGTTAAACGCCCTTCCAAAAATGAACGTGCGTAAATACCAGGGGCACAATGACCCTGATAATAAATCATGTCACCGCCGAAATTGTCCGAGGCAGCACGAAAGAAATGGTTAAAGCCCACATCGTACAAAGTGGCGGAAGATGCGAAGCTGGCAAGATGCCCACCAAGATCATCGCCTGTTTTATTGGCACGTAATACCATCGCCAAGGCATTCCAACGAATCAAAGCACGAATACGACGCTCCATATCTTGGTCGCCTGGCATCGCTGGTTGTTCTTCAACAGAAATCGTATTGAGATAAGGTGTATTTAAGCGTTGGATCGGAACATGTTTTGCAATAGCCTGTTGATAAAGTTTTTCTAATAAGAATGCGGCGCGTTCCGTGCCCATATGTTGTAATACTGAATCAAATGCTTCTTGCCATTCCTGGGTTTCCTGCGCGTCTGAGTCGCCATAAAACGCCATACAATTCACCTTTTCCCTTAAGTTATTTTGACCTTATATATTTATCATGTTTTGGTGCTATGGAGGTATCGCCCCAAATGAATACAAATTCCCTTAATATTTTCTTGCTAAATAGTCATTGACTCAAATGAAACAAAAAACATAAAAAAACGCCAATTAAGGCGCTTTCTTTTTAAATTTAATATACAACTGTTAACAAATTAGCTTAAGGCAACATGGCAAGATAAGTTGTTGGATTTTTACGTTGACCATCTTTGACAACTTCAAAATGCAAATGTGGTCCCGTACAACGTCCAGTACAGCCTACATTGGCAATATGTTCGCCTGCACTAACGCGATCACCCGCATTCACCATTAAGCGTGAAGCGTGAGCATAACGAGTGATATAACCGTTGCCATGATCGATTTCAACATATTGACCATAACCTGACCCCCAACCTGATTTGGTTACAACACCAGAACCTGTTGAATAAATAGCTGTACCTGATGGTGCCGCTAAATCAACACCCGAATGATGACGTGTCGTTCCTAATAAGGTACGGTTACCCCATGTTGAACTTACCCGCCCTTCTTGAAGTGGGTGATTAACTAACCACGAATAACGTGTATTTGCTGAAAAAGATGGTGCATTATCTTCGGCAGTCGATGAAATCGCTGAACGACCATATTTTCTTTCGATCGTAGCATTATTCAATTCAATGGTTTTTTCGCGCAATTTAACTGATACATTCGATACGGCAGGCAAATCAATATCATCAGGATGGCTATAAGAACCTTGTGCTAAGGTTTTAGATAATTGCTCTAGGCGGTCACCATCTGTTGCTTGACCAATATTTTGATAATCTGCAAAAGCAACTGAAGCGGCTGAAGCAGCGAGTGAGAATGCAAGTAAAATACGACGCATATGCATAAAAAAACCTCTTGAAACAGTCCTTAAATAGTTCCTTTATCATCTGTTCCTTGATAACAGTTAAAATGAACGCTTAAGATGAGCCGATAACCTCGAAGGAAGTTAACATGTCTGAACCTAGCAACGTTTTTCAACAGAAAGGACAACACATAAAAACTGGAAACTTAACGTTTCTGACTACGCAAGTGACTCGATGGAAACAACTTACGAAAATTATTCAACCTATACTGCCCCAACCAGAGCAATGGCAGGTTGTTTGTTATCAACATGGCGTTCTGATCATAACTGGTGAAAATCAAGCGATGATTAGTCAACTCAGCTATTTACAAAGCAACTATGTTGCGCAGTTAGCTCAATTAGAAGGACTCAAAGACTTACGAAAAATCCAAGTTCGCCTAAGAAACAAAATGAATGTTCCTCGTGAACCTTCTCCCCCATCTAAAACACTTTCTTCAGAAACCCAAGAGCAGTTACGCAGCGCCGCTGAATATGTGAGCGACCCTAAGCTTAGCCAAGCTTTACTACGTTTGGCAAGCAATAAAAATTAAACTACTTATCTTAGGTATCGAAATATACACTTATTTTATGTGAACTAAATCTCAACTTTTATTGTTATAATATAACATAACCAATAAAAGACAATGACTTATATCACACTCACATAAGAAATTGGACAATCATTATCGTTATTAAATGTTACAATTTCATAACTGCTCGGATCATTTTGAACATTGCGTAACAGCTGATTATTGAGTGCATGCCCTGATTTATAGCCATCAAACTTAGCAATTACCTGATGACCCAATAAATATAAATCACCAACGGCATCTAAAATCTTATGACGCACGAACTCATCAGCAAAGCGTAATCCCTCTTCATTGACCACACCTGTATCATCAACACCAATCGCGTTCTCTAAACTCGCCCCTAAAGCCAGATTATTCGCCTTTAAATAATCAAGATCTTTCATAAAGCCAAAAGTTCGCGCTTCACTGACTTCGTATACAAAAGTTTCCGTTGAAAAATCAATCGACACGGATTGGTATTCTTTAGCAAATGCGGGATGATCAAAATCAATCGTAAAATTGAGTTGAAAACCTGAATGCGGGGTGAAAATAGCACGCTTATCTTCAATAAGTGCTTCAACAGGTTTTAGAATTCTAATAAATTTCTTTGGTGCATCTTGCTCTGCTAACTCACCTTGCATGAGTAAATAGATAAATGGACCTGCACTGCCATCCATAATAGGTACTTCAGAAGCAGAGACCTCGATGATTAAATTATCAATGCCTAATCCCGCTATAGCACTCATCACATGCTCAATCGTACCGACTTTTATATCTTCTCGCACAAGATTGGAACACATAAATGCTTCTTGAATGAGTAAAGCATTCGCAGGAATTTCTACAGGAGGATTGAGGTCAATACGGCGAAAGATAATACCTCCATCAATATGGTGAGGAACAAAATTAATCAGCACCTTTTGACCACTATGCAGACCAATACCGCTCGCTTTCACCACACGCTTGAGAGTACGTTGTTTCACCATACCATGACAACTTCATTTGCAAAAACCGATATAACTTAGCATATTTTGCCATTTTAAAAAAATAAAAAAGGGAGCAATTACTTACCCCCTTTCTCTAAACATATGATTTTATTATTTACGCTGCTGATTTTTCAGATAGTCTTGAATACTCATTGGCGATGAACGTGGTGTAGAACTTGGCGCTGCTGTAGCAGGTGCGTCTACATTTGCACGTTTACTGATCGCCGGAACATCATCTTCATCTACAGGTTGTTGGGTTTTAGCGATTGTTGTTGGCGTATGAGTTACTGTACGTTTTTTGGGTTCGGTATCATTGGCATTACGTGTCAAACCTGTTGCAATTACAGTCACACGCAGCTCATCACGCGAATCTGGGTCAAATACCGTACCATAGAAAATTTCACCTTCATCCAAATCAACAATCTGGTTGACCACTTCTGAAATAATGTCAATTTCACGTCCAGTAATATCTTCGCCACCTGTGATATTCACCAATGCACCTTTTGCATTAGTGAGATTCACATTATCAAGCAACGGGCTACGGATAGCCTGTTCAGCCGCCTGACGAGCACGATCTTCACCACGTCCTGTACCCGATCCCATCATTGCGTAACCGCGAGTACTCATAGCTGTTTTCAGATCAGCGAAGTCGAGATTCATATGACCATGGTTCACTACAAGATCAAAAATACTCCGTACCGCATTAAGTAATACATCATCTGCCTTTTTATAAGCATCTTTCATTGAAATATCACCATAAACGCTGAGTAAGCGTTGGTTTGGAATAATAATCAATGAATCAACATGCTCTTCTAAAGCTTCAATACCTTTTTCTGCTAATTTTTGGCGGCGGCGACCTTCAAAATTAAACGGAGTCGTTACCACACCCACGGTCAAGATGCCCATTTCTTTGGCGACCTCTGCAACCACTGGAGCGGCACCTGTACCAGTACCACCACCCATACCCGCGGTGACAAAGACCATATCTGTGCCTTCAAGGTGCTGGCGAATCACTTCACGACTCTCTTCACCAGAAATTTGCCCCATCTCTGGTTTACCACCACAACCTAAACCACGCGTACTTTGTTCACCAATCTGAATTTTAAAAGGCGCATTCATGCTATCGAGTGCCTGTTTATCAGTATTGGCACAAATAAATTTTACACCTTGGATATCTGATTGCACCATATGTTGGACGGCATTACCACCACCACCACCGACACCAAATACTGTGAAACGGGCTTGACCGTTGCCATCGTCTAGTTCATCTTCTACCAATTCAAATGAGGTCATGACCTTTAGATTTCCTAATATATAAAATGGCAGTCACTTCAGCCCGTTACTGCCCTGATTTTTAAAACAACCGATGTTAAGATGCTGTTCAATAATAGCTAGCTTGTCAAGTACAACGGCTCACTATTACAACTTCTTAACAAATTTTCCCCAAAATACGTACAACTTAAAATATAGCTTTTAATTTGCTATTTAATGCATTCCAACCATTGGTCACTCGATCCATAAAACTTCGATCATTCGATTCTTCTGGTTCTTCTACTGCATCCTGCAAATCACTTTGGCTAAACATCAATAATCCTGACGCTGTCGCATACATCGAACGACGTAATGCAGCAAGATGTTGGTCTTCAGCATAGACCTGTAAAGGTGGATTACCTAAATGTGCAGATACTCCAAGCATACGACGTGCCAAATTCACCATACCTTCAATTTGACAAGCATCACCTGTGAGTACTACACCATGATATAAACCATGAATTGCCCCGCTATGCTCTAACTCTTCACGAATTAATGTAAAGATTTCTTCATAACGCGCAATAATAATTTCTGCAAGCTCAATACGACTAATGGTCTGCTGTCCATCAATCGCTTGCACTTGAATCATATGGTCAGGTTTCACTACACTGAGATCAACACAACCATGTAAAATTTTAATACGTTCAGCTTCTTCAGTGGTCGTTTGTAAAACCGCTGCAATATCGCGGGTCACATTTTCACCACCACGTTGCAAGGTACGTACTAATGCTAAACGACCATCTAAATATACTGCGATATTGGTAATCCCTGCACCAATATCAACTAAGCATACGCCATATTCTTTTTCATCTTTGAGCAAACTAGCTTCAGCCGTAGCTAAACTAGATACCACCATTTTCTCTACCCCGATATTCGCACCTTTCATGGCACGATCAAGGTTTTGCATGGTATTAATCGGCATCATCATCAATTGATAATGCCCAGTCATGCTATGAGCCGACATATTGACTGGGTTCTGCACCCATTCAGCCGAATCGCCCAACTCGAAGCCTAATGGAACAGCACTTGCAAAATAATAATCTGGCGATACATGGCTCGCTTTGGCTAACTCTAATGCTCTAACCACTTCATTTGTCGTAATAATATGATCATGATTAGCTACTGGTGTACGGCCTGATGCGTAAAAACTTTGCAATTCAGTACTTGGAATTGACACCCATGCGCTATGGATACGACACTCCGCCATATCTTCGGCTTCAGAAACTGCATTTTTAATCGCAGCAATCACCTTATCCAAGCTTACAATTTTGCCTTTAACCATGCCTCGGTTGCGAGCAGTTGCCATGCCAATCACTTGGATCTTATCCGGTGCATGGACCTTACCAATCAAAACTGAGACTTTATGCGTCCCAATATCAATCGCAACAACTGAGGAAACAGCTTCACTCATTACTTCATTACCATATCTTTTGTTGTTTAGTACGGGCAAACTGCCTGTTATTTTCAAGCCACGTATTATGGCTTTGCCTCAATTGCCCCTGCAAGGCTTGTGTCATCAATCGTTACAACTAACTGACCGTTGACAATCTTTGGCGGGATTGCGTTTTTCCATTGAATAGCGAGACCATTCCGATAACGTAAATCAATTGCTGAGATTTTCGACCATACAGGTTTAAGTTCCGTTTGTGCCAAATGGCTTAAGCGTTGAAGCTTATTCATGGTTTGATCTTGATCAACAATAATCCGTAGACCTGAATCAAACTGCATAAACCACGTCATGCGCTCAGTTAAATACAGCTCCTTTAAGCGCAGGCTCGCTGGATGAAACAACTGGTTGATTTCATTATAGCGGCGCATCATCATTTTGGATTGGCTGACTGGCCCATGTAAAAGTGGCAAGTTTGGATGTACTTTTAATACAGCTTCACTAAAGACATCACCATTGTCACTGAGCAAACGCCCTGTTCCCCAACGCGCAATTGCGTGACGCGGCATAACTCTTACACGAATCCCATTCGGCCAAGCTCGTGATACCACGACACGGTCAACCCAAGACACTTTTAACGCCTGATCTCGAATTTGCTCTAAATCGGAAGTGAAATAGTTATCTTTGATTATTGGACTTAGATATTGTACTAACTGCTGATTTTCAATATCCGAGTTAGTCCCAACCACCTGTAATTGTGCGACTTTTGCATCAGTCATCACTTTATATAAGCCATATAGACCAATTGCCAATACAATAAAAGCAATGACCAACAACGCCCAGCCACCCGCATTCACCATTTTTTGTTTCTGTGAAGGCGGTTTCTCATGAATCGAGCTAATGGCTGGCCGTGTTTTACGGCGCATAGAAGCAGGGAGTTGAGCCATATATCATTAAGCCGATTGGGTTAAAGTTTGCTCTAAAATTGCAACACAGAGCTGATCGAAACTATAACCTACGGCTTGAGCTGCTTTAGGCACTAAAGAATGACTGGTCATTCCCGGTACGGTATTGACTTCTAACAACCAGAAATTGCCTTGCTCATCCTGCATTGCATCAATACGACCCCAACCTTCCGCACCGACTGCTTGAAAAGCACGTAGACACAATGCCTGTAAGCTTTTCTCTTCATCTTCGCTTAAACCACAAGGAATGCCATATTCCACGTCATTGCGTTGATACTTTGCCTCATAGTCATAGAAAGCAACGTCTGCGGGTGGCTGTAAACGAATCACAGGCAACGGCTGACCATTCAAGAATGAAATGGTGAATTCACGACCCGTAATCCACTTTTCAGCCATTACCACAGCATCATGCTGTGTCGCTTTTTCAATTGCAGCGGCAAAATCCTCTGCTTTCTCAACCTTACTCATGCCGACACTCGAACCTTCGTGCACTGGCTTGATAATCACAGGCAAACCTAAATCTGCAATGACTGCATCCAGATCTGAATCTTTTGTAATGATGCGGTATGGTGCGGTTGGTAAATCACTGCCCTGCCAAATTTGTTTGGTTTTGACTTTGTCCATCCCAATCGCAGAACCCTGCACACCCGTACCTGTGTATGGAAGGTTTAACCACTCCAACACACCTTGGATCTGACCATCTTCACCACCACGACCATGCAATACGATAAAAGCACGATCATAACCGACCAACTCAGTCACGCTTCGCTCTTGTGGATCAAATGCTTCTGCTTGCACACCTGAGCGCAACAAAGCCTCTAAAACGGCTTGACCACTATCCAATGACACAGCACGTTCAGCTGACTTCCCACCAAACAACACAGCAACTTTGCCGAATTTTGCAGCATTTGACACGTTTATATCCTTAAAACTGTAAAACTTTTATATTCACGAAAATAAATTATTTGGCATACAAACGATGCTGAGCCAATTCTACCGAAATTGCGCCCACGTTACCCGCGCCTTGTGTTAATAACAAGTCATTCGCTTGTAACACTTTTTGTAAAACATTCGGCAAATTGCCATCAACTGGATCAACTAGAATCGGTTCAACTTGACCACGTAGACGAATACTGCGTGCCAAAGCTCGACTATCCGCCCCCACAATCGGTTTTTCACCCGCTGGATAGACTTCCAGTAATAAGAGTTGATCCACTTGTGATAACACATCGACAAAATCATCAAAACAATCACGAGTACGACTAAAACGGTGTGGTTGAAACAACATCACCAAACGACGGTCTGGATGGCTGGCACGCGCTGCTTTAATGGTGGCTTCTACCTCTTTCGGATGGTGACCATAGTCATCCACCAATTTCACCAAGCCTTCGCCCACTGCAAATTCACCTTGAACTTGGAAGCGACGACCCACTCCACTAAAGCCTTCTAAAGCACGGCAAATCGCACCATCAGAAACACCTTCATCAGTTGCCACACCAATCGCAGCCAATGCATTCAAGACATTATGCAAACCTGGCTGATTGATGGTGACACGTAATGGCTCACGATCTTTACGCAGTACAGTAAAGTGCGATTGCATACCTTCTTGTAACACATCCACAGCACGAATATCGTTATCTTCACCAAAACCATAGGTCAGCGTTGGACGACCAATACGAGGAAGAATTTCACGGATATTGGCATCATCACCACAAACGACTGCCAAACCATAGAATGGTAAATTATGTAAGAACTGAATAAAGGTATCTTTTAACTTATCAAAGCTACCTTCATAGGTGTCCATATGATCTGCATCAATATTGGTCACGATCGCAGCCATCGGTTGCAAATACAAGAAAGATGCATCTGACTCATCAGCTTCTGCTACGATAAAACGGCTTTCACCCAGTGCGGCATTGACACCTGTGCTATTCAGCAAACCACCAATCACGTAAGTTGGATCTAGATTTTCTTCTGCCAGCATCGTCGTTAATAAACTAGTCGTTGTGGTTTTACCATGCGTTCCAGCGACTGCAATACCATGACGGTAGCGCATTAACTCCCCTAGCATTTCTGCACGACGTACAATTGGGGTACGTTGTTCAATCGCAGCTTTAATTTCTGGATTTTCAGGATCAATCGCAGTTGATACCACGAGCACATTGGCATTTTTAATATTTTCAGCCGAATGCCCAATATAAACTTTAATACCATTGCTTTCGAGTTGCGCTGTGGTCTTTGAGGCTTTGATGTCTGAACCAGAAATTTTATAACCTTGATTGGCTAATACCTCGGCGATACCACACATCCCCGCACCACCAATCCCAACAAAGTGGATATGTTTAATACGGCGCATTTCTGGCACTTTGATGAGCTTTTTGGCTTGGTTTGGATTTGTTGGAGACATAAATAAACTCGAATTACAATTTTTTAATCAGATCAACCACATGCTGAGTTGCATTCGGTTGTGCTTGTTGACGTGCTTTAATTGCCATTTCAGACAGTAGTTGGCGATTTAATAATGTGGCTAACAACTCATCTAAAACAGTGGGTGTCATGTCTGCTTGTTGACAAATTTTCGCAGCGCCGACATTTGCTAAAAATTTCGCATTTGCAGTCTGGTGATCATCCACTGCGATAGGCAGCGGAACAAACACTGCAGCAAGACCCGCAGTTGCGACTTCTGTAACCGTTAATGCACCAGCACGGCAAATAATTAAATCAGCGTCACTGTAGGCTTTTGCCATATCATGAATAAAAGGCTCAACCTGAATATTTAAATTTGCAGATGCATCCTGATAACGTTGACGCGTAATCTCTTGCTGATTTTGGCCGCATTGATGAAACACATTCAATGGAACATTGACCTTTTTCAGAGCTTCAGGCAAACGCTCATTCAGTGCTTGTGCACCCAGTGAACCACCAACAATCAAAATATTCAGTGGTAATTGTGCTTGCTCACGGGTTTGATAACGCCATGATGGGTTCAAAATCGCAGTAATCTCAGCACGTACAGGATTACCTGTGGTCACGACTTTATCACTGTTTGCAAATGTATTTGGAAAAGCCTGACACACGGTCTTGGCAATACGTGCCAATTGGGTGTTGGTAAATCCTGCAATCGCATTCTGTTCATGGATTAACACAGGAATACCGAGTAAACGTGCTGCTAAACCACCTGGTCCAGCGACATAACCGCCGAAACCCGCCACAGCATCAATATTTAATTGCTTCATATAGCGCATCGCGCTTAATGTTGCTTTTAGAATTTTAAATGGCGCACTCAACTTACGTAAAATACCATTACCGCGTACGCCTTGAATATCAATTTGATAAATCGGAATATTGTGATCTTTGAGTAACCGATTTTCCATTCCCGTAGGCGTTGCTAGCCAAGAGACTTGGCAGCCATCCTGTTGCAGTTGTTTGGCAACAGCAAGCGCAGGGAAAACATGTCCACCTGTGCCAGCGGCCATCATCATGACATGTTTAGGTTTATTCTGTGGCGAATTGGTCACGGTCTAATTCTTCAACTCAAAAGAAGGTTATCGTCTATTGTTTTCGGAAGTTATTCTAATCCTAAAGCTTCATTCACGAAAAGCGAATTTCACCTGTTTACAACAGAAAGCTGAGCTTTTTTTAATTCTTTGTTGAAAACAAGGTTCTACCAATATCCAAACGCCCATTTGCACATAAATTTAATCCAAATACAAACGGGCAGTTTGGTCAAAAAATGGCGTAATCTTAGCTGTTTCGCCCTGCTTCTAGCACATCAAATAAATTATCTGCAATCGAGGTACCAAACTGAGCATCAATCTCACGAATACAGGTCGGACTGGTGACATTTATTTCAGTCACATAATTACCAATCACATCAAGCCCCACAAAAACCAAACCTTTTTCACGCAGGAAAGGACCGACTTTTGCCGCAATCATTTTGTCATTTTCAGTGAGTGGACGCGCTTGACCTAGACCACCTGCCGCCAAATTACCTCGTACTTCACCATTTTGCGGAATACGCGCTAAACAATATGGAATCGGTTCACCATTGACCATCAAGATACGCTTATCACCTTCAACAATTTCAGGAATATAACGTTGTGCCATGATTGGACATGTGCCCATTTCGGTGAGCATTTCCAGAGTTGAACCAATATTTACCCCATCTTGGTATAAACGGAAAATCCCCATACCGCCCATGCCATCCAAAGGCTTCACAATCACATCGCCATGTTCTTTAATAAATTCACGAATTAGGCTTTGTTGAGACGTCACCAAAGTCGGTACTTGTAACTCTGGGAATTGAGTTGCGAACAGCTTTTCATTACAGTCACGTAGCGATTGTGGTTTGTTAATAATCCACGCCCCTTCACGTTCAGCCTGTTCCAAAATATAAGTGGTATAGACAAAATTCATATCAAACGGTGGGTCTTTACGCATCAACACCACATCGTAATCCGCCAATGACTCTTTTCGCTTCTCACCCAACTCATAATAATGATCGTAATCTTCAAAGACTTTAAGCGGTGAAATCAAACCAAAGGCTTTACCCTGATCAATATATAAATCGTGTTGTAATACATAACCCAATTCATGACCGCGACGGCTTGCCGCCCATAACATTGCCATGGTTGAATCTTTCTTAAGATTCACCGTTTCAATTGGATCCATCACTACAAGTACACGCATAATTTAACGCTCATATTTTTTAATCTTGGCAAAAGTATAGCGAAGTTTATTGATGTTGTTTAAACAAGTTATGTAATTATTAAATCTAAAAAATTCTAATTTATTCAAATCACTAGATTCGATTTATTTAAATAGACAATTTTCTGAGTGATAAAAGTTAAAAAATTACTGGTAGATGATTTCGATACCAGTAATTTTTAAAGCATTGCATTTTAAAGTCAAATTAAGCCAAAAGTTTTTGAATATCTTTGCTAATTTTTTCAGGTTTAGTCGTTGGTGAATAGCGTTTGATGACTTCACCATTTTGGTTAATCAAAAACTTGGTAAAATTCCATTTGATACTTTCACTACCTAAGATACCTTTGGCTTCTGAGGTGAGGTATTTATAAATCGGATGCGCATTTGAACCATTCACATCGATTTTGGCAAACATTGGAAATGACACGCCATAGTTACGCTGACAGAAGCTGCCAATTTCTTCGTTGCTTGATGGGTCTTGGTTAGCAAACTGGTTACACGGAAAGCCTAAAACCACTAAACCTTGTTGTTGATAGTCCTGATATAGCTTCTCAAGTCCTTCAAATTGTGGGGTTAAGCCACATTGACTTGCCGTGTTCACCACCAATAAAACTTTGCCTTGATAGTCTGCAAAGTTCTTTTGCTCGCCTTCTAAAAGTTCAGCCTGAAAATCATAAATTGTGGTCATACCAAATCTCTCTCTGATTCAATCCATCTTATTTGCCTAATAGCTTTGTCTATTTGTTCAGCTATGCGAATTAATATTGCACACAATTATATTGTGTGCAAGTTAATTATGCGCAATATACTTTTTATGTTAATCAAACTATACTGTGAGTTCGCAAAGATGACGTTGAGGAGCAAAGCATGACTGAATTTTCTTACTTGGATAATCAAGTGTGTTTTGCGATGTATTCCGCGACCAATGCGATGATTCGTCAATATCGTCCCTTGCTTCAGGAATACGACCTGACCTATCCGCAATTTATTGTGTTGCTGGCTTTATATGAAAAGGACAATGTGACGTTGTCTGAAATTGGTCAGAAGACCTTTTTTGATTCGGGCACGCTGACGCCAATTATTAAAAAACTTGAAGAAAAACAGTTTTTAAAGCGCATTGCGGTGAAAGAAGATGAGCGTATGAAAAAGGTGATCTTGCTGGAAAAAGCACTTGCTGCAAAAGATGACATTACCTTAATTCCGTTTAAACTCGCCTGCTCTTTGGGTGTTGATCCGAATGATTTGGTGGCGATTCATAATCTATGCCATCGTTTTTTAAAGGGTTTGGAGGATTCTAAATTCGAAAGTTTGAGTGAATAAATGCAGCAAGCGATTGTTGGTTTTCATATCGATGAAGAAAATCATTGGGTTGCTGATCTCGCCTGTGGTCATACGCAGCATGTGCGCCATAATCCACCGTGGCAAAATCGCCCTTGGGTGTTAACAGAACAAGGGCGTAAGGAAAAATTAGGTGTGATGTTGGAATGTAAGACGTGTGAGGAGAAGTGATTCGCATAAGAGATTTTATGTTAAGTCGTCACTATTGTCGTTCAATGATAAATAACTTCAATTAACATCTGGACACATATATCTGGGTCTGGTATATAGTGGTTTTAAAATCCAAATTGAAGTTATTGTTATGTTGAAACTAGGTACAGTGTTTAGTGGTATAGGGGCAATTGAACATGCTCTTGAACGGTTATCTATACCGCATGATATTGCTTTTGCATGTGATAATGGAAATATTGAAATAGATCTTGAACGAGATGAAATCGAGAAAAATTTGGCGGATTTGAGTGGTTTTAAAGAAAAAAAAGCTTATGTTGATGAGCTTTATACTAAGAAAAAAAAGAAAAATTTTGTGGAGGAAAGCTATCAAGCAAATTACAACATTCCTCAAAAACACTTTCATTATGATGTTCGATTTTTGGATGGATACCAATATAGAAATGAAATTGATTTATTTGTAGGGGGAAGCCCTTGCCAATCATTTTCTATGGTAGGTAAGCGAGGTGGATTTGAAGATACGAGAGGTACTCTTTTCTATGAGTTTGCTCGTTTAGTTAATGAAATTAGACCTAAAGTCTTCATTTATGAGAATGTTAAAGGTGTTTTAAGTCATGATGATGGTAATACTTGGACAATTATGCAAAATGTTTTCAGTGATTTAGGCTATAAATGGCATTCCCAAGTTTTAAACTCTAAGAATTATGGTATTCCCCAAAATCGTGAACGATTATTTGTTGTTGGATTTTTAGATCAAACTGTTGAATTTGAGTTCCCAAAACCTCAAGTTTTGACAAAAACAATGCAAGATTTTCTATTGGAAAATACGCCTGAAAAATATTACTTAGGTGACAAAGGCATTGATTTTGTAACAAGTACTAAAAATCTGAATAAGCAATACACACAAATCAATGGTTCAATTGGTTTATGTCAAAAAGCTAATCAACAATTTAATTGGCATGGTGATTTTATTTTTGAAGAGTTACCTAACCCAATTGATGAAAAATATTTCCTTTCTGAAAAACTTGTAAATTATGTGATGGCAACAGGTACGAAAGGCTTTTATACAAGACCAAAAATAGATCTTGAAATAGCTCGTCCACTTTTAGCTACTATGACTAAAATGCACCGAGCAGGTGTTGATAATTATGTAACGACACAAGGTCGTATCCGTAAGCTAACACCACGAGAGTGCTTACGACTAATGGGATTCTGTGACAGCTTTAAGATAGTTGTATCTGATACACAGGCTTATCGACAAGCTGGTAACTCGATTGTAGTTGATGTTTTGATAGCTATTTTAGTGCAAATCAAACAAGTTGTTAGTTTTGAAGAAAAAAATTTTCAAAAACAATTAGATTTGATCTAATACCTATCTAGTTTAAACTAATCTGCTTATTCATCAGCAGATTAGTTTTATTTTCTTAAATGAGGGTTTAGATGGAAATGCAACAACAAATAACTATTGATAATCAAATTTTTGATGTACTGGATGTTAAAGAAAAAATTACTATTGCAGATTCTTTTGTTGTAAACAGTAATAAAATAGGAAGAGGAAATGGTGAAGCAAAATTATATGTAGGTAATGACAGTGAGGAGTTAAGATGGTTCTTTGGGAAAAGACCTTTCGAGATTAAGTGCTTTTTACTAAAAAAAGATCTTATTAAGTATTTACAGGACACACAAATTGAGTATCAAAAGCCTGAGCAATTTTATCGAAGTAAAGATAAGCTCCCTGATCTATTTGAAGAGCGTTTCGAAAGGATTAAATCTCTACCAGATAATATAGTTTTATTTGAAGCGGAAGAACAAGATCAGATAGCTGGGCCAAGAATATATATAAACTCTAGTAATAGTTTCTATCAAATATTAAGGGAACTATCTCTCCCTAACATCACATACATTTCTGTACTTAAACTAAAAAATATTCAAACTAGAGAAATATCATTCTACTTTAAATTGTTTGCAGACTACTTTGGAGAAGTAGAACACCCAGCTATTATTGAAGAGGAAATAGATAACTCTGCTAACGAACAAACAAGACAAGCTAGAAAAGGACATGGTATTTATAGAAGTAAACTTTTGGATCTATGCCCATTTTGTCCAATTACTATGATTACTGACGATCGTTTATTAATTGCTAGTCATATTAAGCCTTGGGTTGATAGTGATACATTTGAAAAAACAGACCCCTATAATGGTTTTATGCTTAGCCCAACTTTCGATTTTCTATTTGATAGAGGATTTATGTCCTTTACGGATGATAAAAAAGTGATGCTTTCTCCTTTCTTATCAAAAATGACATATTCAAAAATAGGTATAAGTGATAATAAAAATATCCCAATGTTACCAGTAGAAGGAAGAGAGGAATATCTAAAATATCATCGGGAAAATATCTTTAAATCTGGTGGAGATATTTAGATTGATTGCACTTATTTAGTATTTCTACAATTAACATAATACACCTTAAGTGAAATACTTGAACTTTTAACATAAATATCAATATCTTAAATTAGGTCGCTCTAGGGTTCAGCGCACTAGAGCGGCTTTTTCATGACTATTCACGTTTCACGCTTATTTTTCAATCATTATTTCCAATTATTGATGAATTAAACTCAACAAAAAAGGAAGCCTTCGCCACTGCTGTCCCACAAATATCACAAGAAGAACCTCAATTGAGGTTCTTCTTGTTTTCGCCATTTTTTATCAGGCACAAAGAGTGACCTTAAAAGTTTCCTTTCAAATAAATTGACCTGAATAATTCTCAGTAAACGCTGAACACTCCATCCTTCTTGTGCCATGTGTTTAGCGAAGTTCACCAGCAAATAGGCAATTAATGCAATCCATATTTGCGTTTGTATCGCATTGCGGCTTCGACCTAGAAATGACTTCAGTTTTAAATTCTGCTTGATGGCTTTAAAGAATAACTCAATCTTCCAGCGATCTTTATAAATTGCAGCAATGGTGGATGCTGCCAGATGAAAGTTGTTGCTCAGAAATTCGAATGTTCTTTTCTTATCTGTATCATAAAACTCTATACGTCTTAATAATTCAGGTGCGCCTCTTTTCTTGGCATGCGCACTGCTCAATTCAATACATTCATCCGCAATAATCCCTTTAGTCTCTAATACGCTGCGGCTTGATTTAACTTGATAAACTGTCTTTGGGCGTAGCCGGGTTACAAAGCTGACGTTCTGAAGTGTCAACTGAGCAAACCATTGATAATCAACATATCCTTTATCAAAGACGATAATGCTGCCAGCAGGAAATTTAAATGCTCTGCCTTGCACCATATCATTTTCAATACCATCCCCAAGCGCTACAAATTCAGGAATGGTATTGCTGTGATTTAAGCCAACACTGAGTTTAATACTGGCTTTGGATTCATGCACTTTTGCCCATGCGCACAATGACAGTGAAAGATCAATATGACTGGCATCTAGTGAATACAGCGGATTTTTGAATCTAAATTTATGTGCAGTTTTAGAGTTTTCACAGCGCTGAAGCAGCTGTGTGAACAATTGCTGATACAGGCTGGCGGGCTGTTCTTCGTTGAGTCTTGCTAAGGTGCTTCGCGCAATTCTCTTCGCGCCAAGATGATAGAGCTTTTCCTGCTGGGATTCGAGATTGGATTGAATGTCTCTTAAGCTTTGCCGACAAGAAAGTTGGGACATCAATATGGCAACAAACTGATCCCAGCGGGTGGCTGATCTTAATTTTTGCCCAGAGTGGTGCAGTTTAGCCAGACGTTCAAAATCTTGTCTTAGAATGGGTTTGAGTAATTGATGAAATACGGTATTCTGATGTGACAAAACCTGAGTCCTTTATAGTTAAAGTGTTTGTTTGCACTCATATTTTAACTATTTAGACTCAGGTTTTTTTTATTTAAAGCAAACTATGGGACAGTAGTGAGCCTTCGCTTCCTTTTTGCTTACACTTAAAACTTAGATGCCATATTTTTCACGATAAGCCTGCATATTGGCTAAAGCGTCTTTCTCGCCTTTGGCATCCAAATAATCCATCAAATCTTTCATTGTGATTAAAGCATGCACAGGGATTTCGAGTTCTTTTTGTACTTCCTGAATCGCTGAAAGCTCCCCTTGACCACGCTCTTGACGATCTAATGCAACCAACACCCCTGCAATCGTCGCACCCGCATTTTTTAAGATGGTCACTACTTCACGAATCGCAGTCCCCGCAGTGATTACATCATCAATGATCCAGACTTTCTGGCCAGCAACAGATGCGCCAACCAACACACCGCCTTCACCATGATCTTTGGCTTCTTTACGGTTAAAACCCCAAGGAACGCTCTTACCATGTACTTGAGACAAGGCCACCGCAGTTGCTGCTACAAAAGGAATGCCTTTGTACGCAGGACCAAAAATCACACCAACGTTTTCACACTGAACCAATTTATCAGCATAACCTTGTGCTAACAAAGACAACGCTTCGCCATCATTGAGCAAACCTGCGTTAAAGAAATAAGGACTGACACGGCCTGATTTTAAGGTAAACTCACCAAATTTAAGCACTCCACGTGATAATGCGAGTTCGATAAAAGCTTGCGGATGAAATGACACAGGCGTTGTCATATAAGGTGCTCCAAATTCTTCAATTGAGGTTAAACAGACGTATGATACCAAAGGATAGCTATCCAAGTGATGTAAAAATTCTTCGAGTCGTTTCAATTAACGTAAATGGCTTGCGCTCATCAGTCACCAAAGGCTTGCTCGAATGGTTAGAACAGTCTGGTGCCGATGTGGTATGTATGCAAGAAAGCCGCATTACCCACGAACAATGGACCGATAAATTTAAACCTGAAGGTTGGTACACTCATCTCTTCCCTGCTGAACGTGCAGGTTATGCAGGTACGGCGATTTATAGCCGCTTACCCTTTGTCTCAGTCAAAGATGGTTTAGGTTTTGAACTTGCGGACTCTCAAGGTCGTTTTGTTACCGCAGAATTTGATTTAGGTCTGTCACATCCTGTTCATATTGCTTCCTTATACTTACCATCAGGTTCAAGCGGTGATGAAGCACAAGCACGTAAAGATTTATTTCTTCAAGAATACGCCCAAATACTCAAACAATGGCGAGATGAAAATAAATCGATCATCGTGTGTGGTGATTACAATATCGTGCATAAGCGTATTGATATTAAAAACTGGTCAGGCAATCAGAAATCATCTGGCTGTTTACCGCATGAACGTGCATGGCTTGACCATATTTATGATGAACTTGGCTATGTGGATACCTTCCGTGAGGTACGAAAAGAAGCTGAATTGTATTCATGGTGGTCAAATCGTGGTCAAGCACGTGCGAAAAATGTCGGTTGGCGTATCGACTATCAAGCCTGCTCTCCTGATTGGAAAGCACGCACTGCAAATGCTTGGGTGTATAAAGAACAATGGTTTAGTGACCATGCACCTGTGATTATTGATTATAAAATACACGAATAAGTGAACAATTGTTCACTTTGTCCGTCTCTTTAGCTTACATATCATGTCGTTTTTTGTGTATTTTTATTTACCAGCTGTAACGGCATTATAGCACCACGGCACAGGGAAGCGGTCAGGATGACCAAAAAAGGATAGGACGCCGTAGGAAGACAAAATAAACTTAGATTAAGTTTATTTGCAAGGATGAGACATTGGACGTTGAAATGAGACCCGCATGATCAGGATGATTAGATGCGGGTTTTCTCTTTTTTAGATATAAAATATTTTTCCTCTGCTTTGTATTTAGCCGTTTAGTTCAAAAACTTAGAAAGATTTAGTCATTTAATCTACGCTTAATACATAACATCGATTCACTTGATAAAAATTTTCAACTGGTACATTCCCTGCCTTTTAAGTTAGGCTTTAACGCATATCTTTCATTGTGTTGTTATGGTTTTCAGTATGTTTAAAATTTATGGAATTAAAAATTGTAATTCGATGAAAAAAGCCTTTGATGCACTACAAGCAAAAGGAATTTCTTACGAATTTCATGATTATAAAAAACAAGGGATTGATGCCGACACTTTAGCAATTTGGCTAAAAGAGATTGGCGCAGATAAGGTTCTAAATAAAAAAGGTACGACTTGGCGTAAATTAACCGAAGCAGAACAGGCTCATGCAACAAGTAATCAGGAAAATTTGATTGAAACTTTAATTGCTCAGCCGAGTTTGATTAAACGTCCCGTTTTACAAACGCCTGAAGGCTTTGTAATTGGCTTTGATGAAGCGACTTATCAAAACCTCTCCGCTTAAAGAAATAAAATAAAAAACCGAGTCACAGGACTCGGTTTTTTCAGTTCAAACTCAAATTAGTTGGCACGAACCCAAGTCTGGTTACGACCGAGTGCTGCAACACCGATATAGCCACGTAGTTTTAGCTTCTTGCCACCCTCGGTCAATTCAGCTTTCAACTTGTAGGTTTTGCCGTTTTTAGGGTCAAGAATTGAACCATTATCATAATTTGTTCCACCCACGTTCTTCAGGTTACGCACAATCGTCACACCTTTAAGTGGTTTGTTGTGGTAGGTTCCTTCACATTTAGAACAGGCATCTTCCTGCCCTGGAACTAAATACTTTTGAATAGACGCTGTTAATGAACCGTCCTTTTGCTCAGTAAACTTCACAATCGCCTTTGGCTGCTTGGTTTCATCATCGATTGTCTGCCAAACGCTACCGTTTAATGCATCTGCCGCATTGGCAAAAGCGGTTAAACCGAGTAATCCTAGTGCTAAAGCAATTTTCTTCATTTTTGTAATATCCTTAAGGGGTCTTTTCAAGACTAAAAGTATTGAGAATTTCTATCAATATTGCAATGCTTGATTATGACTATTGGGTATAGCCTGAGCAACAACAAAACATTGCTGTAATTACAGCGCAAGACACATGAGTCAAAACTCTCTTAGTTATATAGTGAACTAACAATATGGAAAAATTATGAAATTTGGTACTGTCTGGAAATATTATTTTACTGAATCGCTACTAAAAGCGACCATTCGCACGCCAAGTCAGTTTAATTTGGCCCCAAATGCTTTACGCCCCTTGCTTGACCAACTTTGTCGTCTATTCCCCCAAAATCCCACAGTACAAATTCGACCATTGCGCTTAGCAGGCGTGCGTGGTGAAGAAATCAAGGCACAAGCGTCTGCCACACAACTTATTTTTCATATTCATGGCGGTGCTTTTTTCCTGGGGAGTTTAAGTACGCATCGGGCCCTTATGACTGATATTGCTGCGCGCACGCAAATGCAAGTGGTTCATATGGATTATCCGCTTGCGCCTGAACATCCCTACCCTGAGGCAATTGACGCCATTTTTGATGTCTATCAGGCGCTTCTGGTACAAGGTATCCAACCCAAAGATATTATTATTTCGGGGGATTCTTGTGGTGCCAATCTCGCGTTGGCATTGTGCTTACGATTAAAAGCACAACCTGACCTCATGCCAAGCGGTTTAATTTTAATGTCACCCTATTTAGATCTGACCCTCACCAGTGAATCATTACGCTTTAACCAAAAACATGATGCTCTGCTCTCTATTGAAGCCTTACAAGCAGGAATTAATCATTACTTAAAAGATGGTGTACAAGCGGATGATCCGCGTGTTTCTCCTCTATTTGATGATCTTAAAGGCTTACCGCCAACACTGGTGCAAGTCGGTTCAAAAGAAATTTTACTGGATGATTCAAAACGCTTTAGAGAAAAAGCTGAAAAAGCTGGAGTCAAAGTACACTTTAAACTTTACACAGGCATGTGGCATAATTTCCAGATGTTCAATGCATGGTTCCCTGAAGCAAAACAGGCACTGGCGGATATTGCGGATTTCGCCCATTCACTTGACCGTGACTAGGCCGCTTAAATTTTATGCAAAAATGGTCAGCTATGTCTGACCATTGTCACTGTTAATTTAATTTTGTCATCATAAAATAAATCTGATTGGATATTCACATCACCCCCCTTTTTTCAAAAAATTTTCCCGTTATAATTTGCATTAAAAAGCCTAGAACTAGACTTTTTTCTCATTCCAAAGATGTTATTGTTATTTTAATTATTATTCTTCAATATTTTGAGGACAACTCTACAGTTTCTACGGAATCTCATTGCATATAAGGATGCATGCCAATGGTCAAGATTCGTTTGAATTGGAATCGAGCAACCGACCCGGTACAGGGTTGGGGCATTGTGTCTTTTTTTCAAAATCAACTGTTGAGGAATTGGACACTGCTCAATAAAACCATGCTTATACTGTCGCTTAGTATATTTATCAACTTGTTTATGTTGGCTTGGGACTTGTTTGTCTTGTACCACCCGCAATTCTACCCATGGGTCAACTTAGCAGTTATTCATACGCATTTGTCGTTGGGTATGATATTTATGTCGGTTTTTATCGGCTTATTACTGCTTTGTCATTTTTGCAGTCAACAGCGCTGGGTCGAAAAATTCATGCCGATGCTCAGTGTGCAGCTGTTTACATTGGTGTTGCTCTTACATGGTTACTTTGTTGGAAGTTTTAGCCCCACTACTATGGTCGGTTATGTCGGTTGGGCTGGTGTTGGCTTAATTTTATTTGAGCGCAGAGTTGTCTATTTTTCGCTGTTCCCTGCCACCATTTTTCTGTTGTTATGTAATTACCTGAGCATGATCGGGAGCATTACCTATGCACCATTGTTCAACATGCAGGCCATGCAGCAGACCATTTTGCATCCATTTTGGCTACAAAGCCTATTGTTCTTTCTAGTACCGTTGATACTGTCTTGTTGGTTTTTGTTTGAAATTTTACTCACTCAATGGCGTATTCGTGAAGCCACCATTGCAACGCTCAGCCGTATTGACCCACTGACCAATGTCATGAATCGACGCAGTATTGCAAATCAGTTAGAGCAACTGCATCAACAGCGCAAAGCCTTATATTCGGTGGTGTTGCTCGACCTCGATCATTTTAAACATATTAATGATAATTATGGCCACGACATGGGCGATCAGGTACTGATTCAGGTGGCGGAATGTTTAGCACAGCATGTGCGTGAGCAAGACATGATTGGACGCTTTGGTGGCGAAGAATTTATTTTATTATTGCCCAATACCACCACAGAGCAAGCACAGCACGTGGCAGAGCGTTGTCGCATTGCGCTGACCGAGTTAAACTTTGTTTACGAGCAACAGCAACCGTTTAGCATTAGTGCCAGTTTTGGCGTTAGCAGCTCGCAAAACGCCAGTGAACCGCAGCAAATTATCCGTCAAGCCGATCAAGCCTTGTATGCAGTTAAAACCGCTGGGCGCAATCAAGTGCAAATTTATTGTAAATAGCCGTGCATATTAAGACTGTAAATATTGTAGTCGATGCTGCCGATACGGCTCATCAAAAGGCACAAACATCTGTTCTTGCTTCGCTGCCGCAATCCACTGCTGAACGGATGCCAAAGCCAATATCTTTTGCATATAACTTTGGCTAGAAGCAGAGATGGGTAATTTATAACATTCAAAACGCATTACTACAGGCGCATAAAAGGCATCGGCTAGACTAAACTCACCACATAAAAACTGCTCTTCACTTGGTCGCTCTGACCAAATTTGATCAATTCGAGCGACGTCATTCCGTAATTGCTCATGGTCAGCCCAAAGCTGTTTTCCAATATGGGACAAATCAGCCTCAACATTCATTGGACACAAATTACGTAAACTTTGAAAGCTACTGTGCATTTCCGCACTGATACAACGCGCCCTTGCCCGTAATGTTTTATCCCGTGGTAACAATGCCTGTTCAGGGTGCTGCTCAGCAATATATTCACAAATCGCGAGACTATCCCAAATAATCAAATCATCATGCATGAGTGTTGGGACTTTGCCCGTTGAATTCAATTTTAAAATCTCAGTTTTAAATTGGCTATTAGGTTCAAAACTATCAAATTGAATTAAATGCTCCTGAAATGGAATGCCAAGTTGTTTGAATAAAATCCACGGTCGCATCGACCAAGTTGAATAATTTTTATTTCCAATAAACAATTGATACATGATTATAATTTCCCTTTCAGCAAGGTGAGTTGTTGTAATAATTCTGATTTTTGAAAAGCACCAGTTAAACGCAGCGAACGTACTTCTTGTTGTTTTTGATCTAAAAATAAATAGGTTGGCGGTCCTAAAATGTCCCATTGATTTAATAAAGCCTGATGCGACGCATCATAATGACTTAAATCAAGTTTAATCAAATAATAGTGAGATAATGCCTGTTGAACTTCTGCATCTTTTAATACACGATGCTCAATGGGCTGACAAGCCACACACCAGTCTGCATACACATCAATCACAATGGCCTGATCTTTGGGTGCGTTGGCTAGAATCCGCTCAAAATCAGCAGCGGTTGTTGCGACATGCCACTCTGCTAATTTATCTGCCTGAACTGCGCTTAAATTTTGAATATGTTGATATTGGTTAAAAGCTAAAAACGGAACTGAGATCATCAGCAACAATGCATATAACCACTGTAATTGCCCTTTCTTCACAAACAGACGATATATCGCGAAACCAATAAATGCCATGCCCAATACAAGACTAAGTATTTGAATCGCTAATTCAGGTAATAACGGACGGATAAAATAAATACTTAACGCCAACATCAAAAAGGCAAAAATAACCTTAATTTGATGCATCCATTCCCCTGCTTTCGGTAGTGCCTTTGCACCTAGAACACTGGCAAGCAGTAATGGAATACCCATACCAAATCCCAAGGTGAATAATAGTAGAGCACCTTGCCACTGATTTTGCGTTTGTGAAATAAAGAGTAATGTACCCGCTAAAGGTGCAGTCATACACGGACCGACTAACAATGCTGAGATCATGCCCATGATACTTGCACCAAGCAAAGTCCCACCTTGTTGCACTGACTGCATTTGGTCGAGGCGATTCACCCATTTCTGCGGCAGTTTCAATTCAAATAAACCAAACAGATTTAAAGCGAATACAACGAACAATAGACTAAATGCAACTAATGTCGCAGGTTGCTGTAACCATCGTTGGAAATTTAGCCCTGCCACAGAGGCAATTAAACCCAATACGGCATAGATCATTGCCATACTAAATACAAAAGTAAGTGCAATCGTCCACGCTTTAACGCCTTTATGTTCACGAACAATCAATGAGGTCAAAATCGGCAACATTGGTAAAGAACACGGCGTAAATGCCAATAAAATTCCTAAACCTAGAAATAATAACAAGCTATAAGCAAGAGAGTGCTGTGCCAATGTGCTTGACCACTGTTGGTCTTGCGCCATATTGGTTGAATCATCCAGCTTTACATCATTAGATTTTTCAGTTGTAAGTTCATCCGTCTCTGCGGTCTGAGCATTTAAGCTATTCGCAGAACGAGCAACATCTAAAAAACGTTTTTGTGAATTAGAACTGACATTTTCGACACTGACCAACCCATCAGCATCGGTTTGAAATTCAATATTTTGAGGTGGATAGCAAATACGGTCTTTGGCACAACCCTGCCATGTAACACGATAATGTTGAGACGCTTGAGTGCTAATCTCAAACTCTGCTTGCTGATAATAAACTTGGCTATGACCATAGTTTTCATCGTACTGTTCAATTGCTTTGGGTAATTTCAACGTAACAGGTTGATTGCCTTGTTGAACCTCAAATTTATGTTGATAGAGATAATAATTAGGCTGAATGGTCCAGTGTAACCGCGCTTGATTGGTTTTGGTCGATTCAACTGAAAATGCAAATGCCTGTTCAGGAGTCAGTAACGGTGCTGATAGATTGTCTTGAGCGTAAACCAAAGACGTACATAACAACAATAAAGTAGCCAAAAAGTAGCGCATTAATTGGCTAATGTACCCACCCTGAACAGACATTTTCATGTTCATCTCACTGTAACTCTTCCGATAACTTAAGACTCATTTTGTAGAATGATTTCAAAAGTTAGCGGAGATTTTGACTAGAATAAAACAGATAAACCTAAACCACCGTTATAGCTTTTTTGATCGCCATTCAAATCCACACCTATACTGGCATCAAGTTGAGCTCGATCATTTAAGCTATAGACTAAACCTGTTCCTAAACCATATTCATAGTCTTGGCTTTCTGCTTTACGATAAACAAACTCTGAAAAACCAGATAATTTACCCGCAATTTTATAATCAATGGTTGGAATTGCAGTCACGGCCCAATCACTGTTTTGTGCTTCATAACGCATGGTAATTGATGTACCCAGCAAATCGCTGAACTTATACGCAACTGCTGAAGTGAGGCTATAAATATCATCTTGATTCGTGAATTCATCATTGCCAGTCGCAATAATCGCTTCTGCTAACAATGCCATTGTTAAACGATCATCTTTTAAATTAATCGCCTTTTTCAAACCAATACTGACATCACCTAAACCGTTGGTTTCTTTTTTCATGCCTGCATATTTATGTTGCTGCCAAACTGGCCCTTGCCAACCCAATTGTAATTCCAAACCATCAGCTAAACCTGTACGCAATAACATATCTGCATTCAGGGTTAAGGTTTTGTCTTTTGCCCCAGCAACATTGTCCTGCTGATAGCTGACCGAGGGTAGTCCCTGTTCCCAAGCCAAATGCCCTACTGGCGTAATCCCCGTGCCCATGCCAGCCCCAGGACGGTCAAAAGAAAATTCTGCTGCAAATGTTGCTGTTGTCATGATTGATGCAGCAACCAAGCCTAATACTTGAAACTTTTCCATTGTTCTCCCCTTTATATCTTGTTGGCTAGAGTTATGCCGTTAGCTCTTTTGACATTTTTGCGCCATGTTTGCGTAATAATTCGAGTGTTTCACGCTCTTCTACCAAAGATTCTGACCAGTCAATTTCATCAAAATCACAATCAAAAAACAGTTGGCTAATTGAAGACAAAATCGTTAGACCCTCTTCATCTCTTGTGTTTGGATCGACTTTTTCATCGAGTAAGCGTTGAACCACAGGTGCGCATGCTGAACTTGCAGCATCCCAAAGCGGACCATAAAACTCTTCCGCATCCCATAAATGAAGATTGGCTTTCGCTTGAATTAATGCTTCTAAAATGTCTTGATAAACTTGTAATTGTTGTTGTTTGTCTGCTTCAGTCAATGGCTGACCTGCTTCATAAGCTTCACAGACATTCTCCCACCACACAAATAAGCCATCACATAAAATAGAGACTGGGAAACCATGTTCAGGATCAATAAAGTTCGGGTCGAGTCCTTCAGCAAGTAAAGATTGCACTTGGTCTAAATCGAGTTTTTGTATGGCTTGCACCAAGGCCTGCTGTTGCTTACTTAACATGACCAATTCTCACAATGTATTTAATGTTTCTATTATGCCGAATATCCCGACAGGATTTTATAAAACAACCTAAAAATCATGTATAAATTTGATATACACAAAAAAAAAGCCCAAAACTGGACTTTTTTTTCGCGTTTATCTTTACGCTTCATCATCAACTTTTACATCGTCATCGACGTCAACATATTCTGGTAAACCACCACGGTGATGGTCTTTTTTCTCATATAAATGTTCCAGGCTGCGTTTTAGTTTATCAATCGCACCATGGATAGATGCATCGATATTTGCCGCCTTGTTTGTCACAGCAACAGGTTTCAGGCCTGCTGGACGAGCTTCGATCATACAACGTTTGTCATGATCGCCCGTTTTCTCCCCATTCTCATCACTAATATGAACCGAAAAATGTGTAATACGCTCGCTATAGCGTTGAAATTCTTGCGTAAGTTCTGCACGGACATAACTAATTAAACGTTCGCTACCTTGAATGTTCTTATCTGTACGGATTTCAATATTCATAAATATCTTCCTCTCTTTTCTATTGAGACGGTGCTACAAAACTTTGTTATCTGGCACACTTTGAGCATGCATTCATTCAGTGCAGTTGTATATTCTGATTATGTAAATGCTTGTGGTCTCCTTGCTTCGCATCTGTTGCTTTTCAGTAGTTAAGAAGATCTTCTATAACTCCAATATCTGACTTTCATAACAAATATGCAAGCTGATTTTTGACATTTTTATTAAAACTTGATCAAAAAGATTTTTAAATTCATTGGCTTTTTTCTTTTGGTCGGCTCTATACAAATCTTTTGAGCATCTGGTCAAATTTGGCTTTATTTTTGCTTAATTCCTTGTATGCTTGACACGCCATTTTTGGGGGGATTTTTTAAATGCAATTGAAGCAACTTGCAGCGACTTGTTTATTGGTATCTACAGCAGCTTTCGTTCAGGCAAAGCCTATTTGGCAAGATTTTAGCCTCACTGGTTTATACGGTGAGAACTATGAAGTTGTCGATGAAAAACAAACGACTTTAACTGTCGAATACGCTGCAAAAGTACAATATGCCGACGTATTCTTCTTTATGGATCGTATGCGTGGTGGTGACGACAACAAAAGTACCTATTTCGAACTTTCTCCTCGTTTGAGCTTAGGCGAAATTTCTGGTCAAAAACTTGCTTTCGGCCCAGTCAAAGATGTGTTGATCTCAACAACATGGGAAAGCAATAGTGCCAATGGCAATAACTTTGACAACTTCTTGTACGGCGTAGGCTTTGATTTAGCAATTCCATATTTCCAATATGCGAATATAAACTTTTACCGTGCCAATAATGAAAAAACTGCTGATGACTATCAAATGACGATTGCCTATGCATTGCCATTTAAAGTATCAACTGAAGATTTCTTGGTCGATGGTTTCCTTGACTGGTCAAGTGCTGCACACGACGGTAACGAGCGTCACGCAAGTGAACTCAACTGGACGACTCAATATAAGTGGAATGTTGGTAAACATATTTCACCTGAAACACGTTTATATTTAGGTATTGAACACTCTGTTTGGAATAACAAATTTGGTATCCAAGGCAGCGACGAAAACAATGTCAGTGCTTTAGTGAAATATCATTTCTAAACAGTCAATCAATTGAAAAACAGCAAGCTTAGTCTTGCTGTTTTTTTTGCAATCACGCATATTCAGAATATGTGAACTTTCATTAATTCATCCATGCCATTCAAACTTAAGCTTGCAGCACATCCTTTGCATTCACCTTATCAAATTCGTTTTGCCACGATAAATGATTTGGAACAGATTCTTACGATTTATAATCATGAAATCCTGATGGGTACAGCCAACTGGAACGATCAAGCTGTTGCTTTAGAACAATATCAACAACGTTTTCAAGACATGCAACAGCAGCAATTCCCAATGATTGTGGTTGAAGACCAACACCATAATAAAGTTGCTGGCTATGCCTACTATGCTGCATTTCGTAGTATCAGCGGCTATCGTCAGAGTATCGAACATTCTGTTTTTGTTGATCCAAGCTACGCACGTCAAGGTCTAGGCAAAGCCTTGATGCAACAACTGATCCATCTCGCGATACAACAAAACATGCATATCATGGTGGCTGCGATTGATAGTGAAAATATGGGTTCAATCGTATTACATCAACAACTTGGTTTTATTCAAACTGGCTATATGCCACAAGTGGGACAAAAATTTGGACAATGGCGTGACTTGGTTTGGATGCAGCTACAACTTTCAACTACTCAATAAAAAAGCCTCTTACGAGGCTTTTATTAAATCGCCACCAATTCCCTTATTCCCTTTTCAGGCATTTCCGCACCTTGCCCCTGTGCGATCACTTGTCCACGCGCCATCACCGTATAGTTATCTGCAAGCTCTTCAGCAAAATCATAAAACTGCTCGACTAAGACAATCGCCATTTCCCCTTGATCTGCTAATTTACGAATCACTCGACCAATGTCTTTGATGATCGAGGGCTGAATCCCCTCAGTCGGTTCATCCAAAATCAAGACTCTTGGCTCCGAAGCCAACGCTCTCGCAATCGCGAGCTGTTGCTGTTGACCACCTGACAAATCTCCACCACGGCGATGCTTCATTTCATCCAAGACAGGAAAAATTTCGTAGAGATGACTCGGTACTTTCCGCGTTTTCGCACCTGAAAATTTCGCCATACCAATTAAGATATTTTCCTCTACGGTTAAAGTTGAAAAAATATCTCGTCCTTGCGGCACGTAAGCCAATCCTGCACGTACTCGTTGCTCAGGGGACATTTTGGCAATATCTTTGCCATCTAGCAAAATCTGCCCTGATTTAATCGGGAGAATCCCCATCAAGCATTTCAGCAACGTGGTTTTACCAACGCCATTCCGTCCTAGAACGACACTGCATTCCCCTACAGGCGCTTGAAAAGACACGTCACGCAGAATATGACTACCACCATAAAACTGGTTAACTTCTTTCACTTCTAACATGGCAGTCTCCTAGCGTCCCAAATACTTTTCAATCACATCTTCATTGGCTTGTACCTCTGCCAATGTGCCCTCTGCCAAAATTGCGCCTTGCGCCAATACCGTAACTTTCTCGCTGATAGTGTCAATAAAGCTCATGTCATGCTCCACGACCACCAGCGTATGATTTTTTTTCAATTCCAAACACAATTCAGCAGTGCGTTCTGTTTCCGCATCAGTCATTCCTGCCACAGGCTCATCCAATAAAATCAGCTTCGGACGTTGCATCAATAACATACCGATTTCTAACCACTGCTTTTGACCATGCGATAATAATCCTGCGGGCTTTTTTACAAATTCCTTTAAGCGAATTTGCTCCAAACTTTCCTCCAGTGCTAACTGTGCTTCTGGATCAAGTCGGCTAAACAAACTTTTTTTCACTCGCTTATCGCGTGGTGCAGCGAGTAGTAAATTTTCCATGACTGTAAAATTTTCAAATACCGTTGGTTTTTGAAATTTTCGTCCAATCCCAGCTTCTGCGATTTCCTCGGTACTCATTTTGGCAAGATCATAGTTTTGTCCAAAAAAAGCAGTGCCCGTGGTTGGACGAGTTTTCCCTGTAATCACATCCATTAATGTGGTTTTCCCCGCACCATTAGGTCCAATGATGCAGCGTAATTCACCCTCAGCGATGTACAGTGATAAATCATTTAACGCACGAAACGAATCAAACCACACACTGACTTTTTCTAAATACAAGGCAATCCCATGACTAAAGTCTGCGCCCTCAGTTTTGGCGCGTCCATAACCCTCGCCGAGTTGACCGCCATGTTGAGCAGAGTCTACGAATAAATCACTCATTTAATTGCTCTCCTTTTTAAAACGGTCAAATAAACCAATCACACCTTTCGGTAAGAAAATCGTCACCACGATAAATAGAGCACCTAAGATCAATAACCATGCTTCTGGTGCTGCAACTGTGAAATAAGTCTTCACAGCATTGATTAAACCTGCACCAAGAATCGGTCCAATCAAGGTACCACGACCACCTGCGGCAACCCACACTGCCATTTCAATCGAGTTGACTGGATTCATTTCACTTGGGTTAATAATGCCCACCTGTGGCACATACAACGCCCCTGCGATACCTGCAATCACTGCCGATAGCACCCATGCTGAAAGCTTGTACCACAGTGTGCGATAGCCCAAATATTGCAAACGGTTTTCACTGTCACGAATCGCGCCAAGCACTCGACCATAAGGACGATTCATCAGTTGACGTAAGCCGATAAAACACAGCATCAAAACCAAAGCAGTGACAAAACATAAAGTGGCACGCATCGGCGCTGAAGTGATATCAAAACCGAGTAAGGTTTTAAAACCCGTGAAGCCATTGTTACCACCAAAACCCGTCTCATTGCGGAAGAACAAGAGTGCCGCTGCAAAGGTCATGGCTTGGGTAATAATTGAGAAATACACACCCTTGATTTTGGAGCGGAAAGCAAAGAAACCAAAAATAAAGGCAACTAATGCAGGCACAGATAAAACCAAGATCATCGCCCAAGCAAAATGCTCAGTGCCCACCCAATACCAAGGGAGTTCTGTCCAACTGAGGAACCGCATGAAATCAGGTAAGCCATCGCCTGCGGATTCACGCATCAAATACATGCCAAAGGCATAACCACCGAGGGCGAAATATAAACCGTGCCCCAAGCTTAAAATCCCCGCATAGCCCCACACTAAATCCAATGCTAAAGCGACCAAAGCCAAGCACATGATTTTGCCAATCAACGTAATCCAATACGCTGACAGATAAAATGTCGAATCAGGGGATAACAGATGTAACCACGGTAAGCTCAATAACACGGCAAAACATACGGCAATCGCAATTGCACTATACGGTTTATCTGCAAATAAAGAAGTGATTTTCATTGGCTTACTCCACGAAACGACCTTTGATGGCAAACAAACCTTGTGGACGCTTTTGGATAAACAAAATCACAAGAACCAAGAGAATAATTTTTGCTAAAACCGCACCTAGACCAATCTCCAAAACTGTACCGCTAATCCCTAAACCTAAGGCTGCAAGTACTGCCCCCCATACTTGACCCACACCACCGACGACAACGACAAGGAAGGCATCAATAATGTAGTTTTGCCCGAGATCAGGGCCGACATTGCCGACTTGTGCTAACGCACAACCTGCCAATCCAGCTAAGCCTGAACCTAAGCCAAATGCCAGCATGTCGATACGTGCAGAACGAATGCCCACGGCACGCGCCATTTGACGGTTTTGTGTCACAGCACGGATAAATAATCCGAAACGGGTTTTATTTAATAAGAAAACTAAAAGCAGTAAGACCGCCACAGTAAAACCAATAATCGCAATACGGTTATATGGCAACATCAAGCTTGGCGTCAGGGCAATACCACCACTGAGCCATGCGACATTCGACACTTCAACATTCTGTGCACCAAAGATCATGCGAACCGATTGCATCAAGATTAAGCTCACCCCAAAGGTTGCCAATAATGTTTCTAGTTGGCGACCATACAACGGGCGAATCACAGTACGTTCAATCAACATACCGATCAACGCACTCACCAGAAATGCAGCAGGAATCGCAGCCAATAAATACCAATCAACCAAGCCTGCAAAGTGCGTTTTAAAAAAACTTTGAATGACGTAAGTGGTATAAGCACCGATCATGATGAGTTCACCATGTGCCATATTGATGACACCAAGCAAACCATAGGTGATTGCAAGACCAAGCGCTGCTAAAAGTAAAATACTAGCGGTACTGAGACCTGAAAATACATGCCCTGACCATTCACTGATTTGAATGCGCGTTTTAATTTTATTTTGTGCTTCAAGCAAAGCTGCTTTTAATGCAGGATTACTTTGTGGCTGTTGTAAGCTTTGGTTAATCAATGCGAATACATCGGGACGATTCGAATCCCCTAAAACTTTTACTGCTTCGATCTTAGTAAACTCATCTGAGCTATTAAAATCTAAACGTGCTTTCAGTTGTGCCAAACGTGCTTTAACCGCTTCACTTTTTTCATTGAGATAGAGTTGTTTGATCGTTGATACATCGAGCTCATCTAAATTATTTTCTAAAATGTCCACCGCAGCTAAACGTTGTGCTGCATCGTCTGAATTGAGTTTAACTTTGGCTTGTCCAAAGTTCAGTGCCTTACGTAAAGTATTGACCAGCGTCACTTGAGATAAATCTGAGGGCCAAGTGTCGATGGCTTGCAATTGCGGATAACTTAATAGTTTTTCATCGTTTTTTAAAATGTAAGTATGACCTGAACTATCGGTATATAACTCATTTTGATCAATATACGCGACCAATTGATCGAGTTGCTCAATACTGGCTGGCCATTGATTCAACATGGCACGGCGAGTAGCAAAGTCAGATTTAACAAAAGTTTGGATGGCATCCTGAGAAGTTGTAGACGTCACGGTTGTTGGTGAGGTAACTTCTGCCCATGCAGGATTAAACATGATCTGTGCCATGATGCAGAGCATTGCCAAAACATAGTGTTTCGCCATAAGACTCCCCCTTATATTTTCTATTTAAACCAATCAATCAGAAATAAAACTAAGAAAAACCTGCTGCCAAAACAGCAGGTTGCATGGAACAATTATTTAGGAATATATGGGCTCCAAGGCTCAGCTTTGATGGTTTGAGGCGTTTTATAAACCACATCAAATTGACCATCACCACGGATTTGTCCGATCATCACAGGTTTATGTAAATGGTGATTGGTTTCATCCATTTTGAGGGTATAACCTGATGGCGCAGCAAAAGTTTGACCTGCCATCGCATCACGAACTTTATCAACGTCCGTTGTACCTGCTTTTTCAACCGCTTGTTTCCACATATTGATACCAACATAAGTCGCTTCCATCGGATCATTGGTCACAACTTTATCGGCATTTGGAAGTTTGTACTCCACCGCATATTGCTTGAATTTATTCACAAACTCGGTGTTTTTCGGATTTTTAACTGACATGAAATAGTTCCATGCCGCTAAATGACCCACCAATGGTTTGGTATCAATTCCACGTAATTCTTCTTCGCCAACTGAGAAAGCCATCACTGGAATATCAGCAGCTTTAATACCTTGGTTACCTAACTCACGATAGAAAGGAACATTGGAATCGCCATTAATGGTGGAGATCACCGCAGTCTTTTTACCTGCGGAGAATTTCTTGATATTGGCAACAATAGTTTGGTAGTTGCTATGACCAAATGGCGTGTACTCTTCCATGATGTCTGCATCGGCAACACCTTTAGACTTCAGGAAAGCACGCAGGATTTTATTGGTGGTGCGTGGGTAGACGTAATCTGTACCGAGTAAAACAAAACGTTGTGCTTTACCCCCCTCATCACCCATTAAATATTCCACCGCAGGAATGGCTTGCTGATTCGGTGCTGCACCTGTATAGAAAATATTTTTAGACTGTTCCTGACCTTCATATTGCACTGGATAGAACAATAAACCATTTAACTCTTCAACCACAGGAAGAACCGACTTACGCGATACTGATGTCCAGCAACCGAAAATAACGGCAACTTTGTCCTGAGTAATTAACTGACGTGCTTTTTCAGCAAATAGCGGCCAATCTGATGCTGGGTCAACAATGACAGGTTCGAGTTTTTTACCCATCACCCCGCCATTGGCATTGATTTCATTAATGGTCATCAATGCAGTATCTTTCAGAGAGGTCTCAGAAATTGCCATCGTGCCAGAGAGTGAATGTAAAATCCCCACCTTAATGGTGTCACCACTTGCGGCTGGTGCTGCCGCCTTGGTTTCTGTTTTTGCTGCTTCTGTTTTTTCGGCTGGTTTAGAACAACCGACCAGTCCTACCCCCATCATCGCTGCCATAAGAACGGACATTGACATTAATTTGTTTTGCATCTTTGTTCTCCACAGATTGATCTTTTGATTTTTACTGAGTGGAGTTATTCAATTTTTATGCCAACAATTTAAGCTATTGTTTTATTTTAATATTTATTAAATAAAATAAATAAGAATCCAATCTTGTATACAACATTGCATACAAAAAGAACGAGATGAACTAAAATGATGCAGATTAATTTATCCTAAATATGGCTAGACCCTAGATAAAGAAAAGCCAAGCATGCAAGCTTGGCTGACTCATCCATTTAACTAATCGTTTAAACCACAATATCCGCTAAATTACCTTTCTGTTCTAACCAATGCTTACGATCACTCGAACGTTTTTTTGCCAGCAATTTATCTAATAACCCTGCGGTAAAATGCGCATCATCCAAATCAAGTTGGACTAAACGGCGCGTATTTGGGTCCATTGTGGTTTCACGCAATTGACTCGCATTCATCTCACCCAATCCTTTAAATCGAGTGATTTGCGGATTTTTATTACCTTTCACTTTTTTCAAAATGCTTTCGAGTTCACTATCATCTAGCGCATAATAAACATCTTTACCAATATCAATACGATACAGTGGTGGCATTGCGACAAACAAATGACCATCTTCAACTAAAGTCGGGAAATGTTTCACAAACAAGGCACAGAGTAATGTCGCGATATGTAGACCATCAGAATCTGCGTCGGCAAGAATACAGATTTTGCCATAACGTAATTCAGATAGATCATCGCTACCCGGATCAACCCCTATGGCAATCGCAATATCATGTACCTCTTGAGAAGCGAGCACCTCATCCGAAGATACTTCCCATGTATTTAGAATTTTTCCACGAATCGGCATAATCGCTTGGAAATTCTTGTCACGCGCTTGTTTAGCACTTCCACCTGCCGAATCCCCTTCGACAATAAACAACTCACTGTCTTCACGCGTTAAACCGACACAATCAGCCAGTTTTCCGGGTAACGCAGGACCAGAGACGATCTTTTTACGCTCCACTTTTTTCGCTGCTTTTAAGCGACGCCCAGCTTTAGCAATTGCCATTTCAGCTAACTGCGTTGCAATCTCAGCATGTTGGTTTAACCATAAAGCAAAGGCATCTTTGGCAATATTCAGCACAATATTGGAGGCTTCACGACTGGATAAACGCTCTTTGGTCTGCCCCGAAAATTGCGGTTCTTGGAATTTCAGCGATAGAATGAAATTGACCCCATCCCAAACATCTTCTGCCGAAAGTTTCATATTACGTGGTAATAAATTACGTAATTCACAGAACTCGCGTAGAGCCTCCGTGACCCCTGAACGCAATCCATTGACATGCGTACCACCTTGCGCGGTTGGAATCAGGTTGACGTAGCTTTCCTGAATCTGCTCACCCCCCTCGACATTCCAACAGATCGCAAATTCACACGCGGCTCGCTCTGCTTGTCCACTACTGACAAATGCAGGATCAGGTAAAATCTCTCGACCCTCAAGTTCATCCATTAAATAGTCGACTAGACCATTTTCAAACTGCCATTCAATTTTTTCATTATTGATTTTATCGTCATAAATAATTTTTAAGCCCGCCGCTAAAACGGCTTTAGCTTTCAAATTATGCTTCAATGCTTTTAGTGCAAATTTTGGACTATCAAAGTATTTTGCTTCTGGCCAAAAGCGAACGGTTGTTCCTGTCGCACGTTTCGCAACTTTACCTTCTAACACCGATAATGGTGCAACAGGTTCACCTTGTTCAAACGCCATTTGATACAAGTTACCTTGGCGTTGTACCGCAACCTCAACGCGTGTTGATAAAGCATTCACGACAGAAATACCGACACCATGTAAACCACCAGAAAATTGATAATTATCGGTACTGAATTTTCCGCCTGCATGTAATTTGGTCAAAATAATTTCGATACCACTTTGTCCATATTCAGGATGAATATCGACTGGCATACCTCGTCCATTATCTTCGACTGACAATGAACCATCTTCATAGACCGTGACACAAATTTGATTGGCATGTCCTGCAAGTGCTTCATCCACCGCATTGTCAATCACCTCTTGCGCCAAATGGTTTGGACGTGAGGTATCGGTATACATACCGGGACGACGACGAACAGGATCTAAACCTGAAAGAACTTCAAGGGATTGTGCCGTGTATTGTGTCACTGGGTCTGACTTCCTTATTAGAGGGCTGTCGATAAAAATCGGAGTACGAAAGGTAATTTTTCTTCAAAATCATCCATTGCATGATTACCATCAGCGTCGGTTAAAATCAATGCAGATGGCTGTGCTGCATTATAATAACGTTGTGCTTGACGATAATCCAAGACTTCGTCACCTCGTTGCAACAGTACAAGAATTTTATCAGCATGCTTTAACTTCGTGTCAGCAATTGATTGTAATTGCTGCAATTGGTCGGCATCGAGTGTCCATGAATCAGTGACTTTGAGTGGGATTTGTTCAATCCCGAATAAATCTTCGAATAACTGCCATGGTTGCATAGCAGGATTAATCAGTACAGCAGGGCATCCATATTTTGCGACAAGATATGTCGCATAGAATCCCCCTAAGCTACTTCCAACCAATCTCACTTGATCGAGTGGTAAACTTTCAATCAGCTTAGAAACATCTCTTAAAACGTGTTCAGGCGGTTTATTCAAATCAGGTAAATGCACATCAGCATGCTCAACATTTGTGCAATATTGTTCTAATTGTTGCCCCTTTTTTGACATGGGGCTGCTTTGAAAGCCATGTAAATAAATAATTAGCATACGCACCATAATAGACAACAGCTTGACTTATTATCAAATAAATCACATTATTTAGGTTAATAGATAAATAAATAACAATATAAATTACATTTAAGCTTGATATTGTCTGACACAAAAAACGATAGTGCGCTCCGTTCATCAGTATTCTAAAAAAATTACTTATGAAACACATAAGATATAAGCGTTTGTTGTAGTTTATCTAAAGAATATTAAGTCAATTACTTCAAACCTTCGGTATATATCAAGGATGGGGAAATCAATATGCCAAGTTTAACGCCTCTGCATGAAACCTACTGCAAATGGGACAGTACACCCCCGAGTCAGGCAGATGTTTTGGAAGGTTTGGCGCAAGTTGTGAGCACCAGCTTAAGTGGTGTTCACGAATTGGTGCAATTAGTGCAAACAGAAGTGTTACGGACAACACTTGGTTTAAGCGCACAAAAAGCTAAAAAATTACAGAAACTTCCACAGTTACAAAAATTTTATCAATTTTCTTATGACACATTACAGAAGTACGGTAGCAATTTTCTTGCACCAAGTTTACGTCATATTATTGAAAAATTCCCTGTGCTGCATGATAAACCCCTGACACCAACACTGCATTTCGTGGTGGGTGCATTAAACGGGATTTTTGGAGACTTTTTCTTAAAACAACACAACCCAATGGCTTTACCTATGGTGCTTTATGATCATTATGGATCATTACAACAAGGTGAATTAACTGGTCGTATTGTCATTCTTACACATGGTCTGTGTATGAATCATCTCAGCTGGTCAAATAGCCGTTATGGTGGAATTGGTGAACGTCTGCTTGCGCAACGGGACAACAACACCATGTTATATCTGAACTACAATACAGGGCGTCGTATTTCTGCAAATGGTCGAAGCTTTGCCAATGTACTTGAAGATTTAGTACAACGGAATCCAAGAATCACCAGCATTGATTTAATCGGACATAGTATGGGTGGCTTGGTTTCTCGTAGTGCCCTATTTTATGGCAAACAGAATCTCTATCAATGGGTGCATATGGTTGAGAATTTAGTTTGTATTGGTTCGCCACATCATGGTGCGGCGCTAGAACGCTTTGGTTTTATTTTGCAAGATAAATTGGGCGCGTTCCCTTTTATTAGCTTAATTGGTCAACTGATCAACATTCGTAGTAATGGTATTTTAGATTTGCGTCATGGCAGTGTTCGAGATGACGATTGGGAACATAATAATGCACGTATTGGCTTTGCTGATGATAATCGTAAACCTGCACCATTACCCTCTCATATCAATACCTTCTTAATCGCAGGTACTTTAGAATTTGAGAAATTGCGTAATAAAGCACTCTCTGTCATTGGCGATTATTTGGTCAGTGTGGAAAGTGCGCTAGGTGAACATCAAAATCCACGCTTCCAACTTAAATTACCAGAAACCCATAAAGCCGTATTCTATGGTTTAAACCATTTTGAAATTCAGTACCATTCGAGTGTTGCTGAACAGATTACACGTTGGTTATATCCCGATGTTGACGAAGTCGTTGAGGAAGGTATCCAAACACATTTAATCAATGTTCCGAATAATTATACTTTTGATGATTTAGATGGCATCGTAGAAACCTGATGTCAGTCTTCTTGATCTAAAAAAAAAGCCAACGTATCGTTGGCTTTTTTATTATTTAGCAACACTATAATGTCTAAACAACTGCCACAAACATACCAATAAGATCAAACTAAAATACAGCAACGACCACACGGGTAGAGATTGTCCTAAGAAAGTCCAATCTATTACTGCACATTCGCCTGAACCTGAAAGCACTTCCTGAAATACCGCTTTCATTGGCAATGCATCAACTAAATAGTCCAAGCCTGGACCACAACTTGGCACCTTATCAGGTGGTAAATGCTGTAGCCAAACATGACGAGATGCAACGCCCACTGACCAACCGATGGATAAGGTTGCTAATAGTGCATAAAAACGTTTAAAACCATTTGAAATCGGATTATGAATAAATGCGACTAAGGCAATCAATCCCATTCCAATTAAGCCAATACGTTGGAAAATACACAGTGGGCAAGGCTCTAAACCTTGCACATGTTCTAAATACAACGCAAACGAGATACCAATAATACTCGTTAGTACCAATAATGCACTAACTAAGCGGTAAGTCCATCGCATGGGAAGTCCTCTAAAATTTTAACGGTATTGCGCAAGATATTGTTCAAAGCTGATGTCGTTATCTTGTTCAAGTTGCGCCTGTTTTTGCAACGATGTTTGCGCTAATTCTGCAAAATATTGTTCTCTTTCTGCACTCAGCTGATGTTGCTCATAACGATTGACATGTTGTTGAGCCATGACACTCCCAAAGCTCCATGTCCCACCATGATCCAAAGTATCTTTAATCACATGCGCGGAAAGCGTATTTTCAACATGATCTAAACGCTGCTGCATCACTTGGATTGCCTCAGAATATAACTGTGAACCATCCATTTGATCTAACAAAGTAGCGCAGTCTTGAATCGCATTTAAATGACGTTGTGCCCAATCATGCAGTGAAACTATTGTTTCACCATCTATAATTTTAGCATCTACTGCACGTCCACGATTGACCACTTCAGTTTGATTATGATCAATCTGTTCCTGTTCATCGGCAAATAAATCAGGACTGTCATTTAATACACAATACAATGCTAAACTTTCAAGAAAACCCGCTGAAATTTCATCAATTCCAATCGCACTATAAGGGTTCACATCTACGGCACGTAATTCTACATAGCCAACACCACGATTCTTCAAAGCTTGTGATGGGGTTTCACCTGCTTGTGGTACTTGTTTCGGACGAACTAGACTGTAGTATTCATTTTCGATTTGGAGCACGTGATCATTGATTTGAATCGGCTCACCCTGTTTATCATTTAAACCTAAATCGGTAAATTCAGGATAAGGGGTATGTACCGCTTTCTGTAATCCATCAAGATAATCGTGTAGATCGTTATAATGGATGCCCAATTCTTTTTGTGCTGAATTTTGGTATCCCAAGCGCCCCATGCGTAAGGCAGTTGCTTCAGGTAAATAGAGAGTGCCCTTGACCAGTGGCTGTAGATGATGTTCACGGCCTGTTAGGAAACAGCGGCAGACCGATGGGCTTGCACCCAACAAATACATCACTAAAGGGGTAAGTCGGATAAAGTTTCGAATCAGGCCAAAATAACGATGGCTACGATAATCCTGCAAACTGAGTTGTTTTAATTCTGGCTTGGTTTCATGTTGTTGCAATACTGCAAACAATTGATCAGGAAAAGATAAATTGTAATGCACGCCAGAAATGGTTTGCATACGGCGGCCATAACGTACACCTAAACCATGACGGTATAAGGTTTTAAAGCGGCCAATATTAGAAGTGCCGTACTGTGCTAATCGAATATTTTCTTCATTATCATCCAACATACACGGCATGGACAGTGGCCATAATCTTTCGCCTTCTTCTAGCTGCTGATGTACCACGCTATGAATATCTCTTAATTCATCTAATGCAGCCGCGATGGTTGTTTTCGGTGTAGTAATAAACTCCATCAATGCTTCTGAATAATCTGTCGTAATATGCGGATGTGTTAGTGCAGAACCTAAAGCTTCTGGATGATTTTTTTGTGATAAAAATCCATTGCTTTGCATACGTAAACTTTCGCGTTCAATACCGCGTAGCATCCCCTTTAATAGCGAAGCATCTACACAAGTCGGTATCACAGAGGAAGAATGTATGCTGGGTTGATTCATAATTTATATGCTCGCTTATTTAAGATCAGCCAACCACATAAATGGTCGCGACTTGGTTATTCTGCCAATTATAACGACAATTGTGATCTAGTCATCTGATTTAGTTTGGCAATTTTTATCACAATCTTGTTATATAAGACATGCTGAAATTGTGATTTTATTAAAAATAAATCTTCCCATGAGCACTGAACTATGCAAGCAGAGGATATTCTTAATTTTTGGTTTAATCCTGAACACCGTTCACTTTGGTTTGCCAAAAGTGATGAATTTGATGCAAAAATTCGCGACCAATTTCAAATAATTCACCATCAAGCAATCCAAGCAGAGCTTTGGTCTTGGCGACACACACCAGAAGGTCGTTTAGCCGAAATCATTGTGTTGGATCAATTTTCTCGCAACTTATATCGTGATCAAGCGCAAGCTTTTGCCTATGACAACATGGCATTGATGCTTGCTCAAGAAGCAATTAGTTTACAACTCGATGCTCAACTGAATCCCGAACAACGCTCATTTTTATATATGCCATTTATGCATAGTGAATCTAAATTAATGCACGAGTTTGCTTTAAAACTGTTCCAACGTTTAGGGAACGAAATTAATTTGAGCTTTGAAAAAAAGCATAAAGTGATTATTGACCGTTTTGGGCGTTATCCACATCGTAATGCCATCTTAGGTCGAAGCTCGACACCTGAAGAACTGACCTTTTTAACACAACCAAATAGCAGCTTTTAAGTCTTTCGTCTCCTGAGACATTGAACATAGGAATTGCAAAATGAAATCTTTATTCATATGTGCCCCTCTCCTTGTTACATTAACACTGGCAGGATGTGTAACTGTTCCATCAAAACCCAAAACCTTCGATCAACTGGGTCAATTCACCGCTTATCCATTGAATAACAAAACTTACCGTATTGGTTTCCAAGCAGATAATAATTTGAGTTATGGTACGGCAGAGGAAATTACTTTACTCAAAGCCGCACAAACTACAGTCAAAAACGGTTTCCGTTATTTTACTGTTGTTGATGATCCGAGTAACGCACGACATAAAACGCAACGCCAAGCTGTGATTTATCCGACACCCTCTTATTACCCATATGGTTATTATCGCCGACATCCTGCCTTTTGGCCTGACCCATTCTATGATATGCCTCAAGTGGTCAATCTTGATCCAATCCAAGTGTCGTATACTATCGAGTGTTTTCAGACTCAGCAGCAATCACCTGATGCTTTTGATGCGCAACTCATTTTGCAATCATTAGGGCAAAAATACGGATTGAGTCCAACAGGAGACGTGTTGCAGCCCCCTGTACTACCTCAAAACAAAAAGTAAATTGATAAGGATGACTCAATGAATTCAGTCGAAGAAATCCACGTACCGAGCCTGCAAAGAAGTAAGTACTTCGCCACTATGGCATTGATCATTGCGGTTGTAGCATGGATTGGCTTAATGGTCGCGGCGCATTTTTTACCTGAATATAAATGGGTCATTCATATTTTTATGTTAGGTGCGGAAGCAGGTGTAGTTGGTGGGCTGGCTGATTGGTACGCTGTCACTGTACTTTTCCGCAATCCTTTTGGAAAAATGCCTTTACCCAAACTATTGCGTGACCATACCGAAATCATTCCACGGAATAAAGCGCGTATTGCAGAATCAATGGGCCGCTTTGTACAAGAAAACTTTTTATCTCCTCAAATCGTTGAACGCAGTTTAAAAAATGCTGACCTCAGTTTGGCCGTCGGTCAATGGCTAGCCAACCCTCAAAATAACCAACAAGTCGTACAGATGATTCAACATACTGTACCGAAAATTTTTGAATTTGTGAGCCAAGATCAAATTGCCTACTTTGTGCAAAACAATAGTGTACAATGGGTACGCAGTACCAAAATCAATAATCTCGCCAGTGAAATGTTACGTGCTGTTTTGGAAAATGACTTCCATCAAGACGTATTACAACGCGGTCTTGATTTAGCGCATGAGTGGATGGTCTCTCATCCTGAAAAGGCACGAGATCTATCACGTAAACTGTTCCAAGAATTAGGTGTTTGGAAACTAGCCAAAGGCGCAAGCTGGATTGGGATTGATGTGCAACAACGGACAATTGACTCACTGATTGAAAAAGTTGAATCCATGCTGGCCAACCCTGAACATCCGTGGCGGCAGGACATTGAAACCACCACGCATAATCTAATGTTACAGCTTGCGGACAGCAACAGTGAAGCCAGCAAGCGCTTAAATCAGAGCAAGGATGATGTGCTGGACAGTCCGCAGGTGCTGAACTTTATTAGTGGTGCTGTGGCAATTTTATGTGATGCGATTAAAACAGATTTAATGCAGGAACATTCAGGCATTGCCACCAATTTACGAGCAGCTCTTCAACAATTGGGTGAAAGTCTGATTCAGAATGAAAAAGTCCGTCAGGTTCTGAATGAGAAAATGGTCGGCTTAGCGACGAATTTCAGTGAGCAATACAGCGACAAGATCATCCGTTATATCAGCGAACGTATCCACGAGTGGGATTCACGCGAAATGATCGCCAAAATCGAGAGTGAGGTGGGTGGTGATTTACACATGATCCGCGTCAACGGTGTGATTGTCGGTGCTTTTATTGGTTTAGCACTCGGTATCATTCGTGCCATTGTTGAAAATGTTTTATAAATAGCAACAGAACGATGGGGGAATTTGCTCCTCATCGTTATGCAGATTGCGCCAGTTGCTGTTTACTTTCTTGATAATAACGAATCAAAGTATCTGTATCTTGTTTTAAAAATGCAGTTAGATAGGCTTTCACTTGTACCAATGAAAGTTGTTTAAAATGAACTTTTTCTTTCGCCTGTCGTGTAACCAATCCAAACATTTGTTTTTTAGCAACAACTACAGGAATGTCTGTCTTGACAATAAAGTTAAGTTCCTGAGATGACCCATAGGTATTCAATACGATTTCGATCGTCTGTTCTGTCTTTTCATCGGTAATGGTAAACGTTGGGCTAGCACCATCAAGCTGCAGCCAACGGCTTAATTGTTTTTTCCAGCCCATTTTATCAAAAAGAGTTAATACCCCAATGGTATTCAGTGCCTCAAGCTGCTCTACATCTTTTAAATCAATATGATGTGGGTAGCGTATTTTTAGATCGAAACTGTCCATTACTCTATGTCCCATTTCACGATAATTGGTATTTAATTGAACCCCTCGATAGAAATTATAGCGCTTTACAGCAGCAACTAAAATAGCGTATCACAATGAAAAATAACAAATTTTTTAGACAATTTTCAATAAAAAATGACCAATTCCGTCACTATTGTTTTTATTCAGACACAATTACCTGATTTTTCCTGACATAAGACACCTTTTTCAGTCGATTAACGGTAAAATTCAACCTTTACCTTAATCACAATAACTTGGTCAGGCATCACTTTTCACTATACAATCACGGCAAAACAAAACGTCAATCAGGTTAAAAACAATGTTGCAGCTTCAGTCAAAACTTCCAAGCCAAGGCGTGACTATTTTTAGCGTGATGACTGAACTCGCACAACGACTGAATGCACTGAATCTGTCTCAAGGCTTCCCCGATTTCCCTGCTCCACCTGCATTGCTTGAAGCGCTGAGCCAAGCCACGCTTTCAGGTTATAACCAATACCCTGCGGGAGATGGTGTTTTAGTCCTCAGAGAACAACTGGCCAAACAGTTTTTACAGCGAGATCAACTGCAACTCGATCCTGTCACCGAAATTACTATTACCCCTGGCGCAACCATTGCGATTTTTTGTGCCATTCAAGCCTGTATCCATGCAGATGATGAAGTTATTATTTTTGACCCGAGCTATGACAGCTATGCCCCTGCAGTACAACTGGCAGGGGGGAAATCCGTTCATATCCATTTAGAAGCACCAACATTTCAGGTGAATTGGCAAAAAGTTAAAGATTGTATCAATGCAAAAACTCGCATGATTATCGTCAATACACCGCATAATCCGACTGGTGCGATTTGGTCAGAACAAGACTGGCATCAACTGATTGAACTCATTCAAGATAAAAATATCGTTGTGCTCTCTGATGAGGTCTATGAACATCTCATTTTTGATGGACAAAAACATTTTAGTGCACTGCAATTCCCCGAATTACGTGAACGCAGTTATGTAATCGGTTCTTTTGGAAAAAGTTATCATGTCACAGGTTGGAAAACGGGTTATTGCGTTGCAGCACCACATTTAATGCGTTTGTTTCGTCAAATATATCAATTTGCCAATTTTTGCGGAACCACACCTTGCCAAATAGCATTAGCGAACTATATGCAGCAACATCCTGAGCATGTTCAGGAACTCCCGAACTTTTATCAGACAAAACGGGATCTTTTTAATACCCAGATTCAAAACTCACGTTTCCAATTTATTGCATCACAAGGCACTTATTTCCAAAATCTCGATTACAGTGCGATTCGCCCTGACTTGAATGATGTGGAAATGTGCCAATTCCTCGCAGAGCAACACAAAATTGTCGCGATTCCTATTTCCGTTTTTTATCAACAAGCGCCCGAGTCACTACGCCTGATTCGATTCTGCTTTGCCAAAACTGATCAGACTTTACAACGTGCAGGAGCAATCCTTGCAGAGTGTTGATCAACAAAAATAAACCGAACAATCATGACGTCAATATGACCGATGATGGTATGGTGGAAAAAGAAAAAATAGAAACGTTTCTGGGCGAAGCGTGAAGGAAATAGAATGACACCCCGCCAACCTTTGGTCATGCAACCCAATCTCTGGAAAACATTTTTTGTTTTTCTGGTTCCCTTGATTGCCACCAACATTTTACAGAACTTATCAGGAACGATTAATACCATCTTTGTCGGTCAAATGATGGGAGTAGATGCGATTGCTGCAGTGTCTGTATTCTTCCCAATTCTTTTCTTTTTATTGGCATTTGTGATCGGGATCTCCGCGGGAACGACTGTACTGATTGGACAGGCATGGGGTGCCCAGAATCTTGAGAAAGTGCGCTGTGTGATTGGTTCCACCCTGTTCATGACCCTGATTGGCGGTAGTGTGATTGCGGTTTTAGGTTGGAGCTTTGCCGAGCAGATTTTGCAATTATTAGGTACAGATCCTAAAGTCATGCACCTCTCTCTGCCCTATGTTCGATGGATGCTGGTGGGTAGTCCATTATTGTTTGTCTATATTATTTATACTTCGATTTTACGCGGTGTCGGTGATAGTGTTACCCCTCTAATTGCATTGAGCCTAACCAGTCTGATTGGTTTGGCGGTAACACCTGTTTTGCTCAAAGGCTATTTTGGATTCCCTGCTCTGGGCATTGTCGCGCCTGCTGTTGCAACAATCATGGGATATGCCGCAGTCCTTATTTTTCTGAGCTTCTATCTCAATTATAAGAACCATCCACTGAAAATAGATGCCCGTCTATTGAAAAGTATTCGTCACGATAGCAACCTAAGCAAACTAATCTTAAAGCTTGGTATCCCAACAGGCATCCAAATGGTGACAACTTCATTGGCAGGCTTAGTCATTATTGGTTTGGTTAATCATTATGGTGCACACGCGACCGCAGCATATGGTGCAGTGAACCAAGTACTCAACTATATTCAATTTCCAGCCCTCTCTATTTCAATTGCGGCTTCTATTTTTGCCGCTCAAGCGATTGGTGCAGGCAAACCCGAACTATTAGCCAAAGTCACACGAACCGCTTTGGGAATGAATGTCATATTTACTGGTAGTTTGATCACTTTGGCTTACTTATTTTCCAAATATTTAATGGCTCTATTTATTACCGATCACAGCGTCATTGAACTTGGGCAGCAGCTCTTATTTATTGTGTTATGGTCAATTTTATTCTTCGGTGCGAGTGCTATTTTTGCTTCAATCATGCGGGCTAGTGGAACCGTCAATGTTCCCATGATGATTAATATTCTCACTATTATTCTAATTGAAGTCCCTTGTGCCTATTGGTTTAGTTCGTTATGGGGCTTAACGGGCATTTGGACTGCTTATGCACTTTCTTTTGTCTGCTTATGCATATTACAAGCCTCTTATTATCAGTTCGTTTGGAAGAAAACCAAGATCAAAGTCCTTATTTAAAAATTTCTTTGATCCTCAAATAAAAAAGCCATTCTCTAAGAATGGCTTTTTTATGCTTGCAACTTACATCATTTTCGTTGCAATCGCTGCAAGACGTTGATAACCCGTTGGGAATAAACGCTGGAAAGAATCCACAATACGCGCATCTGTACCGATCAGCAGACGGCGTTTATCTTTCAATACTGCATTTAAAATCTGACGTGCAGCTTCTTCTGGCGGTGTACGTAAGAATTTATCAAACTGCTTGATTGACTTGTTCGGGTCCATACCCAAGCTCTTTAAACTGTCATTCATTTTCGCCGCTTTTGCGATATTGGTACGGATACCACCTGGGTGTACACAAAGAGAACTTACGCCACTCTTTTCAATATCAAGTTCTTGACGTAATGATTCAGTAAAACCACGTACCGCAAATTTTGTTGCATTGTATGCGGATTGTGTTGGTTGCGAAGTTAAACCAAAAATACTTGAGATATTGATGATATGACCATCTTTGGTTTGCTTAATGAATGGTAAAAATTCTTTGGTGCCGTAAACCACGCCCCAAAAGTTAATGCCTACAATCCATTCCAAATCTTCATAACTTGCGCCTTCAACAGTTGAGCCAAGTGCCACACCTGCGTTATTAAAAATCATATTCACTGAGCCATGATCTTGAACAGTTTCTTGCGCCCATTGCTTCACCGCTGCACGGTTTGAAACATCAAGAACTTTGGTCGTTACTTTGATTGGATTTTGTTTTACCAACTCAACAGTTTGCGCTAATCCTTTCTCATTGATATCACTCAATGACAAATGGCAACCTTGTTTAGCCAATAAAATTGCCAATTGCTGTCCAATCCCAGAACCTGCACCTGTGATCGCTGCGACTTTATTTTTAAAATTTTTCATTGCCTATCCTTTGTATTTCGAATGATATGCACACATTTGTCTTGATCATGTGCAGTTTAAGCTATAACCAATATAATTTTGACAATACGTGTTGTCAATATAGTACACTACAGCTTTAAGACAAATGGCAATAACCAACATATTGCTTGTCATATTAGGTCTATTTACATTTCATGACGTAAGATGTTTAGACACGATGAAATAAGTTTTACGAAATTTAGTTATTATAAATTCGCAAGACTTGTTTAAAATGCAAATAAATCTTAGACATACGATTTAAAGACTTTTTAGGGAACGGTTTTTCCATGGCAACAGAAGATCTAGCGACACGCAAGAAAAATAATATCGAAGCGAAAGAGCGTCAGTTTAAAGGTCTCTCTTTAACTGAACGCAAAGAAGCTCGCCGCGAAAAATTGATTGAAGCAGGCATTGCGACCTATGGTACACAGGGTTTTTTTTCGGTCACTGTCAAAGATGTCTGTAATGAAGCCAAGCTGACTGAGCGTTATTTTTATGAATCATTTAAGAAAAGTGAGGAGCTTTTCCAAACGGTATTCTTAAAAATGATTGGCAAAATGCAAAATTGTTTAACCCAAGCTGTGCTCATGGCTGCACCTGAACCTAAGAATATGGTCACGGCAGGTTTATCCGCATTATTAAGTACAATTAAAGATGACCCTCGTATGGCACGAATTATTTATATCGATGCCATGTTGGTTCAAGACCTGCATAATCAAGCCACGATTCAGGAAACCTTGACCCAATTTGATCGTATTATTCAAGCATTCATGATGATTACCATGCCAAATGCACCCCAAAGTGGTGAAGAAGTTTCATTAATGGCAACAGGTTTAAATGGATATGTGACGCATATTATTATTCGTTGGGTTTCCGAAGGTTTTAAACAGCCTTTAGAAGATGTGTTATCTGCTTGTTGTGCTGTGTTTTTATCATTTATTGAAACCACCTCACAAAAAAATTAAAATCGTTTTACAGTTTTGTGACGAACAAAATAAAAAGGTTTCGATGGTATTAAAAAAATGAATTCATTTATTTTATTTGCAAACAACTTGTCATTATTTGGTCACTACTCTGCCTTAGAATTGTCACAATTTATTGCTAAATTCGACTTTATTAACTCTTTTGCAATGATATTGTCATAATTAATCTTTGTAATAAGCCTGTCATAACAACAAAACGGTTCACCGTTACAGATTTTAAGGGTATTGCGCAGTGAAAGATGACTATATTTTAATTGTCGATGATGAGCTACCGATCCGCGAAATGATCCATACCTCTTTGGATATGGCAGGCTTCCAATGTTTACAAGCTGAGGATGCAAAACAAGCGCATCAGATTATCGTCGATCAGCGTCCTGCTCTTATTTTGCTGGATTGGATGCTACCGGGTGGTGTCAGTGGTGTAGATCTATGCCGTCGTCTCAAACGTGATGAAAACTTAGCTGAAATTCCTGTCATCATGCTGACAGCACGTGGTGAAGAAGACCATAAAGTGCAAGGGCTAGATGCGGGTGCAGATGATTACATGACCAAACCATTCTCTACACGTGAATTGGTTTCTCGTATCAAAGCTGTATTGCGTCGTGCAAATGCACTCAGTGGCGAAAAAGTCATTGATGCTAATGGCTTAATGCTTGATCCAGTCAGTCAGCGTGTGAGCTTTGGTAACAGTATTCTCGATATGGGTCCAACCGAATATCGTTTATTGGCTTTCTTTATGACGCACCCTGAACGTGCGTATACACGTGCACAATTACTGGATCAAGTTTGGGGCGGTAATGTCTATATCGAAGATCGTACCATTGACGTGCATATCCGACGTTTACGCAAAGTCTTAGAACCTTTTGGCGTAGATCGTTTTGTACAAACAGTACGTGGCACAGGCTATCGTTTTTCTACACGAGCTGATTTAGCAGCAGGTTAAAATCCTTTATGTATGAACCTTATCCCGTCCCTGAACTGGCACGTGAACATCAACGTTTCCGTCACAGCAATTTATGGACGTTTGCAAAACAAGATCTAAGACTGCTACTTTTTTTCTTATTGATTGCGAGCTTAATTGGATTCGGGGTTGGATACTTTTGGAGCTGTATTTTTGTCGCGTTTGTCGTTTTTTTTATACTCCAACTGCGCTCACTGTATTTAGTCAATGAGTGGATCTCAAATCGTCCCTATGATGTTCCCCCAAATCTAAGCGGTATTTGGGGTGCATTATTATTTAATGTCTATCGAGCGCAGCGACAAGAACGTATCGTTCAAGCCGAAATGGTAGGTTTGATTGATCGTGCTCAATCATCTCTGGTTGCATTGGCGGAAGCTGTCGTTTTGATTGATGACCAACATCAGATTGAATGGTGGAACCCCGCTGCCGAAAAGTTATTAGGTATCAATCCTTTGGATCGCGGACGTAATTTACTGGCTATTTTGCGTCAACCCAGCTTTATTGAATATTTTAATCATATCGATCAAGCACCTGATGGTATCCGTTTACAGGCTCAAATGGACGAAGACCGATATGTGCAAGTCAAGTTAACTCGTTTTGGTGGTGAAAGCCGCTTATTGGTGGCATATGACACTACTCGCGTACATAATCTTGAACAAATGCGTAAAGACTTCGTGGACAACATTTCTCATGAATTACGTACACCGCTCACCGTATTGAGTGGTTATATCGAAACATTTATCGATCAAGATGACATTACTCCTCGCTGGAAACGCGCTTTCACTCAAATGCAATCACAAACCAAACGCATGAATGCATTGGTGAATGATTTATTGCTTTTATCCAATTTAGAGAACAATAAAAAAGTTGCTAAAAATCAAATTATTGACATGGCAAATTTGATGAATCAATTATTTGATGATGCGCGTGCTTATAATCTCGATTATGGTCATACTTTAAATTTAGATATCGACAGTCATTGTGATTTAATCGGCTCTGATATGGAAATTGCCAGTGCGTTTAGTAATTTAATCACCAATGCAATTAAATACACACCGAAAGGTGGCATTATTACGATTGGCTGGCATGAAGATGGCGATCACGCTTACTTTACCGTACAAGATAATGGGATTGGCATTAATCCAAAACATCTACCCCGTTTAACTGAGCGCTTCTATCGTGTTGACAGCGCACGTAGCCGTCAGACAGGGGGGACAGGTTTAGGCTTAGCAATTGTCAAACATGTGTTAATGCAACATGGCGCCCATTTAGAAATTAGCTCCAAAGAAAACGAAGGCTCAACCTTTACCGCTGTCTTTCCCAAAGAACGTTTGTATCGTATAGGTTAAAATAGAGGGAGCTAAAATTGCTCCCTAAATATTTGATATTACAATTTAATTACAATAATAATATAATAATATTTTGATTAATTTCACCGCTCACACATTTCTCTTTAGACGTAATATATTTTATGAATTCTCATTTCTTTCGTAGTTTCGCCTTTCTCCTAGGCTTAAGTAGTTCATTTTCAGCAATCGCCATGCCTACTGATCCATTGATCGGTACTTGGAAAGTGGTAGATGAACGGAGTGGTTCTTATCTATCTGATATTGTGATCAGACGTAATTCTAAAACTGAACAATACAGTGCTGTCATTGTGAAAATGTACCCTCAAGGCAAAGAGGCGATTCCTACACTATGCACCCCTTGTACTGGTGCTTTAAAAAATCAGCCGATTATTGGTATGGAAGTACTGAGTAATCTTAAAATGCTGAATCTAAATGAAGAGTTTGGACAAGGTGTATGGATCAATCCTTATGATGGATATAAATATACTTTGAATGCGCGTTTAAGCAAAACAGGTAAAATGCTCACAATAAATGCGAAAAACCCGAATAATAATACGTTTAGAAATATGACGTGGATTCGTCTCTAAATTTGAAATCTTTCCTTCAAATTAGATTAAAAATCCATCAAAAAGAGCGTATATAAATACGCTCTTTTTTCAAATAATTCTTTGATTTTGAGATCAATAACACATAGATAAAAATACATTTCAAATGAAGGAATGACTTAAACAGATACAGGTTTCGACTCTACCAAATGACTGGGTAAATCAAAAATATGGTCGAAAAGATAATTATAAACAAAGGTATAACAAGGTATCAGAACCATCAGGCTTAAATCTAACAAAAATGCTTTTATTAAACTGATCTGCATGATCCTAGACAAGTTATTGTGGCGAGTAAACATTATGCTTTACCCGATCCACGCATTCTGGTTTCTGAAACTTATTGGATGACTGATAATTTGTCGATGGCAATTCAGATGGTCGAGCAAGGATTGGGCTGGGGAAATTTTCCCCTTTCTGTTGTGAAAGCGCATTTTAACCAGCAAAGTTTAGTTCGTTTAGCATTTAGTGATACGACCAATCGGTTAGATATGCCAATTCATGCGATTTGGCCAAGCTACAAACCGCTCAGCCAATCTCTGCAATTTCTTATTGAGTTTTGGGCAAAACAAATTCAAATCGAATAAAAAAAAGCCCGACATCCTGTCGGGCTTTTTCGTATTTCGCACTTTAGGTATAACTCCTGTTCTACCTCACGTCCTGATGCTCAAACTTATCATTCTTGTTTTATGTTTTGGAACTTCCTGTTCCTGATGAGTTGATATTAGGTGATTTGGATCGGTACGAATATGGGTCATTGACTGGAATTGGTGTAAGAAAAAACGTACAGATACGATTAGAGCTCGGCAAAACATATCAAAATTTCTTAGAGAGAATATAATTTTTTTCAAATCGACCTCTCTACAGGCTATTGAGATTTAAAAAACGAATAGGATATCGATCTTAATAAAATAAGATCAAAGCATTTCACATAGTGCCAATTGTGTTAAATTAATCAGTAATTTTTTATAAATAATAGTAATATATTTTTTTAATTTGGCGAACTATTATGTCTAATACCAATAGAGTAAACTCATTTAATGACTTCAAAAATGCCATGCCTCACCAAATTAATGAATATTTTTCTAATAAAAAATTAGAGGAGTTATCAATTCATGAATTAGTTTATACTTATTTGAATGTGAACTGGAATGTAACTAAACTTAAAAATCGTAAAGTTAGTACAAGCTTGCATGATTTAGTAGAAAATATTAGAGCTTCTTACAATAATAATCGAACTAGAACTTATACACCATTACTTGGTTGTTTTATGATTTTAGATCAGTTGGGTAGTATTGTTAATGATCCAAATAAATCATTAAAAAATGGAATAAAACAGATTCTAGATTTGCATACATATGATGAAAAAACTATCCAATATTTATTGGCTCTAAGGAATGGACTAATCCATGATGGGAGTTTGACTAGTCGTGCGCAATATGCAGGACAATATCATACTATTCTTAGACTTGAACCGACATTAGCAACAACCATTGAATTTCCATCAACTGATTGGAATGGTGTTTTTGAAAATGAATTAAGTATTTACTGCTCTAAAATTAATTCAAAGCGATTTTTTGATGAGGTCTTAATAATAATTGACTTGGTTAAAGAAGCTCTCTTGGATAACCGATTAAACTTAAAGATAAGTGATGAAAAAGAATTTTTCTATAAGTTTTTATTTTAAATATTTTCTAAAACCAACATAATACGCCTTATGCGAAATACGTAAAACAAAAAGCCCCTATCTAGGGGCTTTTTAAACTCAACTCTAAATTAAACCGAGTGACCTAAACGCTCACCCATCACTACAGTAGAATTGGCTTTAAACTGCTCTTCCCACACCATTTTATCTTTTTCAAATAAAACCACAGCAGTAGAACCTAAGTAGAAACGACCTAACTCAGCCCCTTTATCTAACTGCATTTGGTGATGTTGTAATTCAACACGACCTGTTGGTTTTACTTTACCCGTTGCAACAGTTTCAATGCCTGCCACAATCATTGCGCCGACCAAAACTACTGCCATACGACCCAGCTCGGTATCAAACAAGCACACCATACGTTCATTACGTGCAAACAAACCTGGTACATTTTCAGCAGTGGTTTGGTTTACTGAAAATAACTCACCTGGAATATATAAAGTTTCGGTCAACGTGCCCGCCAATGGCATATGTACACGGTGATAATCTTTTGGTGATAAATAAACAGTTGCAAACTGACCATCTACAAATGGCTTTGCAAGTTGCGGATCACCAATCAATTTCTCTACAGAAAAACTTTGACCTTTGGCTTGGAAAATATCACCTGCCTCGATCTTACCCAACTGAGAAATTGCACCATCTGCAGGACAAACAATACTATCTGCACGCTCGTCCACACCGCGTACACCTTCCTTCAATGCACGGGTGAAGAACTCATTAAATGATTTATATTGATTCGGATTAGTCTGCTCAGCAATGCTCATGTCAATGCCGTATTTCGCTTTGAATGCCTGAATCACAGCAGTTTTTACCAAAACATTTTCACTGGCTGCCACTTTGCCGATAACACGGCTCAGTTGATGTTGAGGTACTAAGTTTTGTGCTTTGATAAAAAGTTGTTTTTTTAGGTCTGCTGAAAAACTCAAGATGGTGACTCCCCTGAAATAATAGGACTATCGAGGCGATTGCCCCATTCACTCCACGCACCATCGTAGGCTCTCACTTGCCAATTGAGTAATTTTGCCAAGATATACGCCAAGCCCGAACGGTGATGTGACTGACAATACACCACCACAGGTTGTTGTAAATTAAAGCCTAATTGTTCCAAACGTTGTTGAGTGCGTTCAAGCGGGTGTAATTTTAGATGATTTTCACGATTTAGGGCAGTACTCCATTCAAAATGCAAAGCATTTGGGATGTGACCACCACGTCGCGCAGCAAGACGTAAACCCGTATATTCATCTATGGTACGGCAGTCCCAAAGTTGAATATTCTTATGATTGACTTCATTGAGGAGTTCATCATATTCAATACGATGCTGTTGTACTGCCTGCTCATCAATAGCAACTAACTCTGCAACAGGTTTATATGGTTCAACTTCAGACGTGGTTGGTAAACCTGCACCTAACCAGCCATGAATACCACCATTAATCAAACTGGTGCGGTTAAAACCAAGACAATGTAAATTCCAGATTAAACGCCCTGCCCACGCACCACCTTCATCGTCATAAACGACAATATGATGTTGAGATGAAATATTTAATTTTTCGACGAGAGCTTGTAAACCTGCTAAATCAGGTAATACACCATTCGCTTGTTCATGCTGTGCAACCAAGAATTTAGGCTGTAAATGAATGGCATGGGGAATATGCAATTGTTCATAAACCGATGCTCGGCTTAAATCAACGACACGAATCAGCTCATGTCCTAAATAAGGTACAAGTTCTTCAGGCTCAATCAGTAAACCCAGTTTAAAATCTACATCAGTCATTTTTATGCTATTTTCTATCCGCATTGAATCAATTTTAACATAGCCGACTTTTTATCTTTGTCTGATTTTTTGCTTTCAATTAGCAGAAAATCAGCTATAGATTAGCTGACCTCTTCGATCTCAAACACCTGTCTTAAATATGCAAGGAAAGTTTCATTGTCAGTCATGGTTTTGCCCGAACTATCGGAAATTTTGGCCACCGATTGACCATTACACTCAACTAACTTCAATACAATATTTAGAGGTTTTTGCCCCATATCATTGGTCAGATTCGTCCCAATACCAAAACTGACTTGAAAACGATCTTTAAAATATTGATGCAATAGCCATGCTTTTTCTAAATTGAGACCATCACTAAAGGTCAGCATTTTGGTTTTGGTATCAATCTTTAATTTGCGGTAGTGCGCATACGCTTTATCCCCCCATTCATAGGGATCGCCACTGTCATGACGTAAGCCATCAAACAGCTTGGCAAAATACAGGTCAAAATCACGCAGGAACGCATCCATTCCAACCACATCGGTCAAAGCAATGCCTAAATCGCCACGATATTCTTGCACCCATGCTTCTAGAGCCGCTTTTTGAAAATTACGTAATCGGACATCTAAAGCTTGAAACGCTTGTAAAAACTCATGTGCCATGGTTCCAATCGGGCTAATACCCAACTCTTTCGCCAATAGTACGTTGCTGGTGCCACGAAACACTTGCGGTGCAGCCTCATGAAACGCCTGCACTACATGCTTTTGCCAGTCAAAACTATAACGGCGGCGAGTACCAAAATCTGAAACCAAAAATGGCGGATCATTGTCCTGCTGTAGCTGGGCATAGTGTTGCAGTTGGACCAACTTGTGCTGTAATCGGCGCTCACCCTCAACCCAGACCTCATCGGTACGGATGCGGCGGAAATACAACTCATTGACGATCGCCAATACAAAAATCTCAAACATCATGGCCTGAACCATCGGCCCTTCAATCCGAATATCTAACCGACCTGATTCATCAATACTGGCTTGGATAAAACGTCTTTTTAGCTGGAATAATTCAAGGTAATCAACAAAATCACTTTTGATGAAACGTAAAGAACGAAGATATTGCAACTCATCTTCAGCAAAACGCAATTCACAGAGTAAATCAAGCTGATGATTTAGATCTTCTAGAATCTCAACCAAAGGATAAACCGTATCTTCTAAGTTTCGACAGCGAAATAAATACACGCTATGCGTCTGTGGAAATTGATGCAGCACCACTTGTAGCATGGTGAATTTATATAAGTCAGTGTCGAGTAAAGATCGAATAATGGCAGACATAGCGGATGGTTATAACCGATTCTTTTGCATAATAGCTATTCTTATACAACCAAATGGCTGGGATTGAATAGTAGACTTTTGCTGCACAACTCATTTTTATATGCGGTGTCTGTTACACTGCCTCACTCTATTTCACCTATTTTTTAATCTTATGCGCGCATTAATTCAACGAGTTTTAGAAGCGAAAGTCGTGGTTGAGGGTCAAACCACTGGCGAAATTCAGCACGGCTTACTCGTATTCTTAGGTCTAGGTAAAAGCGATACTTTAGAGCAAGGACAAAAGCTCATTGATAAGATTTTAAAATATCGAATATTTGATGATGAACAAGGCAAAATGGGGTGGAATCTAAGCCAAGCTCAGGGTGGACTTTTATTGGTTTCACAATTTACTTTGATGGCGCAAACACAAAAAGGCTTACGCCCTGACTTTGGACCTGCCATGCCGCCAGCCGAAGCGAAAGCTTTGTATGAGCAATTGGTTGAGTATGCACGTCAACAATTTGCTCATGTCCAAACAGGTATTTTTGCTGCTGATATGAAAGTTCATTTAATTAATGATGGGCCTGTGACTTTTAATTTAGAAATTGAATAAATGAGACATAAAAAAAACTCCCTTTTAGGGAGTTTTCTTTCAGGTTGGTTTATTTACCTGTTTTTTCTTTAATAAATGCACGTGCTTGGCGAATTTTTTCTTTTACTGGTTTTGGCACTTTCGGTGGAATCAATTTAGCTGCTTGGTTAAACCAAACTAACAAGCTGAAGTCACCTTCCATTTTAATGCTGCCATCTTGCATACCTGTCATGAATGCAGTTGGATCACCCTTCACCAAAGTTTTTACGCCTTGCTCACTTGAAGCAAATTGCAAAATAAAATCAGCTTTTTCAGGACTACCCGCAACCGTATCAATTTTGCCACGGTTCACAATAATCTGGCGTGCCAAACCTAAATCTGTACCAATTTGAATACGAAATTCACGATCATGAACCAATTCAATAAACTTTGGGCTTGTACGTGCCAATTGCTTCATACGTAACGCCAAACCTGCCACTAATAGATCAAGTGGATCAGTGCTTACATCAACGATCGGTAACTGAATCACAGGTAAAGAAGAAAGCTTCATGACATTTATGCCTACAGTATAATGATGAAAATTAAGACAACCGTATCCTAGCACAATTGTCGATAGGTCTGTAAAAGCTTTGTTGCAGAAAGTTAGCACAAAAAAGGCATGCTGAGCATGCCTTTGATGTAGTTCAAATTATTATAAATTATCGGCTAGAACATTGTTGTTGGTCATCCTTATAGACTGGCGTATGTTCAATATACTGACGTTTCGCCAATTGCTTTTGTGTTTGTTTGTCTTCACGTAAAAGTATGAATGTAACCGTTACCATCGCAAGGCTTAAGGCTGTCAAATAACTATAGGCGACCGACATTTCGAACATGGTTTGCATACCAAAGCGCACCGCTTCTAATAATCCCCAACTCAACATACCCGCTAGCATAAAGCCTAACCAACGACGATAAGGAGAAAAGAAAACAGCAATAACTGCGACAGCGATTAAGCCAAATCCAACCCACATGGTGAAATTCGCTGCTTCCATAGAAACCTCCGTCTTTAAAAAGTGGTTTGGATCGTGTCCAAACCTCATATTTGTTCTGTAATCTCTAAACAATATTCGGTGTTGCATTAACGTCTTTATGCATTATGGAGGGTTTTTTATAGAAAAAAAGAGCTTGAAATTAACCATACGACACAAGGTGTCGCAATATGCTTTTGTCATTACATTTTTTAAAATTACAAAAGTCTCAAAGTGCTATATAGCATCAATTACGGCGTGTCATTACAAAAAAATATCGATCTTTTTAATCATTCAGAAACTTTTTTCAGAATTTTTTTATCGTTGTTTTTCTATACATTTAGACATAAATATGACGGAATTGTGACGTATTTAAAATAAAAAATGCCGCTTGAAAAACGGCATTGGATAAAGCTTAAACAATTTGGGCATTTTTAGAACAATCCGTCTTTAAGCACGGTTCAGGTCCTTGTCATGCATTCCTAGCAAGTACAAGACACCATCCAGACCGACACTTGAAATTGCCTGATTGGCATTTTGACGCACCAGTGGTTTAGCGCGGAACGCCACGCCTAAACCTGCGATTGATAGCATTGGTAGATCATTAGCACCATCACCAACAGCCATCGCCTGCTCTAATGAGATTCCCATTTTGTCTGCCAATTGACGCAATAATTCAGCCTTACGTGCGCCATCCACGATCGCACCTTTGACTTCACCTGTCACCAACCCGTCTTGTACATCTAAAATATTGGCATGTACCTCATCAATACCGAGCTTTGCTTGTAAATATTCAGCAAAATACTGGAAACCACCCGATAAGATTGCCGTTTTATATCCCAATGCTTTCAGAGTTGAGATTAAACGTTCCGCCCCTTCCGTCACGGTTAAACGTTCTGCAATTTTAGGTAATACAGAAGCATCCAAGCCTTTTAATAATGCAACACGTGCACGAAAACTTTGTTGGAAATCGAGTTCACCTTGCATGGCACGCTCAGTAATTTCAGCGACCTGTTCACCGACACCTGCTTCTAGCGCCAATTCATCAATCACCTCTTGTTCAATCAAGGTTGAGTCCATATCGAAACAAACCAAACGACGATTACGACGGTAAGCATTATCTTCTTGTACCGCCACATCAATATTCAGCTCACCTGACAAACTCAAACATGCAGCTCGCATCGCTTGTGCATCCAACATTTGTCCACTTAAACCAAACTGAACACAGGCACGACGTGGAAATTGGCTTTCTCCATCGAGATCTAAACGACCAGATAAGCGTGTTACTGTTTCAATATTGAAGCCCTGACTCGATACAATTTTAGTGACTGCCTGCAAATGCGCAGCCGTAAGCTCAGGTGCAAGTGCCGTCACGATATAACGTGTACGCCCACCTTCACTCACCCATTGATCATATTCTGCGTTAGAGATTGGTTTAAATCGCACAGTTAAGCCAATATCATGTGCTAAAATCAGGATCTCTTTCATTGCCAATGCGGTTGCAGTCTCATTATCCGATGCCACAACAATCCCAAGGGTGAGTTGATTATGGATAACAGCCTGACCCACATCGAGTATTTGCAAAGAATGTACGGAGAGCACCTGCATTAATCGAGTAAACTGATTCGGTTGATCTGGTCCTAAAAAGGATATAAGAATGATTTCTCGCATGAATTGACTCGTGGTTGAGCGACAACTATTGTATGTAAGAATCATAACATAACCTGACCTGAATCTATTTGACTCTTATTTATCTTGGAAGTTTAACTTGAATGCGCCACGCCAAGGGCTATTTGCTAGCCTGCTGATCGTAAGTTTTGCACTGCATACCTTTTTACTGGTGATTGCAACGACACATCAACTCAATGAAAACCGCACCAGTCAGGGACAACTGATGACCAGTCAGCTTGTGGCAGATAGCCTTTCAGAACTGGAACCTGCCAACACGGTCTCATTGGCACTGGTGGCCAACCGTTATGCAACCAACCCAAGTGTCGCATCCATTCGTATCCTCGATGCCAATAAACAAGTCCTTGCAACCAGTGGTATGGCAAAGACCCGTCAAGGTGAAGTCTTTGTTCGAGATGCGCTACAAAATGAAAAGAAAGTTGGAACGGTTGAAATTACGCTTATCCAACCAAGTATTGGTGAAATCTTACGCACGCAGTGGCTGGCGATTTTGGCATCTTTATTTATTCATGGGTTGATCTGGTTGGCGTATCGTGCCATTGCACGTCCAACACGTAGTGAATATTTAGCTCGTATTAACCAAGAAAATCATCTTAAACATGAAATTCAACGTTTAACTCAGGCTCTCGCACTTGAGAAGCAAAATACAGCCACGTTAGTTGCACAAGCACAGCAACAGGCAAAAGCTCAACCAAAATCACGTATTGAGAAGAAGCCAGCCGAACAAACCCAGCTTGACCACGAAACGCTGGCGCTGAATATCCAGTTTTATGATCCAAAGCAGTTGCTAAGCAGTGTAAACCAGTCAGTCTCGGTTCCCTACTTCAAGCTTTGCCAGTTATTTTTAGATAAAAGTATTGATCTGTGTAGCAGACATTATCAAATGGATGCCTCACATATTCATGTGGTACAGGAATTTAATGCCGAGGGTGCCACATTATCAACCACACTGGAAAAGCCACATGCGCTTGAATGTTTGATGATGGTAGGTGCGGTGTTCCAGTTATTGGCAGAGGTGCTGTACAAGCGATACCGTGAAGATAAACGTTTTGCACTACAAACACGCGGTGCTGTTGCTAGTGCTGTAGAAGCGATGCAATTAGATGCGATTGAGGCATCAAAACGCCTCACCCAGCATCTGCATGCAAAAGAGGCTGCCTTGCACCTGAGCCACGAACAGCTTAAAACCATTCAAAATAGTTATGAACTGGTGGCAATGCCAAACCCAAGCAATATCATGACCCGTCATGCCTTTATGATTAACGGCATGAATGAGCAGTGTGCCACTTTGGCGCAAAATCTGCGTACTGAAATTTTGATGGGTAAAAAAGTAAAAGCTTCGACTGAATCTTAGCTCGATCGAATGTATCGGTTCAAATTCAAAATGCAACGCTCCCTTACAGGGCTATAAATGCCCATTAGGATAAACCGTTGCTTTATTATTTGCTTGATTCACTTTTTTAATTGATAAAGAAGCACAGGCGAAATTTTCTAAAATGCGGTAAACTATGCTCGGTTTATCGAATATGAGTGCCTTGAAAGGCAATAATAAGGTGAAAGCGAATGCCGCTGAGTCGTGTTGAAGAGCTTGTCGCAGATATTCGTGCAGGCAAAATGGTCATCCTGATGGATGATGAAGATCGTGAAAATGAAGGTGACTTGGTCATCGCTGCAACGCATGTTCGCCCTGAAGATATTAACTTCATGATTACGCATGCACGCGGCCTAGTTTGCCTAACTTTGAGTCGTGATCGCTGTAAACAGCTTAATTTACCGTTAATGGTAGATCAAAACGGTGCACAACATGCCACTAACTTCACGCTGTCGATTGAAGCAGCTGAAGGGATCAGTACCGGTATCTCCGCTGCTGAACGCGCGCATACAATTCGCACCGCAGTTGCAGCACATGCTAAACCAAGCGATATCGTTCAACCTGGTCATATTTTTCCATTGATGGCTCAACCAGGCGGTGTATTGCACCGTGCAGGTCATACCGAAGCTGGATGTGACTTAACACGCTTAGCAGGTCTAGAGCCTGCCTCTGTTATCTGTGAAATTATCAATGAAGATGGCACCATGGCACGCCGTCCAGACTTAGAAGTTTTTGCAGAAAAACATGGTTTAAAAATCGGTACAATTGCGGATCTGATCCATTACCGCATGACCAATGAACAAACTGTTGAACGTTTGTCTCAAGAAACCATTGATACTGAATACGGTACATTTGAACTGTATAAATATCGTGAAATTGGTAATCCAGATATCCATTTAGCTTTAGTAAAAGGCGAACCAAAACAAGGCATCACCACTGTTCGTGTGCATGGTTTTAATCCTGTTCGCGACTTATTAAAATTAAATAAGGCCGATGGTTCGGCAGCGTGGAATTTAGATCTAGCAATGAAAACAATTGCTGCAAGCGAGCGCGGTGTATTGGTATGGATTGGACAGGACCATCTGGAAGATCTGGGTCATGCGATTCATCACCTGAATCAGCCAAAGCCATTGAAATCCAATGCTGCCCTTTCCCAGCAATATCAGACCATTGGTGTTGGCGCGCAGATTTTACGAGATTTAGGTGTTGAAAAAATGAAGCTTCTGAGTTCTCCACTTCGTTTCAATGCCCTGTCAGGATTTAATTTAGAGGTAGTGGAATACATCACTGCCGATCAAATCACAGCAAAATAATCGAGGTTGCTATGGCAATTCGCCGAATTGAAGGTTTATTACATCTCGCAAGCGAAGGTCGTTATGCGATCTTAGTAGGACGTTTCAACAGCTTCGTAGTTGAACATTTACTTGAAGGCGCGATCGACACTTTAAAACGTCATGGCGTTTCAGAAGATGCGATTACTGTTATTCACGCACCAGGTGCGTGGGAACTTCCTATCGTTGCAAAAAAATTAGCGGCTTCAAACAAATTTGATGCCATTATTGCACTCGGTGCAGTGATCCGTGGTAGCACACCACATTTTGATTTCGTTGCAGGTGAATGTGCGAAAGGTTTAGGTGTAGTTGCACTTGAAAGCACAATGCCTGTGATCAATGGTGTCTTAACGACAGACAGCATTGAACAGGCAATTGAACGTTCTGGTACGAAAGCAGGAAACAAAGGTAGCGAAGCTGCACTGACTGCAATCGAAATGGTTAACTTATTAAAGGCAATTTAAAGCATGTCGCAAACACTTCAGGCCGCTTATGCAGCGAAACGCAAAGCACGTCGTTTTGCTGTACAAGGGATTTATGAATGGCAAATGAGTCATAATCCTGTCCATGAAATTGAAGCACGTACACGTGTAGAAAATGCGATGCACAAAGTTGACCTTAACTATTACCATGAATTGCTCACTCAAGTGGTTGCTCAACATGAAGCTTTAGATGAGTTACTCATCCCTGTACTTGATCGTGAGTTAACTGCACTAGATGGTGTAGAACTTGCAACCTTACGACTTGGTGCTTATGAATTACGAGATCATCTCGAAGTTCCATACCGCGTTGTACTTGATGAAGCAATTGAGCTAGCAAAACACTTTGGTGGTGCAGACAGCCATAAATACATCAATGGTGTATTAGACCGTCTTTCATCAAAGCTTCGTGAAGCTGAAAAACAACAAGCAAAATAATAGGCTTGATGTTGCATGGCTGAGTTTTCCATTATTGAACGGTACTTTAAACGTACATCAAAATCTGATGTCAGTTTAGGTATCGGTGATGACTCAGCCATTGTGACTCCTCCTCCCTCACAACAACTCGTGATCTGTGCAGATACATTGGTTGCTGGTCGACATTTTCCCTTAGATACCTCTGCCCATGCCATTGGCTGGAAAAGTGTCGCGGTCAATTTATCTGATCTCGCCGCCATGGGTGCAAAACCGCATAGTATTTTACTGGCATTAAGCCTACCAACAGTTGATCATGGCTGGCTGGCTGGCTTTAGTCAGGGCTTGTTCGATTGCTGCGATCAATTTGGTGTCAGCCTGATTGGTGGTGATACCACTCAAAGTACCCAACTCACTATAAGTGTCACCGCTTTAGGCTGGATTGAACAAGGTCAAGCCATCACGCGTGCAGGCGCACAAGTCGGCGACTATGTCTGTATTAGTGGACAGATTGGTGATGCCGCCTTTGGATTACAACATTTAGGGCATCCTTTACAACAACGCCTAGATTATCCAACACCTCGTTGTAATTTGGGGCAACAGCTTAAAGGTTTAGCCTCAAGTATGATTGATGTTTCAGATGGACTCGCACAAGATTTAGGACATATTCTGAACGCCTCAAAAGTAGGTGCAACATTACAGCTTGAACAGCTTCCGATAGATCAGTCACTAAAAGAATTAGATTTGAGACAAATTTGGCATTATGCGCTTGCAGGTGGTGATGATTACGAATTATGTTTTACAATATCACCGCAAAATTTTGAAAAACTGTCGCGACAACAATTAGATGTTCCGCTTACAATAATCGGCAAAATTACCCAAAAAACTGGATTGTTATTTGAGTATATGGGTGAAAATTACCCACTACAAATTCATGGATACCAACATTTTGCATAAGCCACCGATTCACTTCAAACAGATGACTTGGTTCGATCGCTGCATCGTTTTCTGCGGTGTCGGCTTTGGTTCTGGCCTCAGTCCTAAAGCACCTGGAACATTCGGTTCAGCCTTTGCCCTGCTGTTTGTGCCATTGTGGCTACAATTGGGTTTCTATGGCAGCTTGATTGCCATCCTGATCATGTCGGTTGTGGGCATTTATATCTGCGGACACACAGCCAAAGTCATCAATGTGCATGATGATGGTCGAATTGTGTGGGATGAGTTCGCAGGACAATCCATTACGCTATTGCCCTTGCTCTATGTACAGCAATTAAACTGGTTATGGGTCATTGTCGGTTTTATTTTTTTCCGTATATTTGACATCTGGAAACCATTTCCGATTAGTTGGGCAGACCAAAAAGTTACTGGTGGTCTAGGGATTATGCTTGATGACATCATTGCAGGTATTTGGGCTGCGCTTTGTATTTTTATGATTCATTTTTATTTTTTGACTTAAGCCATTGAATTAGAGTTAGTTATGTCAACAACTGTGATTATTCTTGCAGCGGGGAAAGGAACGCGAATGCGTTCACAACTACCAAAAGTATTACAACCACTTGCAGGCCGCCCCCTCCTCGGTCACGTCATTCAAACGGCGAAAAAATTACATGCCCAAAATATTATTACGATTTATGGTCATGGTGGTGAACTCGTTAAGCAAAGCTTCGCCGCAGAACAAATTGAGTGGGTTGAACAAGCAGAACAACTAGGAACAGGTCATGCTGTTCAAATGACTCTCCCTGTTTTACCCCAAGATGGTATTTCTTTGATTTTATATGGGGATGTTCCTCTGGTTCGTCAAAGCACGCTTGAGCAGTTGCTTGAAGCTTCTAGCCAATCTGGTATTGGTATGATCACCCTAAATGTTGAAAATCCAACAGGCTATGGTCGTATCGTTCGTCAAGCAAATAAGATTCAAGCGATTGTTGAGCATAAAGATGCCAATGACGAACAGCGTCTAATACAAGAAATCAACACGGGTATTTATTGTGTAAGTAATGCCAAATTACATCAATGGTTGCCAAAACTTTCGAATAACAATGTTCAAGGTGAATATTACCTTACGGATATCGTGGCAATGGCCGTTGCGGATGGCTTAGAAATTGCTTCAATTCAACCTGAGCTTGAATTTGAAGTTGAAGGTGTGAATGACCGCCTACAACTTGCAACTTTGGAACGTCAATTTCAGCAACAACAAGCAAAAGAATTAATGCAACAAGGCGTACATTTAATTGATCCAAATCGTTTTGACCTACGTGGAACTGTGAAATGTGGTCAAGATGTACAAATTGATATCAATGTCATTATTGAAGGTGATTGCGAATTAGGTGACAACGTTCAACTTGGCGCAGGCTGTATTTTAAAAAATACTCGTATTGCGGCAGGCACTAAAGTTCAAGCCTATAGCATTTTTGAGAATGCGATCGTTGGAGAAAACACTCAAATCGGTCCTTTCGCCCGTCTTCGTCCAGGCGCAAATCTTGCGAATGATGTGCATATTGGCAACTTCGTCGAAGTTAAAAATTCAAATATTGGTGTAGGCTCTAAAGCCAATCACTTTACTTATCTAGGTGATGCAGATATAGGTGCTGATTGTAATATTGGTGCAGGAACCATCACTTGTAATTATGATGGCGCAAATAAACATCGTACTGTGATTGAAGACAATGTATTTATTGGTACCAATAACTCATTGGTTGCACCAATTAAAATTGCTCAAGGTGCAACCACAGGTGCAGGCTCAACTTTAACTCGAGATGTGGCAGAGCATAGTTTAGCTGTCGAACGATCAAAACAGTTTGAAAAAGCAAATTATCAGCGCCCCCAAAAGCTGAAAAAATAAGAGGATAAAATTATGTGTGGTATTGTTGGTGGCGTTGCTGAACGATGTGTAACTGATATTCTGATTGAAGGATTAAAACGTCTTGAATATCGCGGTTATGACTCTGCGGGTTTAGCGTTATTGAATAATCAACAAATCTTACGCGAACGTCGTGTAGGTAAAGTTGCAAATTTAGCTGAAGCAGTATCTGAGCAGCATTTGACTGGTAATGTAGGTATTGCACATACCCGTTGGGCAACCCATGGTAAACCGACTGAAAATAATGCTCATCCACATGTTTCAGGTGATGTCGCTGTTGTACATAACGGTATTATTGAAAACTACCAAGAGCTTAAAGATGAATTACAAGCGCTAGGTTATATCTTTACCTCACAAACAGATACTGAAGTTGTTGCTCATCTTGTCAACGATGCTTTAAAGCAAACTGATAGCTTACTTGAAGCTGTACAAAAAGTTATTCCTCGCCTAAAAGGCGCTTTTGCACTGGGTATTGTGCATACCGAACACCCTGATGAACTGATCACTGTGCGCAAAGGTTCACCATTGGTGATCGGTGTAGGTATTGGCGAGAACTTTATTAGTTCAGACCAATTGGCTTTATTACCTGTTACTAATCGCTTCGTTTATTTGGAAGAAGGCGATATTGCCCGCTTAACCCGTAACAGCATTGAAGTATTTGTTGATGGTGAACGCGTTGAACGTCCAATCAAAGAACTGGATGCAACCGTCAGCAATGCATCAAAAGGCGAATATAAGCATTTCATGCTCAAAGAAATTTATGAGCAACCAGAAGCGATTCAACAAACGATTTCACAAGCATTAAATGGCAATAATTTGCGTGAAGATTTTCTTCAACATGCCAATGCGGATTTTGACAAAATTCAGCAAGTACAAATCATTGCCTGCGGTACTAGCTACCATGCAGGTATGATTGCAAAATACTGGTTCGAGCAATTGATTGGTGTACCTTGCCAAGTTGAGATTGCCAGTGAATTCCGTTATCGCACGCCTGTCATTGTTGCTCATACACTGTATATCTGTATTTCTCAGTCTGGAGAAACTGCGGATACGTTGGCTGCATTACGCGAAACACAAAAACGCGCTCAAGCTCAGAACATCGACATTAGTACCATGACCATTTGTAACGTTGCCACTTCATCAATGGTTCGCGAAACAGATCATCATTTACTCACGCTTGCAGGTCCTGAAATCGGCGTTGCATCAACCAAAGCCTTTACCACTCAACTTGCAGCATTGATGTTGTTGATCTTAAAAATTGGTCAAGTTAAACAACGTCTTGCAGATGCTCAATTGAAGGAAATTACAGAAGCGCTATGGCATTGCCCGAAAGTAATTTTAGATACTTTACAAGGCAATACTGAAATTCTGCGTCTATCAGCACTCTTCGTTGAGAAAAACCACTGCTTGTTCTTAGGACGTGGCACACACTTCCCTATCGCTCTAGAAGGCGCATTGAAACTGAAAGAAATTTCATACATTCATGCTGAAGGATATGCGGCTGGCGAATTAAAGCATGGTCCATTGGCTTTAGTAGACAATGAGATGCCAGTCGTGATCTTGGCTCCACAAGATGAAATGCTCGATAAGTTAAAATCGAATATGGAAGAAGTTCAAGCTCGTGGTGGAGAACTATTTGTTTTTGCTGATGAAAACAGTGGTATTCATGGTAAAGATCGCCAACATGTCGTTCATGTTCCAGCTGTCAATGAATGGTTAGCACCAATTGTGTACAGTATTCCTGTGCAATTGCTCTCGTATCATGTGGCTGTATTACGTGGTACCGACGTTGACCAACCACGTAACCTTGCCAAGAGCGTAACAGTCGAATAATTACAAAATAAAAAAAGGAGGGTTAGCCCTCCTTTTTTATTGCCATTGATGATCAGATTTAAGCCACATACCGACTGCTTTTATGATTCAAAAGAATAATTGAATTTAAAATAACAGCCCCTAAAATTGAAATTAGAATCAATTTCCAATCTACGAAAAACAACGAAACTAATAAGATGGTAACATCAATTCCCATCTGCACTTTACCTGCTGGAATGTTAAAGCGTTCTTGTAAATATAGAACCAAGAGGTTGATTCCTCCTAAGCTTGAACGATGGCGAAATAAAATCAGAAAGCTTACCCCCATCAACACATTCGCAAAAATCGCAGCATAAATTGGATTTACACTAGATAAATGAAAAAAATGAGGAATAATTTCAGTAAAACCAGCTAATAATCCAACGGCAATAAATGTCTTGACGACCAATGCCATGCCCATTTTTTTATAAGCAAAATAATAAAATGGAATATTGATCAGGAAAAATAAGATGCCAAACTTCAGGTCGGTAATATAGTGGATCAACAACGATAAGCCCGCTGTACCACCTGTCATAATCCCTGCTTGCTGCAATAAATTCATGGCAAACGATAAAATGAATGTACCAATTAACATGGCCAATCCATCTTCAATCTTAGAGTGTTGGTCAATCACGGGCATGACTGGACTGACCAAAGATATATTCTGATCGGTATTCATAAGGATACAACTCAATAGGAGAACAGCAGCAGGGAGAAAGATCTTTCAAAGAAAGACATGGTATATTTGATCATTTTTATTAAAATTTCGCAATTTATTCTTATATTTTTATCATAAATGCAATTTATACTCAAAATATCCTTTTTTGAATAATCTTTATGCAATAAAGTCCAATGCTTCAGTTTGAATGATATTGATCTAAGAGAAAGATTTTTTACTTAATCGCGATCCCATTTTCTTTTAATTTTTCCAGCACAATCGATGTATTTAAATTACTGACGCCAAAGTTACTAGATGACAAAATCCCAATCAATTTGACCATTTCATCTAAATTTTTCACTGCAACCTTCAGTGCAAAATCATAACTTCCTGTGAGTTTATGAATATCTTTCACCGCAGGTTCATTTAAAAGAAAGTCAACAAAGCGATCGTGTGTCGCATCATTGTAGTTTTGCAATTTCACTTCAATAATGCCCATGATCGGTGTTGGATCTGCGCTTAATGCGATTTGCGCATAGTAACCCGTAATAATTTTATTTTGTTCAAGCTGAATACGACGACGTGAACATTGAGAAGTTGATAATCCCACCAATTCTGCTAATTCTTGATTAGCTAATCTTCCATTCATTTGTAAATAATGAATAATTTTCTGATCAAAATCATCAAGTTCAACTGACATAAAATGCTCAATTCTGTCTGAAGTTAGAGTTTATCTGATATTGATTTATCAGTTTTATAAGTTTAACGCCTTTGGATCAAGCGGCTCAAGCTTATGACAAAATTGTAGTCGATTGAATACGCTCAATCCCTTGCTCTAACATTCTTTGCCATGCGCTTTGTAGTGAACCATCCAAATCAATCGCTTTACAGGCATCTTCAATGACATAAGTTTTAAAGCCCATCTGTGCAGCATCTAAGGCGGTCCACGCCACGCAAAAGTCTGTGGCAATCCCTACGATATATACTGTATCAATTTGATGTTCTGTTAAATAACCCTTTAAACCTGTTGGAGTTTTACGATCTGCTTCCATAAAAGCAGAATAACTATCAATATCGGCATGAAAGCCTTTACGAATTATCAGTTGTGCAGTTGGAACATCCAGATCAGGATGAAATTCCGCATCGTGAGTGCCTTGAACACAATGTTTCGGCCATAACACTTGGGTACCATACGGCAATTCAATGGTTTCAAACGGTACTTTATCGTCGTGATTATCTGCAAAAGAAATATGTTGCTCAGGATGCCAGTCCTGTGTCAGCACGATATGCTCAAACTTTTTTGCAAGTTGATTAATAATCGGAATAATTTGATCTGCTTTTGCAACGGCCAAATTCCCCCCAGGAGTAAATCCATTTTGGACATCAACAACAATTAATGCGACATGATGAGTTTGTGTCTGCATAGCATGCTCCAGTTTTAAGCTTGTATTTTTACAATACCCTGCTGATTATGTTCTGGCTACTCATGTTTTCACTTTTACAAAAGATGAAAACGATTCAAGATAAAGATGAATTAAAGTTTTCCACAGTTTGACTAAAGCATATTGTTCTTATGCCTCCGATCAGTCATAATTTGCGTAATTGTCATTCAACCCGATCGAATTGTTGGATGACCAATCAAAATACTGCAACCATCCAATATTTCGTTTCAACTAATTCAATCTCGGATGGGAAAATAGGATAGTTTTTTAAAATGACTCAGCTAGCACAGAATATTCAAGGCTCAATTGTCGCAATCGTCACCCCTATGTTTGAAGATGGCAGCGTAGATTGGAAGAGTCTTGAGAAGCTCGTTGAGTGGCATATTCAACAAGGTACACATAGTATTGTTGCGGTCGGCACGACGGGCGAAGCGTCTACATTAAGCATGGAAGAACACACACAAGTCATCAAAGAAGTGATTCGTGTAGCCAACAAACGTATTCCAATTATCGCAGGCACAGGTGCAAATTCAACGCGTGAAGCGATTGAATTGACTAAAGCTGCAAAAGAATTAGGTGCTGATGCGGCCTTACTCGTTACGCCATATTATAATAAACCAACACAAGAAGGCCTATATCAACACTACAAGGCAATCGCTGAAGCCGTTGATATTCCACAAATTCTTTATAATGTACCAGGTCGTACTGGTGTCGATATGCAAAACGAAACCGTTATTCGTCTTGCTGATGTTAAAAACATTATTGGTATTAAAGATGCAACAGGCGATGTACCACGTGGTCAAGCCCTCATCGAAGGTTTAAATAATAAAATCGCTGTTTATTCAGGTGATGATGAAACTGCTTGGGAACTGATTTTACTGGGTGCAAAAGGTAATATCTCTGTAACAGCCAATGTTGCACCAAAGCAAATGAGCGAAATTTGTGAAGCTGCGTTAGCTGGAGATAAAGCAAAAGCACAAAGCTTGAATCAACAAATTGCAAATCTACACAATATTTTGTTTTGCGAATCAAACCCAATTCCTGTGAAATGGGCATTGCATGAGATGGGCTCAATTGGTACAGGTATTCGCCTACCATTAACCGCTCTAGCACAACAATATCGTGAACCGCTCCGCACAGATTTAAAAGCTGCGGGAATTATTTAATACGAGCAATTTATGATGCAATTACGTCTTGGTGTTGTCCTAGTCATTTCAGCTTTAAGTTTGGCTGGTTGTGGTCGTTTTGCCCTCAATAATCATTCTTTAGATTATAAAAAAGCACAAGCACTTGAACCACTCAAATTTCCTGAGGGCATAACGGCAAGACCATTTACGCCATTGTATCCAGCGCCTACGGTTGATCCACTTGCAATTGAGCATGCACCAAAGCTTGAAAATGAAAGTGGCAACCGCTATGCATTGCCTCGTCCAAAAGCGATGCAAAATTCAGCCGATAATACTTCAGCAACCGCTTCAACAGTGGGTCGCCCACAGCTTGTCACTGATGGGAATAAAAACCCATTACTCAAAGTTGATGGCCCGACCGCAAGTGCATGGCAATATACTTTTGCAACCTTGAGCAGCCTCAACTACAAAGTTATTTCACAAGCAGAAAATGGCTATGAAGCAACGATTAAGGTAGGTGATCAAAATTACCTACTTAAATTATCGGCTGTAGGCTCAAGCAATACAGTTGCGCTATTCAAACTTGATACAACATTTGCAGACCCTGCCGTTGCAGCTGAAGTGTTAACCCAGATTTACCAAAATTGGCCAGCCTAGTCGTTTACTAGGCATACTTTTTCAAAAGGTTCCCCCATGTTAAAACAAACCTTGCTCTATACTGGTAAAGCAAAATCTGTATATGAAACAGATAATGCTGATCACCTGATTTTAGTCTTTCGTGATGATGCATCAGCATTCAATGGCGAAAAAATCGAGCAACTAGATCGTAAAGGCAAGGTGAACAACCGTTTTAATGCCTTCATCATGGAAAAGTTGGCTGAAGCGGGTATCGAAACTCATTTTGAAAAGTTACTTTCTCCAACAGAAGTGCTTGTGAAGAAATTACAAATGATTCCTGTGGAATGTGTGATTCGTAACTACGCAGCAGGTTCATTATGCCGCCGTTTAGGTGTTGAAGAAGGTAAAGAGTTAACACCACCAACATTTGAATTGTTCTTCAAAGATGATGCGCTTGGCGACCCAATGGTCAATGAATCTCAAGCAATTGCTTTAGGTTGGGCAACAGCACCTCAACTTGAAAAAATGAAAGAACTGACTTACCAAGTGAATGATGTACTGAAAGCATTATTCGATGCAGGTAATATGATTCTGGTTGATTTCAAACTTGAATTCGGTGTATTCCACGATCGTATCGTATTGGGTGATGAATTCTCTCCAGACGGTTGCCGTTTATGGGATAAAGACACCAAGAAAAAATTAGACAAAGACCGTTTCCGCCAAGGTTTAGGTGGTGTGGTTGAGGCTTATGAAGAAGTTGCTGCACGTTTAGGCATTAACTTAGATAATATCTAAGCCTTAAGCTGCCGTTCTTAATAAAAACCAGCCTGATTAGGCTGGTTTTTTATTGGTTTATCTAATTTCCCAGTTTCTGATAAATCAGATTCCCTTAAGTTATCGTGCCCTTATGTTCATCTTCAAAATATTGATAAGCTGCCCAATCCGTCATCGATTTTAAAGCCATATAGGGACTCACGCACTCATCTGCACCTAATACATAATTACTGCGTGTCACTCGATTTACAGTTGCATCTAACATCATCAAACTATTCGGCGGCACAACAGGTGCATCATGATGCTCTGTAAAAATAAGCTGTTTCTTCAAAGCACTTGCCGTTGGTGAAATGCGTGCTGCTCTCGCCTCATCTAAGGTTTGTTGACGATGCCAATCCCCCCAATAGAACGTATGCAATGAGAAGAAAGATGGAATAATATCCAAGGCTTTCAGTTGATCCAGTTGATCGTCACGAATCGTTTGAGGACGAAATGAATACTATGAAATTAAAATATCTTTGTAAGCCTACTAGGGCTTGTTGAGAATTAACAAAGGCAACTGATTAATTTATAATAGTACTATGGATAGATACATACTTACTGATGCCCAATGGGCAAAAATGGAACCTTTTTGCCTAGGTAAAGTGACCGATCGAGGTCGTAGTGGAAAAGATAATCGATTATTCTTAGAAGCAGTCCTCTGGATTGCCCGTACAGGCAGTCCATGGCGTGATCTACCTCCTCATTTTGGTAAATGGAATACCGTCTTTAAAAGATACCGTGACTGGGTGAAAGCTGGTGTATTTGAAACTATTTTTGCATCTGTAAATGAAGATGTTGATTTGGAATACGCCATGATTGATGGAACGATTGTTAAAGTTCATCGACATGGGCAAGGTGCAAAAGGGGGACTTTCAAACAGTCTATAGGTAAATCTCGAGGTGGAATGACCTGTAAAATTCTTGCCTTAGTGGATAGTCTAGGCAACCTCATTAAGTTTCGATTAATGCCTGGTCAATATCACGATTTAGTAGAAACCAAACCTTTAATTGAAGATGTTGATTTTCAAGCATTACTAGCGGATAAAGCATTTGATGCAGATTGGCTGATTCAAGAACTAAATGAACGTAAAGTGAAAGTGGTGATCCCACCCAAATCTAATCGAAAAGTAATGAGAGCATTTGATACGATTATGTATAAATGGCGTCATCTCATTGAAAACTATTTCTGTAAGTTAAAAGAATTTAAACGTATAGCGATGCGTAGTTGTAAAACAGATACGAGTTTTGAAGCCATGATTCAATTGTGCGCTAGTTTAATTAACTCTCGGTAATTCTCAACAAACCCTAGAGACTTTAATTGCAATATCATCCACATAGCGACTATAGGGAGTAGCTAAAACAATACTTATCATCACTGTAAACAAACTCGCCCACAGACCCGCTACCCAATACGAAAAACCCAATTGAATATGAAATAGATTAAAACAAGGAATTGCTAAAGCATAAATCACAGCAAGATGAATCAAATAAATAGAAAATGAGATCTTGCCTAAGAAAACTAAAAATGGTGAATCAAAAAATTGTGCTAACCATTTGCCTTTTAATACCGCATACACGATACAAAAACCGCCAATAAAATTCAGATAATCGTAGGTTTGCTCACCTAAAAATTGAGCAAAAATCCGATAACTCAAACTCTCGTTATGCGCACCACAGAAATATAGCCCCAGCGTGAATAGCAACACAGATAGCCCTGTTGCTAATTCTGATGCATATAGAAGTAAACCCATACCTAAAATAAAACTCAGGATACCGAGTAATACTGTTTGTGAAATCGTATAGGCTATCGCAATACTCAACAGCAAGAACAGACCTGCAAGCATCGGTCGTTTGCTATAAAAATAACTGGCGAAATAAATTACCAATGAACCGAGCAGCTCAATCTGCATCGTCCACAACACCCAGTTATAGCTTGAGTCCCCAAATAAAAATGCTCCGATACTGCCCTCATACAAAGCAGTGGAAAGTTTAGGATGAGAATTAGCTAAGGCAGCGCCCCATTCCGAGACATGGGAAACATCGACAGGCACATAACAGACCAAATAGGCAATCACACAGGAAACAAAGGCGGGAATCGCCAAACGAGGATAACGTTTCAGCAATGACTTTTTTAATCGTTCAGTTGCATTTGGCTTGTTTAAACTGGAAAGGCTCAAGACATAGCCGCTCAGGACAAAGAACACAAAAACCGCGCCTGTTCCTGAATAGAAAAATGCCAGTGGTGAGTTATGCAACTGGGCGAAAAAAGCATATTGCGGAACCGCACTTTCTCCAAAATTATGCAGTTGTGGAAAGAATGTCAGCGACAGGTGCGACAACACCACTGCAAGGCAGGCTAAGCCTCGGATACTTTCCGCAGCATTGATTTTGTTTGTGATCATGGCAGAGCTTTATCATCCGTGATAAACGGCGATAATGCGACCTTTTTCCCTGACCTGTCTAGGGGCGCTTACAAAAAAAAGAATGCCCAAGCTATCCTTTCAAATCAGAGATTGGAACAAGGTCGTCATATCATTGCTGCTGTTGTTCCTGCTGCCAACGGCGTTGCTGCAAACGTTCGGCTTCAACTTCACGTTTATTTAAGGCTCGCTCATACAGCTTCGTACCCCGCAACTCAGGCGGCAAATATTCCTGTAAAACAAAATGCTCAGGATAATGATGCGGATAGAGATAATCCACGCCATAACCTTGTTGCTTCATCAATTTGGTTGGCGCATTACGTAGATGCAACGGCACAGGTAAATTCGCAGTTTTTTCGGCAAGCTCCAAAGCTCGGTTAATGGCGAGATAGGTACTATTACTTTTCGGGCTGGTTGCGAGATATACAGCACATTGACCTAAGATAATTCGTGCTTCAGGCATACCGACCGCTTGTACTGAACGAAAACACTCACCTGCCAACAACAAGGCATTCGGATTCGAGTTGCCAATATCTTCTGATGCTGCAATCAACATTCGACGTGCAATAAAAACAGGGTCTTCACCACCTTTGAGCATGCGTGCCATCCAATATAGGGTCGCATCCGCATCGCTACCACGAATCGACTTGATAAAGGCCGAAACCAAATCATAATGCTGCTCACCTGATTTGTCATAACGTGCAATATTCTGCTGTGCGACTTTAACCACAATTGCATTGGTCACGATATTTTCAATATCAGGCTCAAAAGTACTGGCAATTAAATCAATCAAATTAAGCGCTTTACGTGCATCACCCGCAGCAAATTGAATCAGCGCATCATATTCTTCAATCTGAATAAAACGCTCTTTCAAAAACTTATCACTTTGAATGGCTTTATTGATCAGGGTTTGAATCGCATCAGCATCCAAACTATTTAAGGTATAAACCTGACAACGAGAAAGCAGTGCACTATTCACTTCAAAAGATGGATTCTCTGTGGTTGCACCAATCAAAGTGATTTTGCCTTTTTCAACTGCATTCAGTAAGGCATCTTGCTGCGACTTATTAAAGCGGTGGATCTCGTCAATAAACACTACTGATGTCAGTAAATCACCGCTTTCCGCAATCACTTCGCGCAGCTCTTTTACGCCCGTACTTAATGCAGATAAACTAATAAAAGGGCGATCAACTGCCTGTGCCAATAACAAAGCAATTGTAGTCTTACCCACCCCTGGCGGCCCCCAAAAGATAATCGAAGGCAAATGCCCCTGATCAATCATTTGGCGTAACGGTGCATGCTCACCGAGCAAATGATCTTGCCCGATGATTTCTGACAAATCACGAGGGCGTAAGCGTTCAGGTAAAGGAATATGCGTATCTGACATCATCACGGACTTTATACTGTTTTATCCTAGTCTATTGCGTCTGGTTCAAATCTACAATTTGAATCTGCAACCACGCGACATTCTATTGCGCAGTATTCTTTTGAAGTAACTGCTGCATGACATGGTAGCTTGCAGTAATTCGAGCTTCATTCGGAAAATTAGTGTTAGCGAGCATCACAATTCCAATCTTCTGCTGCGGAATAAATGCAGCATAGGCACCAAAGCCATTACTTGAACCAGTTTTATTAAACAATGTTGCTGCTGGAGCACGCTTTGGTTGTTTGATCGGTGTGACGATATGACTTTCTAAAGCCATTTTGCTGGAATTATCTTGTAAAAGTGTTTCAAGCTTAACAGGATAAGCATATTGCTCCCAGCCTAGCCCTTGGGTCATCGCACCAACTTTAAAATATCCCACATGCGTTGTTTCAACCGCTGCTCTTAAAGACTGTTTTAGCTTTTGTGGGTGAATTTGAATATTGTCGTGCCGTACCAACGTTGGTCTTTGGCTGCCATCTTTGAAAATATTGAAGCATGTCCTGCTGACTAACAACTTCATCTGGAAATTGCAGCGGAAAGCCACCTGCAGTATATATACCTAAATTTAAAATCGTAGCTTTATTCACTGCGGTATTTTTTAATTCTGGGAAATACTTGGCGGGATGATCCGACAATAATAACTGCCCTTGCGCCTGTGCATAGCCCGCCAAAGTTGCATTAAAGGTCTTACTGACTGAGCCAAGTTCAAATAAAGTATGGTTACTTACGGGTTGTTGGTTTGATTTTGATGCCAAGCCATAATTGATAAAATAATGCTTACCATCGAATGTGACACCGACCGCTAATCCAGGAATCTTATATTGATCTAATAATGGTTTAAATTGTTGATCTACAATTTCCCTAACTTGCTGCTCACTGAGCGGTTTTGCCCAAATCGAAGAATTACAGAATAAAAGCCCTGCAAGTAAAAAAAGCATTCTTGATGCGATCATGTCTATTTCCCAAACCCATTTCATTCAAACAAAGAGGCTCTCAAACCACATCGAACTCTCAGTGTTCATCATATGGGAATGTATAGATAAAATACTGCTAAAGTATTGTTTTTTATTGATAAAAACACAGTTATAAGAAATATATATCAAGATCTAACGTACCCAACGTACGACATAATCTTCTATATCATCTTCATTTATATCTTGTTCTGAAATACAGCGTCCAGCAGCCGATTTCTTCGCTTTAATCACACTCTGACGTGAACCCGTATTTAAATAATGCCATGACGGTAAATTTTTACCTTCATTCAAACGACGATAAGCACAACTAGGAGGTAACCATGTAATTGTTTGCAATCGTTCAGGTGTCAATTGAATACAATCTGCAACATGCTGTTGACGATTCGGATAATCAGAACAACGTGCCGTTTTACAATCTAATAATTTACATGCAACTTTGGTATATGCGACTTCTGCCGTTTCTTCATCTTCAAGCTTAACCAAACAACATAAACCGCAACCATCACACAATGCCTCCCACTCAGTATTATTCAACTGATCAAGTGGATATAGTTTCCAAAAGTTAGCGCGCAATTCGGTAGACATGGCAAATGTTTTAGGCTTTAAAAATTTGTGTTGATTATAGCATTTATTCTCAATCAAGCCGTTTTCCAAGCGACTTAAGCGATTAACAATACTTAAGTTATTGAACATTTCAACCACAGAAACACCACATTTGGTGCGAAAAATACACGCTATAGTAATCTCATAACGATAAATTTAGGAGTAAGTAATATGTTCCGTTGGGCTATTATCTTTGCAGTGATTGCATTAATCGCCAGTTTATTAGGTTTTGGTGGTGTTGCTGGTTTATCCAAAGACTTTGCCGTCATTTTATTAGTGGTCGCGGCTATTCTTGCTGTAGTGGGTTTCTTATCACGCGGTAAAGTTTAGTTTAAACAGAAATAAAAATTCAGAAAGAAAAAAGAAGAATCGCCGTATTCTTCTTTTTTTATTATCATCATTTCAGCCGAATAAAAATTTGTCTTTCCGCTAGCATCATCAATTTTTTGCTGTTTTATGCTTTAATCAAAGCATTGAAAATATAGATCAGGATTAAAAAATGAGCTTTCCAATTACAACGCGTGAAATTGAATATACCGCCCCAGATGGTCAACGCCTTATTGGCTATTTTGCGACACCTATCCGAGATGTACCAGTTGCAGGAGTTATTGTTGCTCCAGAGTGGTGGGGACGTACCGAATATACCGAGCAACGTGCGCGTGAACTTGCAGAACACGGTTTTGCCGCTCTCGCAATTGATATGTATGGAGACAAAAAAGTTACCTCTGATGTTCCTCAAGCATCTGCATGGATGATGCAAACATTTGATCATGTAGACACCGTGGTTGAGCGTGCTCAAGCAGGCTTAGATGCTTTAAAAGCACAACCAGAGGTCAATACTGAAAAATTGGCAGCAATTGGTTTTTGTTATGGTGGTAAAGTAGTTCTGGATTTGGCGCGATCTGGTGCCGATTTGAAAGCTGTAGTGACCTTCCACGCGAATTTAAGCCCGAAAGCACCTGCACAAAAAGGAAAGATTCAGGCTGAAATTCTTGTATTACATGGTGAGATCGACACCATGGTTTCTTTAGATGATGTCGCAAGCTTCCGTCAGGAAATGCACGATGCAGAAGTCGATCATGAAGTGATTATTTTTGAAAATGCCAAACATGGCTTTAGTAATCCCCTCGCAGATGAGCGAGCTAAAGCAAATAATGTTGACTTAGGCTATAACGCCGAAGCTGAACATCAAGGATTAGAAGCCATGTATGAATTACTAGATAAACATTTAACCTGATTCAAAATATTGGCATAAACTTTCACAAAGACTTCATTCTGTGTAGGTGGCATTTATGTCTCCTACACACGAACAAATGTTTTTATCATTTAAATAAGTCCACGATTATATTTTCATTATACTAAGCCTCTGCTTTTGATTGTTCTGATTCATGTCTGATTTCTCATTTTCTGATGCACTACTCACGTGGTTCGACCAACATGGCCGCCACGATTTACCATGGCAAGTCGCTGATGATCCCTACAAAGTGTGGGTATCAGAAATCATGCTACAACAGACTCAAGTTAAAACTGTTCTGCAATATTTTGATCGCTTTATCGAAAGATTTCCAACCGTAGACGATCTTGGTCAGGCCAGTTGGGATGAGGTTGCCCCTTATTGGGCTGGTTTAGGCTACTATGCCCGTGCACGCAATCTGCACAAAGCCGCTGTTATCGTAAAGCAGAAAGGAAAGTTTCCTGAAACATTAGAACAGTGGATTGAATTACCAGGCATTGGCCGTTCAACCGCTGGTGCATTAATGTCTCTTGGCTTACGACAATATGGCGTCATTATGGATGGCAATGTGAAACGAGTTTTAGCACGTTTTTTTGCGATTGAAGATGATTTATCCAAGCCACAGCATGAGCGTGCTTTATGGCAAATTGCGGAACAGCTGTGTCCGAAAGAACGTAACCATGATTACACCCAAGCAATCATGGATTTGGGTGCTACCGTCTGCACACCGAAAAAGCCTTTGTGTTTATACTGCCCAATGCAACAACACTGTCAGGCCTATCAACAAGGTTTAGAACAAGAACTCCCATTTAAAAAAGCAAAAAAACCTGTCCCTGTTAAAACGGCGAATGTGCTCCTAATTCAAGCAGGTCGTGAGTGGCTTTGGCAACAACGTGAAGCCCACGGTCTATGGGGAGGTTTGTATTGTCTGCCTATCATTGAAGAGGCAACTGAATTACAACAGATTGAACAACAATTTAAGCTGCAAGCTCAAGTATCATCACTACAGATTAGTCATAGTTTTACTCACTTTACATGGATACTGCATGAACAACTGTTCCACGTGGAACATGACCAAAAAGAACAGCTCAGCATTGAACTGAATGGAATATGGCTCTGTCCAGAAGCCGCGATTGCCAAAGGCATTCCAACGGCCATGAAAAAACTGATTACAGCCAAACAAAAGGCCTAAAACCTGCATGCTGTAAATTCGAACGCAAGGAGTTTGTGTGCGTTACCTGATTTCCCATACGGTTCTTGCCCTATTGATGCTGATCCTTTCAGCCTGTACCACTGCACCAAAGAAGCCCGTGCCCTTGCCTAATACACAGGTGAACAAGCTCCAGATGATGCGTCTGGACAGTCGCCTGCCCGTTCCCGTCAAGGGGATCAGTCGAACTCAATTGCGAGATAGCTGGGGCGCAGCACGCAGTCAGGGGCGTAGTCATGAAGGCATTGACATCATGGCGGAACGTGGTACGAAAGTGTATAGTGCCACTGAGGGCTTAGTGGCTGATTTACGTAATAATAATCTAGGCGGCAAGGTGATCTGGATTCTTGGACCTGCTGGTTCATGGCATTATTATGCACATCTGGATGGTCACAAACGTGGTCTCAATGTTGGGGATTATGTCCGCAAAGGTGACCTGATCGGCTATGTGGGCAATACAGGCAATGCTCGCCATACCGCCCCACATTTACACTATGGCATTTATCTCAATGGCAAAGGGCGTGGCGCAGTCAATCCATACCCATACTTACGTTAGGAATACAGCATGTCAGAAGCATTGATTGAACGTCTGGTTGAATTTGCAGAATCAGGTAATCAGCAGAAAATCATTATCAATGGCACCAGCTATCAGGGCTGGATCATGGAAATTACTGAAGATGCCCTACTGATCAGCACAGGTTTTGCAGATAAATCAGGCAAGGACTTTTGGCTGAAATTTACTGATTTAAATACAGCTGAACTGTATTATTGGGACACTCGCCCAAATGAATGGGTGGCATTCACACTTTCATGATTTTATATGAATAACAATAGGAAGCATCAAATATGACGATTCAACGCTGTGGCTGGTGCTCCAATGATCCACTCTATATTAGCTACCACGATGAAGAATGGGGCAAAGTAGAACAAGATGAAAATCGATTATTTGAGATGCTTTGTCTTGAAGGTCAACAAGCTGGATTATCATGGATTACCGTGCTAAAAAAGCGCGAGAATTACCGTTCACACTTCTTTCACTATCCAATTACTAAGATTGCTGAGTTTACTGATGGTCAACTCGAAGACAAACTGAGTGATGCAGGATTAATTCGTCATCTAGGTAAACTTAAAGCGATTCGAGACAATGCAATTGCATGGCAGCAACTCAAAAATGAAGTTGGTGATGTATCTGATTGGCTATGGGCCTTTGTTGACCATCAGACTCCAAATAACGATGTCATTCATTATCGTGATGCACCTGCACAAACCGAACTCAGTCAAAAACTTTCAAAAACACTGAAGAAACGTGGTTTTAAATTTGTTGGTCCCACAACGTGTTATGCGTTTATGCAAGCGGTAGGAATGGTCAACGATCACGAAAATCACTGTCATTTTAAATAATACGAATTCATTTTGCTTTCCAAGGAGTTATCGAATGAGCAATAACCAAATTCGTGCTTATGCTGCAATGAAAGCAGGAGAGCAATTGGTTCCTTATCAATTTGATGCAGGTGAATTAAAGCCACATCAGGTTGAAGTTAAAGTTGAATACTGCGGTTTATGTCACTCAGATTTGTCTGTGATCAATAATGAATGGCATTCATCCGTTTATCCTGCTGTCGCTGGACATGAAATTATTGGCACAATTATCGCACTCGGTTCAGAAGCCAAAGGACTGAAACTTGGTCAACGTGTTGGCATTGGTTGGACAGCTGAAAGTTGTCAAGCATGCGATCCTTGTATTGGTGGTCATCAAGTTTTATGTACGGGTGGCAGCGTTGCGACTATCGTTGGTCATGCGGGTGGCTTTGCAGAAAAAGTTCGCGCAGGTTGGCAATGGGTAATTCCTCTACCAGAAGATTTGGATCCTGAAAGTGCAGGACCATTGCTGTGTGGTGGCATCACCGTATTTGATCCCTTGCTGAAACATCACATTCAGGCCACCCATCATGTTGGTGTCATTGGGATTGGTGGTTTAGGGCATATGGCCATCAAACTACTTAAAGCTTGGGGTTGTGAGATTACTGCATTTAGTTCAAATCCAGACAAAACTGAAGAACTCAAAGCCATGGGCGCTGACCATGTGGTGAATAGTCGTGATGCTCAAGCGATCAAAGCACAACGTGGCAAATTTGATCTATTGCTTAGTACCGTCAACGTAACTCTGAATTGGCAAGCCTATCTCAATACCTTGGCACCGAATGGTAGTATGCATTTCTTGGGTATTACCTTAGAGCCTATTCCAGTTTCTGTAGGTACTATCATGAGTGGTGCCAAATCGGTTACAGCTTCACCAACTGGGTCACCTTTAGCACTGCGTCAACTACTACAATTTGCCGCACGTAAAAATATTGCGCCACAAATTGAGCTATTTCCAATGTCTCAACTCAATGAAGCCATTGAACGACTCCATTCAGGTCAAGCACGTTATCGTATCGTACTTAAAGCAGACTTTGATTAATTTAAAACCGACAACATACGCTCTCTCACCCAATCCGCCAACTGTTGAATTGCTTGGCGGATTTCGGTGGTCAACGCATGCCCTGCATTTAAACACAGAAAATGCTGATTTGGCACAGGACTATTTAAAAACCCAGAATCAACAGACTTATGAGTTTTGGCGGCTGGAAAAAGTGCAGACTCAGGCCCAACAAAGTACACTCAGGCTGACCTATAAACAACCGACCGAAAATGGCGTGATCATGTCGAGTTTGCTACTCCCGACAGTGGAGTTTATATGTCGCCAGCAACAACAGCAACAGGTCAAAGTTGCAGTACAACAACCGACTGGACAACTTGTTCAAGTTTTAGAACTCAAACTTGCCGAAACAGCTATTGGCAAACAAAAAATCCATGACTTAACTGCTCAGTCAAAAACTCAATAAATAAGCGAACCCGTTTCGGCAAATGCGCTTGTTGATAATACACAGCATGGATGCTTTGATAAGACTGCTCAATCTGATCTTCAAATAGTGCTTCAAGGCGCCCTTCTTTCATATCCTGCCAGATTTCAAATTCTGATAATCGGGCAATGCCCTGCCCACGCAAACAGAGTTGTCGAACAGTTTCGCCACTCGATGCTTTTACTTTCGGTTGGGCTTGAAAATACTCACCATCAATTTTAATGGGCCAAGTATTGATATAAGTGGGACGGGTGAAGCCAATCACATCATGCTCAATTAATGTCTGAGCTTGTACAGGTCTCCCCTTACGCTGTAAATATTCAGGACTGGCTACAATATAAATTCGGCTTTTACACACCAATTTCGCATGCAGACTGGAATCATGTAATTCACCAAAACGAAACGCCACATCAGTCTTATGTTCTAATAGATCTATCACTAAATCATTACTATTCAGCTCAATCTCAATATTGGGATAACTTTGTCTGAACTTATGTACCAATGGCGTAATGACATGCAGAATAAACGGCGTGGCTGAGTCAATCCGAATCACACCCGAGGTATCCTGATCCGATTTTTCTAGAGCTTCTTCAGCTGCACTTAAATCACTGAGAATTTTACGCGCATGTTGTAAAAATTGTTGTCCTTCTTGGGTCAGTTTTAACTTTCGAGTCGTGCGCTCTAGCAAGGTGACTCCAAGCTTTGACTCTAGACGACTGAGAGAGCGGCTCATTCCCGATGCCGTCTGTCCAAGCCGCTCAGCAGCAGCAATAAACGATCCTGTATCGACAATGGTCATAAAAGCAAGTAGTTCTTCTACCGTAGATTTCATTGCCACCTCGTTAATTATTGATATTTAGTCAACTATATTTTGCAAATTCATCTATTTTTTAGCAACAATAATCATCGCAAAATTGCAGCCATCAACAGAATAGTGAAAAAGATTAAGCGAACAATCTGTGTATCGCTCAATTTGGTTGAGTTTAATCCTGCTTCACCGACCTTTATCATCCGGATGCTGGTCTGGATAGGGATGGTTTTTTCGAGTTTGCTCATCCCTTCGGTGGCAAGCTGGCTAATGTATCAGTGCATAAAAAAGCCTGATTGAATCAGGCTTTTCACTCTTAGATTTATTTAAGCAATTCAGGCAAATGTGGCTGTGCATATAATGGGTTGTAAATTTCTTTCCTCATCTTCATCAGCATTTGATACGGTTGCTGCTGCACAAACATATTCACAAAACTCAATGGAATCGAACCTGCTGGGTCGGCATAACCACTAGTCATAACTTTAACCTTATTATTGGCAAGTCTTTGGAACGTCCAATCTCCTGTATATTGATTCAAACGAATCACATCAGGTTGTTCAGGGTAACTATTTTTAATCGCGTTATTCTTAATACTAATACTGCCATCAGCATTCTTATTCATTTTGCCTTTAATGACCAAGTCACGGTCTTTCAAAGGAAATGGGAAATCTAACAGCATATACAGGGTAAATTCCCCTTTCTTTTCATCCCGAGACAAAAGCTGTGCCTTAGCAACATAAGGCACCCATTGGGGTGTGCGCTCAACATCAAGTACTACCGCAACTGCCCGTTCCAAAGGCACATCAAAAGTCGTTTCTGCTTTGTACTGAAAGACCGGATTATTCTCTGTTTGGTAGGTCCAAACTTTAATATTATTGCGATGTAAACTCAGTTTAGGTGCTTCTGCGGCACTGACGACTAAACTTGTCGCACTTAGCAGTGTAGCAAGAACAATATGCTTTTTATTCATGTCATGCTCAATTGTTGTAATGATGGCAAGAGCTTGTTGTATCTCTATCAGAAAGAAAGCTCAACAAGCTCTTTTATAGTACAAAAAAGTACCTTTTAAACTTCAATCTCGTTAAAGCCTAAAACATCTTTCATATCATATTTACGAGCTTCGCGACCGACGACCCATGCAGCCGCACGAACAGCGCCTGAAGCAAAATTCATTCGATTGGTCGCTTTATGTGTGACTTCAACACGTTCACCCTCACCAATAAACATCACGGTATGTTCACCGACGATGTCGCCACCACGAATGGTTTGAAAGCCAATACTTTGACGCTCACGAGCACCTGTATGACCTTCACGACAATACACAGCATCCGTTTTCAAGTCACGACCTAAAGTATCTGCAATCGCCTCGCCCATCATAAATGCAGTACCAGATGGCGCATCCACTTTGTGACGGTGATGTGATTCGATGATTTCGATATCAACGCTATCACCAAACACTTTCGCTGCAAGCTCTAATAATTTGATTGAAACATTCACACCAACTGAATAGTTAGCAGCATAAACGACTGGAGTCTGTGTTGCGGTTTCATCTAAGAAAGCCTTTTGTTCATCCGACATCCCTGTGGTGCCAATCACCATTGCAACACCTGCCTCACGGCATAACTTTAAGTGTTGTTCAGTGGCAACAGGCGCAGTGAAATCAATCACGACATCACAGTCTTTTAAAACTTCACTTAAACTTCCCACAATCTTGACGCCGATGTTGCCAATCCCTGCAAGTTCCCCTGCATCTGCACCCACCAAACTACTTTCTGGACGTTCAACAGCTGCTGCGAGTTGGTAGCCTGCTTGTTGTACTGCTTGAATCAGAATACGCCCCATGCGTCCGCCTGCACCCAAGATTCCAATGCGTGGAGAAGTCGACATAATTTTTCCTAGTCTTTTATTTAAACAATTGAGCTACTATAGCAAAACTCTGTGCCTACGCTAAAAAATTCCCATAAAAAAACCTGCCGCAGCAGGTTTTTTATTGATGCTAATTAATCAAACAAGCGATCAAAGAAAGATTTTTTCTTTGGTGATGCAGCATGACCATCACCATCAAACGACGCTTGTAATTCTTTCAACAATTCACGTTGGCGACTGTTTAAATTCACAGGTGTTTCTACCACGATACGGCACAATAAGTCACCGACCATGCTGCTACGTACAGGACGAACACCTTTACCACGTAAGCGGAATAGCTTACCTGTTTGAGTACCTTCTGGGATTTTTAAGCTGACGCGACCATCAAGCGTCGGGATTTCAATTTCTTTGCCCAATGCAGCATCGGCAATACTGACTGGCACATCCATATATAGATCTGCACCGTCACGTTGGAAGACTTCGTGTTCACGAACTACGACTTCAACGTATAAATCACCCGCTTGACCATCACGAATCGCTTCACCTTTACCTGTTAAGCGAACACGATCGCCGTTGTCCACACCAGCAGGAATAGTGACTTCAAGCGTTTGTTGACGATCGGCAACACCCGAACCATGACAGGTATTACAAGGGTTTTTGATAATTTTGCCTTGCCCGCGGCAAGTACTACAAGTTTGTTGAACTGAGAAGAAACCTTGCTGCATACGTACTTGACCAGCACCATGGCAGGTACGACACGTCTCAACATCATTTGGATTCTTAGAACCTTTACCATCACATGTTTCACACGGCGCTGGTGCAGTAAAAGTAATCGTTTTTTTCACGCCTTTGACTGCTTCTTCAAGCGTCAATTCCATCACATAGCGAAGATCAGAGCCACGACGTTGGCGTTGTTGTTGGCGACCACCGCCACCACCGAAAGCACCACCAAAAATATCACCAAATTGGCTAAAGATGTCTTCTGCACTAAAACCACCACCGAAGCCACCGCCGCCACCAAAACCGCCCTCAAAAGCGCTATGGCCAGCACGATCATACATGCTGCGTTTTTCGCCATCAGAAAGTACTTCGTAAGCCTCTGCTGCTTCTTTAAACTTTTCTTCCGCTTCAGCATTGTCTGGGTTACGATCTGGATGATATTTCATCGCCAACTTACGATAGGCTTTTTTAATCTCATCATCACTTGCGGTTTTCGAAACGCCTAAAACCTCATAATAATCACGTTTAGCCATGGTTGGCGATGCTCCTCACGGAATTGGTTCAATCTCTACAAATAAATAAGCTCTGTTGACATTTTATTAACAAAGTCAACAGAGCCTTAATGTGGGCACTACTATAAATTTACAAGGTCTAGCACAATAAAAAAGCGATAAAATTAGAATACCGCTTTATTTTTAAAATACTTAGCAACACCTTTGATCCATGCATTTAATAAAAACAACCATGCGATTGCACTGAAAATCACACCTGCAACGGTCATTCCTGTCACCCACAATGCACTATCCCATGCAAAAAAGAACAGTGGAATAAACCACAGGGCAGCAAAGAAAGCCATTAGAATAAACAGCAGCACATTACGCATAATCCACAGTGCATGCGCGTGTATCCATACTTCAGCATTATTCGCAGTCGCAACTTTTCGTGCCAGCAGATACGCAAACACTGCAAACACGATTGTAAATAATGCAAGAAACATGAACACGTACGAAATCGCCACATAACGGCGATGCTGCTCAATATTGTCTTGCCCCATGCTCTAGATCACCTCATTCACTGCATTTTGCCAAACCAGTCATGCAATGAAATTCAATTATTTTTTGGTCTTAAAATATAGGTGCTACTATATTGAAATTTTCAATATTTCGCACCTTTATTCACAAAATAATTATGATAGATGTGTTGCTTTCTTGACCTTAAACCACGCTGCATAGAGTGCAGGCAGGAAAAACAGGGTCAACAGGGTAGCCACAATCAAGCCACCCATAATCGCAACCGCCATCGGACCAAAGAAAATACTGCGTGATAATGGAATCATCGCAAGTACTGCGGCAAGTGCGGTTAAGACAATTGGGCGGAAACGGCGCATGGTGGCACCAATCACCGCGTCCCACGGTTCATGCCCTGCCTGAATGTCCTGCTCAATCTGGTCAATCAGGATCAATGAATTCCGCATAATCATTCCAGATAAAGCAATTGTCCCTAACATCGCGACAAAACCAAAAGGCTTATTGAACAAAAGTAAGAATGCAACAACGCCAATCAAACCCAATGGTGCTGTCAATAAAACAATCGTTGCGCGTGACATACTACGTAATTGAATCATCAGCAAAGTCATCACCACAGCCAAGAATAATGGCATGCCTGCATTCACCGAATTTTGACCTTTTGCAGACTCTTCAACCGTACCACCGACTTCCACTAAGTAACCATTGGGTAAATCAGCACGTAAAGCTTGCATTTTGTCTGCCAATTGCTGAACCACTGTTGCAGGTTGTAAATTGGTTCGAATATCCGCGCGGACTGTAATCGTTGGTAGACGATTACGATGCCAAATCAGACCTTCTTCAAAACGTGACTCAATTTTTGCTATTTGCGCTAGAGGTACAGTGGTGCCTTTGGTGGTTGGCACAGCTAAATTTGCTAACGAAGCCACTTCAACACGTTCCGACTTATCACCACGTAAACGAATTTCAATGAGTTCACGTTTTTCACGATATTGATTCATCACCGCCCCTGTCACAGAAGCGTTTAGGAAATTAGCTAAATCAACACTGGAAACACCCATTTGACGAGCACGATCTTGGTCAATTTCAATTGCAATAATTTTGCTTGGCTCGCCCCAATCTAAATGTACGTTGGTTGTATTGGGATCTTCACTTAAAACTTTAGCCACTTTTTGTGCCTCTGCCCGAACCGTTGCCAGATCTTCACCTGAGACCCGATACTGCAATGGATAACCCACAGGTGGGCCATTTTCGAGTAAAGACACACGAGTACGAACCTGTGGCAACAACTGCTTGATTTGCGTCTCTAAAGAACGACGGATTTCATCACGATCATCTAAAGATGATGCCAGCACCACAAACTGGGCAAAACTGGCTTGTGGAAGTTGTTGGTCTAAAGGTAAGTAAAAACGTGGTGAACCTGTTCCAACATAAGCGACATAATTATCAATCCCTTTTTGTTTGGATAGGAATTGTTCTACCTTATGTACTGCTTGTTCTGTCGCCGTTAGTGAAGCCCCCTCCTCCAGTTTTAAGTCCACCAGAATTTCTGCACGATTCGATGGTGGGAAGAATTGTTGCGGTACCAACTTAAACATCGCAACAGACAATACAAAGATACCGACCGTAATAGCAATCACCGTTTTACGATAGGTAATACAGATTTCGACGATATGCCTGAAGGATTGATAGAACTTGGATTGGTAAGGATCATGATGCTGACCATGCGACTCAACCACTGGTGCAGGTTGCTTGCGTAACCTTGCCCATAAACGTAAATACCATGCCGCTTGTTGATTCTGTTTGGTGAAATCAGGTAATAATTTTTCACCTAAATAAGGAACAAATAAAACAGCAGCAATCCATGACACGATCAATGCAATCGTCACCACCTGGAAAATAGAACGTGTGTATTCACCTGTTCCAGATTGTGCCGTGGCAATTGGCAAGAAACCTGCTGCGGTAATCAATGTACCTGTGAGCATTGGAAAGGCGGTGGTTTGCCAAGCAAAACCTGCCGCTTTTAATCGACTGTAACCCTGCTCCATTTTAATCGCCATCATTTCAACGGCGATAATGGCATCATCAACCAACAAACCAAGTGCAAGAATTAATGCACCCAAAGAAATCTTGTGTAGCCCTACATCAAATAAGCTCATCCCTGCAAACGTCATCGCCAGTACCAACGGTATCGACAATGCAACGACCAGCCCTGTACGGAAACCAAGCGAGAAGAAACTCACCAGTAAAACGATAATCACCGCTTCAGCCAGAACTTTTAAAAATTCTTGAATACTGCGTTGCACCGCTACAGGCTGATCTGAAACCTTTTGCAGTTTCATGCCCAAAGGTAAGCTCTTTTGTAAGCTATTAAATTCAGTTTCTAGGTTTTTGCCCAGTGCAATGATGTCTCCACCTTTGCGCATCGACACCGCAATCCCAATGCCGTTCTCGCCCATGAAACGCATACGTGGCTGAGCAGGTTCACTGAAACCACGATAGACTTCGGCAACATCACCCAATTGAATGGTTTTATTCCCGACCAACAACGGCATTTTTTTCAGGTCATCGACACTATGTAAATGCCCACTGACACGAATTTGAATACGGTCAGTACCTGTTTCAAAGAAACCTGCACCTGCCATATCATTTTGCTTTTGAATCGCTTCCTGAATTGCAGTAACGGGTACACCGAGCTGAACAGCTTTAGTATTGGATAATTCAATCCAGATTTTCTGATCTTGCAGACCAACGAGATTGACTTTGCTGACATCTTTGACCCGTTGCAATTGTAGTTGCAAACGATCGGCATATTCTTTCATTACCGCATAGTCAAAATCTTTGCCCGTCAGGACATAAATATTCCCGAAGGTATCGCCAAATTCATCATTAAAAAATGGCCCTTGCACGCCACTTGGTAGCTGTGAACGTACATCATTGACCTTTTTACGCACGTTATACCAAATATCAGGAATCTGCTCAGAACGATAGGAATCCTTAGCAATAAACGTGACCATAGATTCCCCAGGCCGTGAATATGCCCGAATATTTTCATATTGCCCTGTGGTCATCAGTTCTTTTTCAATACGATCTGTCACCAGCGTTGCAACTTCCTGTGCGGTTGCGCCTGGCCAATAGGTCTGCACCACCATCACCTTAAAGGTAAAGGGTGGGTCCTCACTCTGAGAGAGCTTGGAATACGACATCACCCCGACAATGCCCAGCAACAGCATAAAGTAGAGAATGATACCCTTATTCTTAAGCGCCCATTCTGAAAGGTTAAATTTCATAATCAGGCTCCCGCTTTTACCGTGACTTCACGATTATCACGGTCTACAGGATGAATCTTTTGCTGATCACGCAACAGGTGTACACCACCAACCACAACCCAATCTGAAGCTTTTAGACCTGAAAGAATAGGCACACTGTCACGGCTATAAGTTCCCAAAGTCACAGGAACTTTACGTAAGGTTTGATTGGGATTGACCACCCAGACATAGGCTTGTTGATCATTGGCAGTGACGCTGGATAAGGGCACGCTCAGGACATTGTTTTCATTTGCCACAAAGAACACTCGTGCGCTTTGTCCAAGTTGAATCGTGGACTGTCCTTCAAGCAGGGAGACCTTGACAGTAAAGGTACGCGACTGGTCAGCGGCTGGTGAGACCTCACGGACTTTTGCCGCAAAACGTGCTTCTGGCTGAGACCATAAGGTGACCCAGGCAGGCTGCCCGACTTTAATGGTACTGACTGCCTGTTCAGGCACACCAAACACCACCTCACGCTCCCCATCAATCGCCAGTTGATAGGCAGCCTGCCCTGCCGCCACCACCTGTCCTGTTTCAATATTGCGTTGGGTAATCACCCCATTTTTATTGGAGACCAACTGGTTATAGCCTGTTTGGTTAGAGGAAACCTCATAGTTTGAACGGGCCTGTTGCAGTGTTGCCTGTGCCGACTCATACTGGTTTTTAATAGCATCAAATTGTGAACGGCTGACCGCATTAACAGGCAAAAGTTGTTGATAACGCTTATATTCTTCCAATGCAATTTTTGCGGCGGCCTGTGCACTGTCCAGTTGGGCTTTGGCCGCATTCATTTGCAACTGGGCATCTTTCACATCCAGTTTTGCCAACACCTGCCCAACCTTAACCCGATCTCCAACATCGGCATAACGTTCGGTAATCTGCCCCCCGACACGGAATGCCAGTGCGGTCTGCTGTCTGGCCTGCACATCACCTGCATAGCTTTTCTGGTCAATATGGTTGCTACTCGGCTGCGTCACCATAACATAAGGAATTTCCTCAGTTTTGGGCATCTCTTTCTGACATGCGCTGAGGATGACACTACTGACAATGACTAACCCCAATATGATACGATTGATCTGATTCATCTATTTTGCGCTCTTATTCAAATTGATTTTTAGGGCGTGATATGGGCATTATCATAAATTGTTTAATTTTTAATTAATATACTCATGAGTACATTAATTAAAAATTAAATAGAGAACACTGATTTTCAACTGAATTAAAAGAGAACGACAACATGCAGACAACCAGTGGTCGTCCCAAAGATTTAGAAAAAAGAGCCAGAATTTTGCAAGCTGCAAAATCTATTTTTCTAAAAATGGGCTATCACGCCACCAATATGGACCAGATTGCCAAAGAGGCGGCTGTCACCAAACTCACGGTGTACAACCATTTTCAGGACAAGGCCAATCTGTTTACCTGTGCGATTGAGGAGAGCTGTGAGGAGTCCATTCGGGCAAAGCAGTTTGAACTCACACCTGAGTCCGACTTTAGGCAGGCATTGTATTTAATGTGCCAGCGCGCCCTGGGCATTATTTACCTGCCTGAAGCGCTGAAGCTGGATCGGGTGCTGTTTGAACTTGCTGCTGAACAAAGCCCGCTCACCCAGCAGTTTTTTGATGCCTCACACACACGTATGTGTAATGTCTGGTGTGGTTTTTTTGAGCAAGCTATCGCCTTTAAATTTATTCAGGCAGACGCGCCACTCAAGCAAACAGAGCTAATCATCTCGCTGATGTTAGGTATCCGTCATCAACAGGTGTTACTGGGTCTAGCCCCAGTGCCCACGGCGGATGAAATCGATCAGATCATTCAACATGCCATCGAGATTTTTTTGCTTAAATATCAACCGACAATTTAGAGAAAATTCACATTTTTTTACGTTCTGCTCTTGGAATGTCTCCCAATCGCGCTATAGTCGAGTGAGAACAACAGGAGAATTAGAATGATTCAGCAAATCACTGCTCCATTACGTGAAGATGTCCGCTTACTCGGCAATTTACTTGGAGAGACCTTAAAGCAACATGCTGGGCAAGATTTGTTTAATCAGATTGAACAAATTCGCGCATTAGCCAAAGGTGCACGTGACGGCCAGATCGAAGCAGAAAAACAGCTCGAACAATTGTTTCTCGGTTTAAAAGATGAAGAGATTTTGCCGCTGACTCGAGCATTCTCACATTTTCTGAACTTCGCCAACATTGCGGAACAATATCATGTAGTGCGTAGTCGTCGTCAGGCTGAGTTTGACGAACAAGCCCCTAATCCAAATCCTTTGTCACATTTATTTGAAAAATTCAAAACTGAACAGATCAACTCAAAACAATTATTCGAACAAATCTGCGATTTAAAAATTGAATTGGTACTTACAGCGCATCCAACCGAAGTCAGTCGTCGTACCTTGATTCAAAAATATGATGATATTACCGATTGCCTATCTCAACTGGATCAGCAAAAACTAACACCTCGTGAACGCCAACAAACCATCGCCACCCTGAAACAATTGGTCAGTTCAGCTTGGCAGACAGACGAAATTCGCCAACATCGCCCGACCCCTGTCGATGAAGCAAAGTGGGGCTTTGCGACGATTGAACAAACTTTGTGGAATGCTGTACCTAAGTTTATTCGTGAGCTGAATGAACTGACTCAACAGCATTGTGAACAAAACTTACCGCTCAATATCGCGCCAATTCGCTTTGCCTCATGGATGGGCGGTGATCGTGATGGCAATCCCAATGTCACCCATCAAGTCACCCAAGAAGTATTATGGTTATCACGTTGGCAGGCAGCTGATTTATATCTACGTGATATTGAAAATCTACGTTGGGAATTATCTATTCAAAGTTGTTCTGAGGAACTGACTCAAGCATTAGGCTATGAACACCCTGAACCGTATCGTGAATATCTGCGCGACACCCGTGAACGTTTAAAAGCCACCCGCTATTGGTTGGGGCAACGCTTACAAGGCCATGAAGCTGATGATAGTCAGATCATTCGAAATAAAGATGAATTATTACAGCCCTTATTACTCTGCTATCGCTCCTTAATCGAGAGTAACCTCGCTGAAATCGCCAATGGGCAATTGCTTGATTTTATATACCGAATCAATTGTTTTGGAATTGAGTTACTCAAACTCGATATTCGCCAAGAATCAGGTCGACATCGTCAAGCCATTTCAGCGATTACTGAATATCTAGGTCTAGGCAATTTTGAATCATGGACTGAACAGGCTCGTCAAAACTTCCTGATTCAGGAACTACAAAGTAAACGCCCTTTACTGCCTAAATATTTCAATGAACCCGAAGGCAGCTTGATTCAACATCCTGATGTGCTTGAAGTCTTTGCGACCATGCGCACTTTGGCTGAACAACCAACTGAGAGCTTGGGTGCTTATATTATTTCGATGGCAGAATATCCAAGTGACGTCTTAGCTGTTTTACTCTTACAAAAAGAAGCTGGTATCCAAGATCCTCTCCGAGTGGTGCCCTTATTTGAAACCTTAAAAGATCTTGATGGTGCAGCCAAAACCATGAATACCTTATTCAATATGCATTGGTATAAACAGCATATTCAAGGCAAACATGAAGTGATGATCGGCTATTCAGACTCGGCAAAGGATGCGGGCTTTATGTCGGCAAACTGGGCACAATATCGTGCGCAAGAAGAACTCACCGCTGTCGCTCGAGAACATGGGGTGCAATTGACTCTATTTCATGGTCGTGGCGGTTCAATCAGTCGTGGCGGTGCACCAACACAACAAGCCTTGTTCTCACAACCACCAGGCTCAATCTCTGGAGCAATTCGTGTCACTGAACAGGGTGAAATGATTCGCTTTAAATTTGGTTTAGAAGGCATCGCGCTACAAAATTTGGAAATCTATACAGCGGCAACATTAGAAGCAACGTTATTGCCACCGCCAGAGCCAAAGAAACAATGGCGTGATTTGATGAATCAAATGACTGATTTATCGGTACAGGTTTATCGACAAACTGTGCGTGAAAATCCGAATTTTGTCAGTTATCTACGCACGGTCACGCCTGAGTTAGAATTACAAATGCTACCGCTTGGTTCACGCCCAGCCAAACGCAAAGTCAGCGGTGGCATAGAATCTCTTCGAGCGATTCCTTGGGTATTTGCATGGACACAAATCCGCTTGATGCTGCCCGCTTGGTTGGGTACAGGCACGGCGATCAATCAGGTACATGGACAACACCAAAATACCTTAAATGAAATGCTTGAACAGTGGCCGTATTTCCAAACTTTAATTGATATGCTGGAAATGGTTTTATCCAAATCTGATGCAGATATTGCGTTGTACTATGAATCTCATCTCACCCAAGATCAGGACTTAAAAAACTTGGGGGTTGAATTACGCCAACGCCTACAAAATGCTGTAGATACCTTGCTCAGTCTTAAAGGGGAGTCTAAGCTTTTGAGTAATAATGAAGTGCTTGACCAATCTATGCAGGTGCGGAAACCATATTTATTGCCTCTGCATTTATTACAAGCAGAGCTGATGAAACGCCGTCGTCTGTATTTAGCCGAGCATCAAACCGAGCATAGCCCTGTCGATCATGCCTTAATGGTGAGTATTGCAGGCATTGCGGCAGGTTTGCGCAATACTGGCTAAATAAGAGCCTTGCCATCAACATAAATCACAGGTGTTGATGGCAAGATTGGCAAAACATTCCATTTTTAGAAAAAAATTAGAAAATATTTTTTAAATAAGATAGTTAACTTTTCAAATAATTTAGAAAAAAATAAATAATAAATACGATAGTTTATTTTGAAACACATTTTACCAAAAGGTAAAAATACAGATGTAAAAAACATGATCTGGCAATATTCTCAATGACTTATAGGTGAAAGCTCGTTTTAAGACAGGGTATCATACCCGCTGATATCACATAATGAGTCTCATCTATGTCAAATTGGTTTCCAAAATGGCAGCCGTATCAGGGAAAGATTGATCATCGCCCTGTCGCGACAAATGAATATTTACCGCCCTTACAAAGTGCGGTATTAGGGGTACAACACGCATTTGCAATGTTTGGTGCAACTGTTCTTGCCCCCCTTCTGATGGGCTTTAGCCCTAACCTTGCCATCTTAATGTCAGGGATTTGTACTATTATTTTCTTCTTGATCACGGGTGGTCGTGTTCCAAGTTATTTAGGCTCAAGCTTTGCATTTATTGGTGTCGTTGCAGCCGCAACTGGTCATATTACTGGGTCAGGAGCCAATCCAAACCTTGCAGTTGCGCTTGGTGGAATTGTTGCCTGTGGTATTTTTTATGCCTTGATCGGTTTTGCGGTCATGCTCACAGGCACGCGTTGGATTGAGAAACTCATGCCACCTGTTGTCACAGGCGCTGTGGTGATGATTATTGGTCTCAACCTTGCACCCGTTACTATTAAAGGCGTTGCTGGACAGCCTTTTGAAATGTGGATGGCACTCATCACTGTATTAAGCATGGGCATTATTGCTGTATTTACCAAGGGCTTATTACAACGTTTATTACTGTTAGTGGGTTTATTGATTGCTTATGCCGTATATGTGGTTGCAACAAATATTCTAGGATTTGGTAAACCGATTGATTTCTCCCAAATCGCAGCAGCACCATGGTTTGGTATCCCAACTTTTTCACACCCAACTTTTGATTTAAATGCAATTTTAATTATTGCTCCCGTTGCATTGATTTTAGTCGCTGAAAATCTAGGTCACATCAAAGCAGTCGGTTCAATGACAGGCGAAGATCTTACACCTCAACTGGGTAAAGCTTTTGTTGCGGATGGTTTGGCCACAACGTTATCGGGTAGTGTTGGTGCACCGGGTATGACCACCTATGGTGAAAATATTGGTGTGATGGCAGTCACCCGTGTTTATTCTACGATTGTATTTGTAATCGCTGGCGTATTTGCAATTTTCTTGGGGCTGTCTCCTAAATTTGGCGCAGTGATTAGTACGATCCCGACAGCAGTCCTTACGGGTGCTTCGATCGTAGTATTTGGTTTAATTACCATTGCAGGTGCAAAAATCTGGATCGAAAATAAAGTCGATTTTTCTAATAATAAAAACCTTATTGTTGCATCTGTCACTATTATTTTAGGTGCAGGTAACTTTGAATTACTGTTTGGTAGCTTTAATTTAGGGGGAATTGGAACCGCAACTTTTGCTGCGATTTTCCTGAACCTGTTATTCAGTTTAAAAGATAAACATTAGCATCGTGGGCAGCTTCGACTGCCTTTTTATTTATTCCCGACTTTCCTGCTTATATTTATCTTCCAAAACATTGCTGATAATACTTTCAATCATCCAAACTCGATACAAACTATTAAAAACATAGCTCTGTCCATCTATACGTAATTCCAGTACAGGAAAATCTGGCTGATGCTTTTGCTGACAGAGTTCATCATTCTGTTTCAACAAAGCTTCAACATCCTGTTCGGTAATGTTGTCAATCTCTAAACGCTTCTGCATACGTTGAAAGTGGGTTTTGAAAGAAAGATCTTTGCCACGCGTCCAAACACCTTGCAATATCTCATGAATACAATCGATCAGTTCTTCTTCAGGCACGCTATAAAATAGTTTTGCCATTTCATAAGTTGCTTCTTTAGTAGGCCGACAGAATGGGGTGAATGCCACCTGTGTACGTTTGGAAACACGGGTCGCCAAACTCCAGTCAAACCAATCTCGCCCATGATAGCTCAGCGGATAAACGCTCAATTGAATATTATAATAATTGGCCAGTTCTTCTTTGATATAAGCCAATAATAGCCAACTCATCGGGTCTTCAAGTGCAATATACAGATCTAATTCTGGATGTAAGCTTTGGACTTCTGTCAGTGACTCACCATCATTAATGAGATGCTCACGCCATTCAATATGATTAATCAGAAAAATTGGATTTCCGGTGAGTAATTTTTGTTGTTTCAAACGGCGTGTAAGGCGTAATAAATCATCAACGGCCTGATATTTACGCTCACCAAATTCGAAGTAACTGGCTGCAACAGGCACATCTTTAAAAATACGTTCAGGATAATCTTGAGGTGTTTGATGCTGACTTGCCATCGCATAAAGAGTACGTAATTTCCCATATTGTTGTTGCCATAACATGTGGAATACATCTTCGAGTAAATGTAAAAAATTGTGTTCTCTCAGAGGGGTATTTTTTAGAATTATTTCTGCTTGTTGTAATGCTTCTGGACTAGGTATTTCAGGGGTTTCATCGAAACCAAACCGATGTTGTTTGGCGAGAATTTTAGCATCATTCAAACAATAACTCTGCCAATCTTGTTCTGACATACCATTAGGAGGCTCGGCACCCTGTCTTGAAATAATCACTTTTAAAGGTTTTAGTTCATCACTCAAAATTTCATTGAGCTGATCAAGCTGTTGTACTGCAAGATAGCTATAAACATCGTCTAAACGCAGGTAAATACTTAAACCCTGTTCCGTGGGCAACACCGCCTGACGAGAAGGTTTTTGATAGAACCAACTCGATCGGATGGGATCAAACCAACGACGTAACAAAGACATGTCGATCGCCTCTAATGATTATAAAGTGATGAATGGATAAGCTTTCTCTAACTTGAATTCAAACAAGTGAGCAAATAAGTATAATGAGTATCTTATAAAATCAGAAAAAAGTCCCTCTTTATCGTAATAAAGAGGGATGATAAACATTGTCGCTTAGCAATAGTTTACAGAACGCGTACAGCACCTTTCGCAGCACTGGTTGAATGCAAAGCATAAATTTTCAAAGATTTTGAAACTTTTCGCTTACGCTCTTCCGCTGGATGCCAACCTTTGGCTTCTTGAGCTGTACGGCGGTGCGCCATGGTTGCATCATCAACATCAAGGTGAATGGTACGATTCGGAATATCAATTTGGATAGTATCACCATCTTCAACCAGACCAATTGCACCACCTTCCGCTGCTTCTGGAGACACGTGACCAATTGATAAACCTGAAGAACCACCAGAGAAGCGACCATCAGTAATCAACGCACAGTCCTTACCCAAACCTTTCGACTTCAAGTAACTGGTTGGGTACAACATTTCCTGCATGCCTGGACCACCACGTGGGCCTTCATAACGAATGACAACGATGTCACCTGCCACGATCTTATGATCTAAAATCGCTTCAACCGCTGAATCTTGGCTTTCAAAAACACGCGCTGTACCCGTGAATTTAAGAATCGATTCATCCACACCCGCAGTTTTGACGATACAACCATCTAAAGCGATGTTGCCATAAAGGACTGCCAAACCACCATCTTTAGAGAAAGCATGTTCAGCATTACGAATCACACCTTTCTCACGGTCACCATCCAAAGTTGAATAATAACGGTTTTGTGAGAATGCCACTTGAGTTGGAACACCACCCGGTGATGAGCGATAGAACTCATAAACATCTGCATCTTCAGTGCGGATAATATCCCACTTGTCTAAGGCATCTTTTAAGGTTTTTTCATGTACAGTTGGAACTGAGGTTTGCAACAAACCTGCACGATCGAGTTCACCCAAGATCGCCATGATACCCCCAGCACGGTGTACATCTTCCATATGCACATCCGACTTTGCAGGTGCAACTTTAGACAATACAGGTACTTTACGAGATAAATTGTCGATATCATCCATAGTGAAATCAACTTCTGCTTCATGTGCAGCAGCAAGCAAATGCAATACGGTATTGGTAGAACCACCCATTGCAATATCCAAAGTCATCGCATTTTCAAAAGCGGCTTTGGTTGCAATTGAGCGTGGCAGAATGCTGTCGTCATTTTGTTCATAATAACGTTTCGCTAGTTCAACCACTAAACGACCCGCTTTTAAGAACAATTTTTCACGGTTAGCGTGAGTTGCAACAATAGAACCATTACCCGGCAATGATAAACCCAAAGCTTCAGTTAGACAGTTCATTGAGTTTGCAGTAAACATACCCGAACATGAACCACACGTCGGACATGCCGAACGCTCAAATGCTGCAACTTCTTCATCGGTATAGCTTTCATCTGCTGCAACGACCATGGCATCAACTAAGTCGATTGCCTTTTCATCACCACGGAATTTGACTTTACCCGCTTCCATCGGACCGCCAGACACGAACACCACTGGGATATTCAAGCGCATTGCAGCCATCAGCATTCCCGGTGTGATCTTGTCACAGTTCGAGATACACACCATGGCATCGGCACAATGGGCATTGACCATGTATTCAACTGAGTCCGCAATCAAATCACGTGATGGCAATGAATACAACATGCCGTCATGCCCCATCGCAATACCATCATCTACCGCGATGGTATTAAATTCTTTCGCTACACCACCAGCAGCTTCAATTTCTCGTGCAACCAGTTGCCCTAAATCTTTAAGATGCACGTGACCTGGAACGAATTGGGTAAATGAGTTGACGACCGCAATAATTGGTTTGCCAAAATCTTCATCTTTCATACCTGTCGCACGCCATAAACCGCGCGCGCCAGCCATATTTCTTCCATGTGTTGATGTTTTCGAACGATAATCAGGCATTTTTTATTCCCAACAAGTTTGTGCTCGAGATGAATAGGACATTCTCTCTGGCGAAATGATACTGAGCTTTTCCCATCATACTACAAGTTATCGTTTAACTGATGACCAGCGAACCTATCTTTTTTTGTTCAAAGACAATTCCTTTCACCTAATTAGGGGCTAGTGGCTTTTTGGCTTATAATTTGGGGCAATTTTTCTGTGGATTATCTTTGTGAAGATCATTTTTGCTGGTACGCCTGAATTTGCGGCAACCGCATTGGCGGCATTATTAAAAACCCCGCACCAGATTATCGCGGTTTATACCCAGCCTGACCGTAAGGCAGGTCGTGGACAAAAATTAACGCCATCGCCTGTAAAGCAACTTGCACTTGAACACGATTTACCCGTTTACCAACCTTTGAATTTTAAAGCGTCTACCGAAGAAGGCTTGGCAGCTCGACAAGAACTCGCTGCTCTAGGCGCTGATGTCATGGTAGTCGCTGCTTACGGTCTGATCTTGCCACAAGCCGTTTTAGATACCCCAAAGTACGGTTGTTTAAACATTCACGGTTCTCTATTACCTCGTTGGCGTGGAGCAGCTCCGATTCAACGTGCAATCGCAACAGGAGATGCTGAAACAGGTATCACCATCATGCAAATGGCGGCAGGTTTAGATACGGGCGATATGATGTATAAAACCTATTGCCCAATTACTGCGGAAGATACCTCTGCCACATTGCATGACAAACTGGCCATTCAGGGTGCAGAAGCGATTTGTACCGTGCTTGAATCAGAGCAAAGCTTGCAGGATTTTATCGAAAAACGTGAAGTACAAGATGAAGCACTCACCGTCTATGCACATAAATTGATTAAAGCAGAAGCTCGGATTGATTGGAGTGTGAATGCTAGTCAAATCGATCGTAATATTCGGGCTTTTAATCCTTGGCCCGTGGCTTTTATCCAACTGGATGAAAGCAATGCTTTAAGGGTTTGGAATTCGATCCTATCTGAACACAGTAAAACGGATGCTCAATTGGGTGAAATCATAGCAATTGATAAACAAGGCGTACATGTTGCCTGTGGCGACAATAGCACAGTGTGCTTAACCAGTTTGCAATGGCCAGGTGCTAAAGCCCTCAATCCAGTTCAAATAGCTCAAACCCAAAAATTACATCTTGGACAAATTCTTCCATGAGCCAATCGAATCAATCATCTGCAAAAAATTTGAACCTGCGTGCGCAAGTGATCAAAACACTTTTGGCTGTTCAAAATGGGCAATCTTTGTCTTCCGTTTTAAATCAACATATCAATATCGTTTCTGAACGTGACCGTGGTTTATATCATGAGCTTACTTTAGGTTGTTTACGCCAATGGTATTCGTTAAAAGCCATTACCTTACCGTTGCTCACAAAGCCATTAGACAATGAAGCACTCGAAAGTTGTTTATATCTAGGTTTATATCAAATTTTATGTACGCGCATTCCGGTACATGCTGCGATTTCAGAAACGGTAAATGCGGCTAAGCAACTCGGTTTCGAACCCATGAGTGGTTTGGTGAATGCGATTCTGCGTCGTGTTTCACGTGAAACAGCGGAATTTCAAACAGCTTTGAATAGTACGCATGGTTTACCAAGCTGGTTATTCAAGCGACTTAAAAAAGATTGGCCTGAGCAAGCAGAGACTCTATGCCAAGCCTTAAAACAAGTCGCTCCACTCACTCTCCGCATCAATCAACGCCAAGTCAGTCGTAACGAATATTTAGAGATTTTGGACGAAGAGCAGATTGATGCTCGTGCTTGCACGCTTTCAGATGTGGGTATTGTTTTGGAGCAAACGGGCAATATTACCCATTTACCGGGTTTTGAAGAAGGCGGTTTTTCTGTTCAGGATGAACATGCCCAATTGTGCGCGATGCTTTTACCGAATTTAGATAATAAAGTTGTTGTCGATGCCTGTGCTGCACCAGGTGGCAAAACTGCGCATATTGTTGAGCGCTTTAACCCTCAAAAACTGATTGCGCTGGATCATGATGCCAAACGTTTATTGCGTGTTTCTGAAAATTTAGAACGTCTTGCCTTAAATGACAACAATGTTGAGATTATTACCGCTGATGCCACCACTTGGCAGACACCAGAACCCGTCGATTGTATCGTGCTGGATGCACCTTGTTCTGCAACAGGTGTGATTCGTCGCCACCCCGATATTCGTCTGCTCAGACAATCAACCGATATCGCACAAACGGTTGAATTACAAAAACAGATTCTTCAACAAATGTGGCAACAACTCAAAGTTGGTGGAACGCTGTTGTATATCACCTGCTCCATTCTAAAAGCTGAGAATGAACAGCAAATGGCGGCATTCTTCGCCGCACATGCCAATGCCGAAGAAATTAAAATCAATGCGGATTGGGGTATTGAACAGACTTATGGTCGCCAATTATTACCGTCTGCGCACTCTGGCGATGGTTTCTATTATTGCCGAATTAAAAAATTGGCATAATCAAAATAAAAAAGCAGGCTTCAAAGCCTGCTGTTTTTGAATCTATTTTAAAGCGTATGATGATCTTTAACTTCTTCAAGAACATCATCTAAATCTTCTGGATTCTTCATCAGGTGGCGAATCGACAAAGCGAGTCCACCCCATAAAAACACCATTGAAATAATCATCATTACGATTGCTGAAGTATTCATAACTGCGCTCCTAGCGATCTTTCATTTTGCTGAGTATAACTGCAACGACAGCACAGAAAATCACACTGCCCCACCCAAAGATACCTTGCAAGCTCATGCTATACGTATCGTAACCATTTTTGACCAAGTTAAACACAGTCATGCTCAATGTGGTTAATAAGATCAAAGAGGTGATCACAGTTAAAGTGAAATCCCAACCTTTACCCAATTGAATCGTCGAAATACGGTTCACATGATCACGAAGTTCGATTAAAGCTGAACGCTTAAACCAAGCCACACTGATGATGGATAATAATGCACCACCAATAATCCCGATGTTATTGATAAAGTGATCCACAATATCAACCAGTTTAATCGCATTTACGCTTGAAAATAAGATAACTGAAACGAGTGCGCTACCACCACCAATGATGGTTACTGCTTTCTTGCGGCTCCATTTTAACTTATCTTGCATGGCTGCAATCGGTACTTCCAAGATACTGACCATGGAAGAAATACCAGCGACAAAAAGCGAAGAGAAGAACAATAGACCAAATAAATCTGCACCTGCACCCAAGCTTGAAATGATTTTTGGAAAGGCAATAAATGCCAGACCAATACCACCACTGACGACATCTTGTACTTCTTTACCCGCGGTATGAGCCATAAAACCCAATGCTGCAAAAATACCAATACCGGCCAAGATCTCAGTTGAAGCATTGGCAAAACCAACGATCAACCCCGAACCTGTTAAATTGGTTTTCGGCTTTAAGTAAGAGGAGTATGTCACCATGATCCCGAAGCCAACGGATAGCGAGAAGAATGTATGGCCATACGCCGCCAGCCACACTTTATAGTCCATCATCGCAGACCAGTTCGGCGTGAAGAATGCATTTAAGCCTTCAGCGGCACCAGGTAAACGTAATGATTGAATTACCAGAACTGTGAACAGGACGAATAACAAAGGCATGAAAATCTTATTTGATAATTCAACACCTTTTTTAACACCACCATACAAAATCACTAAGGTCAGCGCCCAAATCCCAACAATTGGCCAAAATAAATGGCTGACAAACTGCAAATCAAAGCCAGTTGCTTTCGAGGTCTGTAAGTACGTATTAAAGAAGAAACTTTCTGGGTCACTGCCCCACGCCTGACCAATCGAGAAATACACATAACTTCCCGCCCACGTCAGTACGCTAGCATAGTACAAACCAATAATGATACAGACACAGACTTGCCACCAACCTAGTGTTTCACCACCTTTAAATAAAGCACGATATGCTTTAGGGGGTGAGCCTGTACTACGATGTCCAGTCGCATAATCTAAAAATAAAAGAGGTAAACCAGCCGTAATTAGTGCGAGTAAATACGGAATAAGAAACGCACCACCACCATTTTCGTAGGCAACATAAGGAAAGCGCCAAATATTACCTAAACCTACAGCCGAACCAACGGCTGCAATAATAAAACCAGATCGTGATGTCCAGTTTTCACGAGAATCTGCCATATGACACCTAAATATATACCGCTGGCATTTTTCATACTGCGTTAGGTTTTATTATCCAACAGACATGAAAAGTGCCATAAAAAATATTGTTTTGCTTGCATGAAATTCCAACCTTTTGGGCCTCTCATTTTCATGAACAAACAAGCAAAAACCAAACCATCTTCCTTAAAGATTGGATTTTGTTTTTCTGCTTTTTAATAGCCGAACAATACCTGTTTTTATTTCTTTTTACTGTAATTTCTGTCTGAAAAATTATGTTTTTTAAATAACTGATTATTTTTTAACTGAATGAAATTTTGACCTTACAGTCAATTTATAAAATCAAGTATACAACCTAATCAAGCGAAGCCAGAACTCCGCTTGAACTTCTATTTTATTGTTTAATTGCGAGCAAGCGTTCTTCTTGCATATCACGAATCGCTGAGTGAATTCCTTCGCGACCTAAGCCTGAGTCTTTCACACCGCCATACGGCATGTTATCGACACGGAATGTAGGCACATCATTAATGATGACTCCACCAACATGCAAATGATCCCATGCATACAGCATTTTATTCAGATTTTGCGTATATACCCCTGCCTGTAAACCAAAACGACTTTGATTAATTGTATTAATACCCTGCTCAAACTCTTTAAATTTTTCTAAAATGGCAACGGGGCCAAATGCTTCATCCTTATAGATTTCTAGTTTGGCATCAACATTCTCCAGTAAAGTCGGTTCAAATAATACACCTTGTAAATGTCCTCCCGTCAGAACCTTTGCCCCTTTTTTCTCGGCTTTATCAACCCATTTTTTCAGGCGAACAGCTTCAGCTTCCTTAATCATCGGACCTACCAATGTGGTATTGAGCTTTGGATCATCTACTTTAATTTTTTTCAGTTTCGCAATCAGTTTCTTTTTCACTTCCACATAAAGATCAGCATGCACTAAAATCCGCTGCACACTGATACAAACTTGCCCTGCATGCCCATAAGCGGCACTGATCAAACGATCAATCAGCGCCTCATCAATCACGGTATCTGCATCGATCAGAACCGCAGCGTTGCCACCCAGTTCCAAAGTAACTTTCTTGCGCCCTGCACGCGCTTTCATGTCCCAACCAACCTGATCTGACCCCGTAAAGCTGAGTAATTTAAAACGATCATCTGTTACCAAAATATCCGCTGCTTGGCGATCACAAGGCAACACTGACCATGAGCCTTTTGGTAAATCAGTTTCCGCCAAAACTTTGGCAATCATTAATGCACTGATCGGTGTCAAACTCGCAGGCTTCAATACAAATGGACAACCTGCTGCAATTGCAGGTGCGATCTTGTGTGCAACCAGATTTAAAGGGAAATTAAATGGGCTAATCAGCGAAACTGCACCAATTGGCACATGCTTAACCATACCTCGAAAACGAGCAGCCGCAGGCGTTACTGCCAAAGGCAACATTCGACCATCATCAAGTTGTGTGACCGCATCTGCAGCCAATTGGAACGTATTTATCAGACGTTCCACTTCGGCACTTGCGGCACCTCGCGGCTTACCCCCCTCAATAATCAATATTTCTGTCAATTCTTCACGTAATTCATTAAAACGTTTAACGCAATGTAATAGAACTTTTTGTTTTTCAAATGGCTTAAGCGTCGCCATATCTACCTCAGCTTTAACTGAAGCAGAAATTGCTTTTTCCAACACTTTTTCATCTGCTAACGCAACTCGAGCATAGACCGTATTAGTATATTTATCATGAACTTCTAACCACTGACCTGTCGCTACTGCTTTCCCTGCAACATACAAAGGATAATCCACAACATTTTGTGCATCGGTCATTATTCTTCATCCCATAATTAAAATTTAAAATTAGACTACTGTATATTTTCAAATATCACTATATGATTCGCCCAATCACTGATGAATTCACAACAATTCATTACGGTTTTTGATATGAATTAGGACAATTGAATGAAAATATTAAAAATATCAATCTTAGCTTTAGGGACAAGTCTGTGTGATCTAGCACAAGCAGATGTAATTGGCGTGAAAGCAGATGCAAGCTATTGGTCTTATGATGGTAAGAATCAAGTTCAACCCAATAATACAACGTCTTTATCCAACCAAACTGGCGTAGATAATCTTCTATTGGATCCTTACGCAAACTCTCGAGAATATAATTTAGACCGTAAAGGCTCAGCTCAAATTTCGCTTGCATTTGAGCACCCGATTCCACTCATTCCAAATGCAAAAATTCGCTATGTGAATTTAAAATCACAAACTGAAAATGAAGTTGCAGGTCAGCCAGTTTATGACTTGAACATAGACCATACCGATTTCATTTTATATTATGAAATCTTGGATACTATCGTAAATGCAGATATTGGTTTAGGCGCAACCAGTTTAAATGGTGATGTTAAAACACTCGGTTTAAGCAAAACAGACATCGATAAAACTGTTCCTGTGATCTATGGATCGGCGGGTGTAAAACTGCCGTTTACTGGTCTAAGTGCCAAAGCAGAACTCTTATATAGCAACTTTAATGATACTAAAATTACCGATGCGCAAGCAGAATTACAATATAACTTTATTGATAATCTGTTGGTCGATGTTGGCTTGAAAGCTGGCTACCGTATCTTAGACATTAAATTAGATGACTACGAAAAAAACGATCTTAAATTTAATTTTAAAGGTCCTTATATCGGTTTAGATGTTCATTTCTAAATCCTAATAAGCTGAGAAACGGAATCTATAGATTCCGTTTTTTATCGCTTATCATTTCATCATTCCCGATTGATGTACGCCAAAACCTACAATAATCTCAGCGATTGGCGAATATCCCATTCTAAAGTTTTCACATATCATATAAAGCATAGAGAGACAGGAAGTCTCATTGAAAATAACAAAATACGCAGGAAGCGGTCGTTCATAAGGAATATAAACGACAATAAGCTGAATACTAAGAAGCCCCGTCAGGATGATGGGGCTTCTTTTTATTTATCATTTTATGCGTGATTTAAAGAGTTTTTAGATAGACAACCACATCGGTATTTTCTGCCATTTCAGCAAGCTGTAAGGCGGTGTATTCACCTTTATAAGCGACATTAGCCCCTTTGCTCACCAGTAGCTTCACGACAGCTAAATGATCATTCTCGGCAGCAGCTTGAAGCGCGCTATAACCTTCATCATCGGTCTGGTTTGGATCTATTCCCTCTACCAATAATTGCTCGACTTGTTCCACATCACCAAGGGATGCCCAATACACTAGCTCAGGGAGATGCAATTCTTCATCATCTTCAGGCAGTGGAGAAAAAGAGTTGAGTTTCATAATCATTTTCCTAAAACTATAAATTGACTCAATTTAACTCATAGTAAATGATTTTTCAGTAGAGCTATCATATATAAAAATCTCTTTGAAATTATGTTCAATATTTAAAGCTCTAACTTTTTCTTCTAAAATATTCCATTCTTTTGAAAAATAGCCTATATCTAACTCGCAACAAATAACGGCTTTGTTGCACAAATAGACGAAAGGTAGAGTTGTTCTAATCTTCAGATATTTATGCAACAGCCACCGTTTTAGCTGTACCAAGTTGAGTAAATTTATTCAAAATATCGACTCTTATTTGCAAGTCAACCACCTGACGATTAAAGCATCGACTAGATACACCTTGTCCAAGTCGTTTCAAGGCAAACATTTTAGTCTCTATTCGGGATCGTCGATGATAACCAATATCTCGTTTCCACTGCTTTTGACCCTTGTCCCAACAGCCTTGTACTGCATGATTCCTTGCTTTACCAATTTCATTTTCTGCCCATAAAGCAGCATTGGAACGAGGAGGGATAATTACATTTGCTTGCCGTTTCAAAATCGCATCATAACAATTCACTGTGTCATAAGCACCATCAGCCCTGACAGATGCAATGGGTTCATCAATTTGATCTAAAAGAGGTTGGAGCATTTCAGCATCACCATATTGGCAGGTCGTGACTTCAACCGCTTGTATTTCTCCACTGTTTGCATCTGTCGCAAGATGTAATTTCAGCCATTGACGATGTTGGTTTACGCCATGTTTTTTACGCACCCATTCCCCATCACCTGTAACTTTGATCCCTGTGCTATCAACTAAAATATGCAAGTCTTCCTGTGGATTTTTTGCTGATTTATGTAGAAGTGGCTGGAGCTTATCTGCTCGCCGACTCAATGTTGAGAAGTCTGGAACATTCCAGTCGAGGTGAGCCATTTGAAAAAGGCTTTGAATGAAACCTTGTGTTTGGCGTAAAGCCAGTTGGAACAGGTTTCGTATCGTCAGGGCAAATTGAATTGCTATATCAGTGTAGGTAGGTTGACGTCCTTTTTTTCCAGTAGGTGTTGCAGACCATTGCATTTGGGGATCAAACCAAATGGTGAAAGCACCCCGTTGACGTAAAGCCTGATTGTACTCAGACCAGTTCGTTGTTTTGTATCGGCTTTTTGATTCTGTATTCATCTAACATGTATGGGGATAAAATTTATTTATGCAACAAAGCCACAAATAACTAAAATTGTGTTTTCTGGATAATTTTTTCTCATTTTCTTATGGATTCTTAGAGCAATTAAATCTACAAAATGTTCAATAAAACTAGGATTATCATAGCTAATACATTCTGTATTTATATTCTTACCAATCTTCTTAACTCCATCAGCTGCATAACAATACCCCTGCTTATTTAATAATTCTCTTACCAAATATTCTTTACAGCACAAGTTACTTCTAGGAAATAACTTTCCTCCATTACTTTAATTTCAGCATCAAAACATGCTGCACGTGATGTCCAACAAACTTGAATATAATTTCCTAATCTATATTTAGTTCTTACATATACTGAAATTGGAAGAATTTCTTCTATTAATTCTTTTATATTACGAGGTCTTTTACTTAACTCATAACCATCTCGATCGTGCTCTTTAACATATTCAAATAGATCATAGGCTATTCTGCAGAACTCCAATCCGTCTACATAGCGATCTTTTAACTTATTGAAAAATTAAGCCTCATCTTGCCAATCTAATTGTTTCATAGAATTTGAATAATAATTTTAATAAAAGAACAGTACATAAAACTCTTTGCCAAAAAAACACCCCTAACCGTTAGGTTAGGGGTGTTTAGATTTAAAAGCTGGCGATGACTTACTCTCACATGGCAAATGCCACACTACCATCAGCGCTAAGAGGTTTCACTTCTGAGTTCGGGAAGGGATCAGGTGGTTCACTCTTGCTATTGTCGCCAGCAAACTGTTGTGGTGTTTTGGGGTCTTATTGATCATGTTGTGTTTTCACTTCATGTCTGCCTTACTTACGAACCAAAGAGTTATTAACGGATTAGATATTGAGTCTAACTTTGTGTTCAGCATTTTAACTAGTTTTCACACTAAATCAAGTTATGTATTGAATTTATCTTGAATACAACAACTGTTTGGGTGTTGTATAGTCAAGCCTCACGAGCAATTAGTATTGGTCAGCTTCACACGTCACCGTGCTTCCACACCCAACCTATCAACGTCCTAGTCTCGAACGGCTCTTTAGAGGAATAAATTCCTAGGGAAATCTTATCTTGAGGTAGGCTTCCCGCTTAGATGCTTTCAGCGGTTATCCCTTCCGAACATAGCTACCCGGCGATGCGACTGGCGTCACAACCGGTACACCAGAGGTTCGTCCACTCTGGTCCTCTCGTACTAGGAGCAGATCCTCTCAAATTTCCAGCGCCCACGGTAGATAGGGACCGAACTGTCTCACGACGTTCTAAACCCAGCTCGCGTACCTCTTTAAATGGCGAACAGCCATACCCTTGGGACCTGCTTCAGCCCCAGGATGAGATGAGCCGACATCGAGGTGCCAAACACCGCCGTCGATATGAACTCTTGGGCGGTATCAGCCTGTTATCCCCAGAGTACCTTTTATCCGTTGAGCGATGGCCTTTCCATACAGAACCACCGGATCACTAAGACCTACTTTCGTACCTGCTCGACTTGTGGGTCTCGCAGTTAAGCGCGCTTTTGCCTTTATACTCTACGCGTGATTTCCGACCACGCTGAGCGCACCTTCGTACTCCTCCGTTACTCTTTAGGAGGAGACCGCCCCAGTCAAACTACCCACCAGACATGGTCCTCGCCCCGGATTACGGGGCAGAGTTAGAACCTCAACATTACCAGGGTGGTATTTCAAGGACGGCTCCATTGGAACTAGCGTTCCAACTTCAAAGCCTCCCACCTATCCTACACAAGTAAGGTCAAAGTTCAATGTCAAGCTGCAGTAAAGGTTCACGGGGTCTTTCCGTCTAGCCGCGGGTACACTGCATCTTCACAGCGATTTCGATTTCACTGAGCCTCTGCTGGAGACAGCGCCGCCATCATTATGCCATTCGTGCAGGTCGGAACTTACCCGACAAGGAATTTCGCTACCTTAGGACCGTTATAGTTACGGCCGCCGTTTACTGGGGCTTCGATCAAGAGCTTCGCTTACGCTAACCCCATCAATTAACCTTCCAGCACCGGGCAGGCATCACACCCTATACGTCCACTTTCGTGTTTGCAGAGTGCTATGTTTTTAATAAACAGTTGCAGCGGCCTGGTTTCTGTGGCTGCCAATAGCTCAGGGAGCAAGTCCCATCACCGTCAGCAGCGTACCTTCTCCCGAAGTTACGGTACCATTTTGCCTAGTTCCTTCAGCAGAGTTCTCTCAAGCGCTTTGGTCTACTCGACCTGACCACCTGTGTCGGTTTCGGGTACGATTCCTGTGTAACTGAAGCTTAGAGACTTTTCCTGGAAGCATGGTATCAGCCACTTCACTGTACAAGTACAGCTTGCTATCAGTTCTCAGCATAGAGTACCCCGGATTTGCCTAAGATACATGCCTACAACCTTCCACCTGGACAACCAACGCCAGGCTGACTTAACCTTCTCCGTCCTCTCATCGCATTACACAGAAGTATTGGAATATTAACCAATTTCCCATCGACTACGCCTTTCGGCCTCGCCTTAGGGGTCGACTCACCCAGCCCCGATTAACGTTGGACTGGAACCCTTGGTCTTTCAGCGAACGGGTTTTTCACCCGTTTTGTCGTTACTCACGTCAGCATTCGCACTTCTGATACCTCCAGCATACTTCTCAATACACCTTCATCGGCTTACAGAACGCTCCCCTACCACTTGACTAATGTCAAATCCGCAGCTTCGGCACATAGTTTTAGCCCCGTTACATCTTCCGCGCAGGCCGACTCGACTAGTGAGCTATTACGCTTTCTTTAAAGGGTGGCTGCTTCTAAGCCAACCTCCTAGCTGTCTATGCCTTCCCACATCGTTTCCCACTTAACTATGATTTTGGGGCCTTAGCTGGCGGTCTGGATTGTTTTCCTCTTGACTACGGACGTTAGCACCCGCAGTCTGTCTCCCGGATAGTACTCATTGGTATTCGGAGTTTGCATCGGTTTGGTAAGTCGGGATGACCCCCTAGCCGAAACAGTGCTCTACCCCCAATGGTATTCGTCCGAGGCGCTACCTAAATAGCTTTCGGGGAGAACCAGCTATCACCAGGCTTGATTAGCCTTTCACCCCTATCCACAAGTCATCCCCTGGCTTTTCAACGACAGTGGGTTCGGTCCTCCAGTTAGTGTTACCCAACCTTCAACCTGCTCATGGATAGATCGCCTGGTTTCGGGTCTACACCCAGCAACTAAACGCCCTATTAAGACTCGATTTCTCTACGGCTCCCCTATACGGTTAACCTTGCTACTGAATGTAAGTCGCTGACCCATTATACAAAAGGTACGCAGTCACCGAACAAGTCGGCTCCCACTGCTTGTATGCATGCGGTTTCAGGATCTATTTCACTCCCCTCACAGGGGTTCTTTTCGCCTTTCCCTCACGGTACTGGTTCACTATCGGTCAGTCAGGAGTATTTAGCCTTGGAGGATGGTCCCCCCATATTCAGACAAGGTTTCACGTGCCTCGCCCTACTCGTCATCATTGTGTGTGCCCTTTCGTGTACGGGAATATCACCCTCTACGTTCGCACTTCCCAGAGCGTTCCACTAGAACACACACAACTTAATGGGCTGATCCCCGTTCGCTCGCCGCTACTAAGGGAATCTCAATTGATTTCTTTTCCTAAGGGTACTGAGATGTTTCACTTCCCCTCGTTCGCTTCATAAGCCTATGTATTCAGCTTATGATACCCGCCTTATAGCGGGTGGGTTCCCCCATTCAGAAATCTCCGGATCAAAGGATATTTGCCGCCTCCCCGGAGCTTTTCGCAGGCTATCACGTCTTTCTTCGCCTCTGACTGCCAAGGCATCCACCACATGCACTTAATTACTTGACTATACAACCCCAAACAGTCGTTAACACATACAAGTGAGTGTTAGCGTTGCAAACTTAATTGCTACTGGTTTGTTGTCTGTGAATTTAATCACCATACAGCTTCAATCTAAATTCATATACCAAAACGCTTGATTCAGTGTTTTTGCTAGTTCTCAATATGTTTAAATCAATCAAATTACTTCGATCAACTTAAATTCTTGAGTGAACAATTTATTTCAGACTCAATTTTCTAATCTGTTAATGATTAACTACCACCTCGTCAGCGAGTAGTAAACTGTGATAAATCACAGAAGTTAAGAAGCTATTTGCTTACTAAGTTCTGTAATCTTTAGCTCTAAGCTTCGTTCTATGTGTGCCTGCGCACAGCATAGCTGTTTGCTTAAATTTCAAGGAAAAACGTTGTTTTTCTAATCTTGAAATTTGGTGGAGACTAGGAGAGTCGAACTCCTGACCTCCTGCGTGCAAAGCAGGCGCTCTACCAACTAAGCTAAGTCCCCAGCTTTAATCATAATGAACGACATATCTTTTTATCTAGCAGCTTGTGATTATTCATCACTTCGTCAGTAGTGGTGGGTCTGACAAGACTTGAACTTGTGACCCCACGCTTATCAAGCGTGTGCTCTAACCAACTGAGCTACAGACCCTCAGATACATCTTCGAAGAACAACTTGTTGTGGATTCTTACCGATCGTCAATCTTTCGTTAAGGAGGTGATCCAGCCGCAGGTTCCCCTACGGCTACCTTGTTACGACTTCACCCCAGTCATCGGCCACACCGTGGTAAGCGTCCTCCTTGCGGTTAGACTACCTACTTCTGGTGCAACAAACTCCCATGGTGTGACGGGCGGTGTGTACAAGGCCCGGGAACGTATTCACCGCGGCATTCTGATCCGCGATTACTAGCGATTCCGACTTCATGGAGTCGAGTTGCAGACTCCAATCCGGACTACGATCGGCTTTTTGAGATTAGCATCCTATCGCTAGGTAGCAACCCTTTGTACCGACCATTGTAGCACGTGTGTAGCCCTGGCCGTAAGGGCCATGATGACTTGACGTCGTCCCCGCCTTCCTCCAGTTTGTCACTGGCAGTATCCTTAAAGTTCCCATCCGAAATGCTGGCAAGTAAGGAAAAGGGTTGCGCTCGTTGCGGGACTTAACCCAACATCTCACGACACGAGCTGACGACAGCCATGCAGCACCTGTATCTAGATTCCCGAAGGCACCAATCCATCTCTGGAAAGTTTCTAGTATGTCAAGGCCAGGTAAGGTTCTTCGCGTTGCATCGAATTAAACCACATGCTCCACCGCTTGTGCGGGCCCCCGTCAATTCATTTGAGTTTTAGTCTTGCGACCGTACTCCCCAGGCGGTCTACTTATCGCGTTAGCTGCGCCACTAAAGCCTCAAAGGCCCCAACGGCTAGTAGACATCGTTTACGGCATGGACTACCAGGGTATCTAATCCTGTTTGCTCCCCATGCTTTCGTACCTCAGCGTCAGTATTAGGCCAGATGGCTGCCTTCGCCATCGGTATTCCTCCAGATCTCTACGCATTTCACCGCTACACCTGGAATTCTACCATCCTCTCCCATACTCTAGCTGACCAGTATCGAATGCAATTCCTAAGTTAAGCTCAGGGATTTCACATCCGACTTAATCAGCCGCCTACGCACGCTTTACGCCCAGTAAATCCGATTAACGCTCGCACCCTCTGTATTACCGCGGCTGCTGGCACAGAGTTAGCCGGTGCTTATTCTGCGAGTAACGTCCACTATCCCAGAGTATTAATCCAGGTAGCCTCCTCCTCGCTTAAAGTGCTTTACAACCAAAAGGCCTTCTTCACACACGCGGCATGGCTGGATCAGGCTTCCGCCCATTGTCCAATATTCCCCACTGCTGCCTCCCGTAGGAGTCTGGGCCGTGTCTCAGTCCCAGTGTGGCGGATCATCCTCTCAGACCCGCTACAGATCGTCGCCTTGGTAGGCCTTTACCCCACCAACTAGCTAATCCGACTTAGGCTCATCATTTAGCGCAAGGTCCGAAGATCCCCTGCTTTCTCCCGTAGGACGTATGCGGTATTAGCATCCCTTTCGGAATGTTGTCCCCCACTAAATGGCAGATTCCTAAGCATTACTCACCCGTCCGCCGCTAAGATAAGGTGCAAGCACCTCATCCCCGCTCGACTTGCATGTGTTAAGCCTGCCGCCAGCGTTCAATCTGAGCCATGATCAAACTCTTCAGTTAAAATCATTTTGCACCTTAGTTAAGACAAGGTGCTAATTCTGGCTCATCAATTTTCTGACTAAAAATTCGCTCAAATAAACTTCGAGAAATTTCTACCATTCAATCAATGAAATATTTTCGATCGATCAATCAGTAAAAATCCACACAAGTTGTTCTTCTATTCTCTTAATGATCTTCTCGATGATTCGTCATCATCAAGCTAGGTCGGCTATGTTACTCTAATCTAAATTAAAGTCAACAGGTAATTTCGATATTTTTAAAACTCACCAACCAACCCAAGAACCTAACTACTTTAGCCAAATCCTTGTTTCTCAACAAGTTTTTATCTGCATCACCGCCGATGGATGTGCATTCTACACCATTCCTCTCCCAACACAACCCCCTTTTTTATTATTTTCTTTTGCATGTTTCTTTTTTCTACAAAATTAGTGTTTTCGTTGTTTTTATCAGCTATTTACGTATAAAAAGCAGGCTAATGGCCTGCTCTTTATTTTTTCCATTGTGATTTAATCAGTAAAAGTCACACGAGCAATCGCTTTTTTACCCGATTGGATGATTAAAGTGACATTCTCTTTTACAGAGAAGCTCATATCAACCACGTTCCAGTCAACTTTAACCGCACCACGACCCACGGCATCTTTTGCAGCAGCTGCATTTGGGTTTAAACCAGCAACACGAAGAATTGTGGCAATAAATAACTCACCACCAAACTCACCACGAGAAATCGTCACTTCTGGCGTATCTTCAGGTACTTCGCCTTCGGTTACACGATTGCCTGCGCTCTTGTGTGCATTTTCAGCCGCTTCTGCATCATGGAAACGCTCCACCAGCTCAAGTGCCAAGATACGTTTGATTTCTTGTGGATTGCGACCCGCAGCCATTTCATCCAGCAAGACTTTGATTTCATCCAGTGCCTTAAAGCTGAGTAAATCAAAGTAGCGTTCAATCAAGCTATCTGGCATTGACAGGATTTTTTGGTACATTGCGCCTGGGGTATCAAATACACCAATATAGTTGCCTAAAGATTTTGACATCTTATTGACGCCATCTAAACCTTCAAGAATCGGTACAGTGATGCAGACTTGTGATTCTTGACCGTAACGACCTTGTAAAGTACGTCCCATGAGCAAGTTAAAAGTTTGGTCTGTTCCACCTAACTCAACATCTGCTTCAAGCGCAATCGAGTCATAGCCTTGTACCAATGGATATAAAAACTCATGGATCGCGATTGGCTGGTGGTTGTTATAGCGCTTGGTAAAGTCATCACGTTCCAGCATACGTGATACAGTTTGCTGACTTGCCAATTGAATTAAATCAGCTGCAGTTTTTTGGCTAAACCATTCTGAGTTAAAACGAACTTTGGTTTTATTTGGATCTAAAATTTTAAAAACTTGTTCTTGATAAGTCTTGGCATTGGCAAGTACTTGCTCTTGCGACAACGGCGGACGTGTTGCACTTTTGCCTGTTGGGTCACCGATCATGGCGGTATAATCACCAATCAAGAAAGTAACCTCATGTCCCAAATCTTGGAAGGTTTTTAATTTATTGATTAGAACCGTATGTCCTAAGTGTAAATCAGGAGCCGTTGGGTCAAAGCCTGCTTTTACACGGAGTGGACGATTCTCTTTCAGTTTTTTCAATAAATCTTCATCAGAGATAATCTCGTGCGTGCCTCGTTGAATGAGAGCAAGCTGTTCTTCGGCTGGCAAGAAATTTGACATCACAAAACCTAAACACATCAGTTATTCAATTTGTGCGATATACTAACATTTTTTCAGCATCTTGCAGGATAAGTTGTATATGAGCGCGATCTATATTGGTGTAATGACAGGCACGAGCATGGATGGTGTTGATATTGTTGCAAGTTCATTTGACCCTTTAACACTACATGCCACACTGACTGTGCCTTTTGAGCCTGAATTACGTGATGAATTAATGGCTTTAACGCTTCCTGACGACAATGAAATTGATCGTATGGGTAAAGCCGATGTCGCTTTGGCACAAATGATTGGACATGGCATTAATACGCTGATTGAAAGGAACAATTTAGATCGTAATCAAATCAAGGCTATTGGTTCTCATGGGCAAACTATTCGCCATCGCCCTGAGCATGGCTTTACCTTACAAATTGGTGATCCAAATATCATCACTGAAATTACTCAACTCCCTGTGGTTTCTGATTTTCGGCGTCGTGATATGGCCGCAGGAGGGCAAGGTGCTCCTTTAGTGCCAGCTTTCCATCAAGCTTTGTTTCAGCATGACAGAATCCATCGTGTCATTTTGAATTTAGGCGGTATTGCCAATGTCAGTATGTTGCCTGCAAATGACCTTGACGGTGTTTATGGCTTTGATACAGGCCCTGCAAATATATTAATGGATGCATGGTGTCATCGTCATACAGGGCATCCATACGATGAAAATGGCGACTGGGCTGCTTATGGCCATCCAATACGCTCCCTATTAGATCGATTGCACTCACACGAATACTTTTCGAAAGAACCTCCAAAAAGTACAGGTCGCGAAGACTTCAATATTGATTGGTTAGATGATCAACTGATCGATTGGCGCAATGATTTAACCTATGACGAACTCGAAGATACACCTGAAAATATTCAAGCGACCTTACTGAAACTTACCGTAAGGGCAATTCAAAAAGCAGTCTATCGTTCTAGCATGGAAACAGGCGAACTCTACGTTTGTGGCGGCGGTGCTTATAATTCTTATTTATTGGAACAATTACGTTGGCGCTTACGCAAACACAATTGGTCAGTACAAACCACGGATGCTCTTGGCTTAGCACCGACATGGGTCGAAGCGACGGCGTTTGCATGGTTAGCCATGCGTTTCGTTGAACAACTGAGTGGGAATTTACCTACTGTGACAGGCGCTTCAGGTGATCGTATATTGGGAACCATCACCGCTGTTTAAACTTAAAGCAATAAAAAAGCTTCTCGAATTGAGAAGCTTTTTTATCATTAGAATCTATTAAATCGAGAAAGATGATCCACAACCGCAAGTTGTCGTTGCATTCGGGTTTTGCACCACAAAGCGAGAACCTTCCAGTCCTTCAAGATAATCAACCACTGAGCCAACCAAGTATTGATAGCTAAGTGAATCAACTAACATTTTAACGTCGCCATTGGTAAATTCAGCATCATCTTCATTAACACTTTCAGCGAAATTAAAACCATAAGAAAAGCCTGAGCATCCACCACCCGTTACATAAACACGTAACATCAAGTCGTTATTCCCTTCACTTTCGCGTAATTGACGAACTTTGTTGGCAGCATTATCTGACAATTCAAGAGCTTGGGCATTCATGGTAGATATTCCTCAGACTTCAATACGTCTTTCATAAATAAAAGACCCGATATTCAGTATAGCATACTCAATATCGGGTCTGTATCTGAAGTTTAAAGTGCGATTAAGGACTTTTTAACAGATTATTTATAATTCTCTTCCTGCAAAGCACATTCAAAATTTTTAGCATCTTCGCGACAACGGAATTGCCATAACAACTTCATCATACGCTTATCGTAAATTCCTTTTGCTGTCAGGTTAATACGTGCCTCACGCATTAATTTTTGATAGCCAGGTTTATCAGCAGGAGGTACTTCCATCCAGTATTTTTGTGGAATATCCGCTTTCATTTTACCCAAGATACCAAAAGCACGTGGCAATTGTGCCTTCACCCATTCTCTTGATTTTTGACCAAAACCAGCAGGGAATTTATCAGGATGGATAATCAGGTTGCCTGTCACCTGCAAGATTGGGTAATTGACAATCGCCCCTTTAGTACCTAAACCTTTGTAAAGTTCTAATGGTTTAAACGCGGCAGCAGGTGCACCTATGATGTCAACCTGACCATTATTAAATTTAGCACCAAAATTAGTGATATCTGAACTTACAGCTTGAGCACCCACTTGTGAAGCCATAATTTTTTGTGCTTCATCATAGTCTAAAACCGCAATTTTTTTACCTGCAGCTTTTGCAACGGTATTGATATTACGGTCATTTACTAATAAATATGCATCACCAATCGGAATCACACCAGCCACTTCATATTTGCCATTCACCATCGCTTTGGCAAAAGTTGGACTGGCTAACCCTTGCATCACTTTGACAGCAAGCTTAAGGTCGGTGATAGCACCAATTGCATCTAATGAGCCTGTAAATGGATTGAATTGTCGGCCTCGCATACCTGTGATACTGACGCCATCACATTTCCCTGCTTTAAAATCTTCAGCAATTACAGCTTCATTCGTCGCTACTTTGAGTTCAATATCTGCACCCCAAGTTTTAGCTGCAAGCTGATAATCTTTCATTAATGCATATACATCGCCGCTTTTACCTACGATGTCAAATACACACATTGTTTGTTTTGCTTGAGCTGCAACAGAGACAGTTGCTATGCCTGTTGCAAGTAGTAAAGGCTTAAACCATTGCATATTATTTTTCCTTTGCATCTATATTGTTTTGTTGCGAAACATTTACGTATATGAAGAGCAACGTTCTATCCTAATAAGGTCTTCAAATGAATATATGTTTAAATACAGTCGTTTTTAATCTTCCTGATTAAAACATATTTTAAATCTTCTCGATTTCATTTGTTTTTATATGAGTATGATTGCGATATTTCTATATAAAGACAATGACTTAAATGACAAGCACTTAAAAACAAAAAGCCTAGAAAAATCTAGGCTTTAAGTTACTTTTATGGCATTTGATGATTATTCACCAGGTAATGCACATTCAAAGTTCGCTTTGTCTACTGAACAACGTGCTTTCTTCAATACTGACATCATACTAGCATCATAAATACCACGTTTAGTCATTTCTAAACGACCATCACGCATTAGTTTTTGATATTTTAACTTGTCTTCAGCAGTTAAGTTCATTTTGTATTTTGCTGGAATTTCAGCTTCATAACGTTTTATCATTGCGAAAGATTTTGGAAGTTGCTTCACAAAATAATCACGAGATTTTTGGCCAAAACCAGCTGGGAATTTTTCTGGGCGCAACACAAGATCCGCAGTCACTTGTAACACTGGGAAGTTAAACATCGCACCGTTAGCACCTAAGCCTTTGCTCAACTCTAATGGCTTATATGCATAAGCAGGAGCACCTACCATATCTACTTGGCCATTGTTAAATTTAGCAGCAAAGTTAGAAATATCAGAAAGTACAGCTTGTGCACCTACGCGTTGTACCATAATTTTTTGCGCGTCATCATAACCCAATACTGCAAATTTTTTACCCGCTGCTTTTTCGATTGAGTTAATGCTCTTATCACGCACGAAAATATAAGCCGCACCTAATGGAGCAATACCACCAACTTCGTATTTATTACCACCAAGGTTAGTTACCATTTTTGCTGCATTACGTTGATCTAGAACATAAGTAATCGCACGTTGAGCGATTTCATTACTTGGCGCACCACCTAAAGAGTCAATAGAACCCGCAAACTTGTTATATGGACGAGCACGCATTGCTGTCATTGCTACAGCAGCACATTTACCCGCTTTAAAGTTATTATCAGCGACTTGTTCATCTGTGATTGCAAGAAGGTTTACATCAGCGCCCCAGCCTTTTGCTGCAAGTGCCCAGTCCTGCATCATTTTGTATGATTCACCTGACTTTCCTAATAAGTCGAATACACACACATCAATTGCTGCTTGAGTAGAAGCAGATACACCTAAGATCGAAGTTGCTGCAATAGCTAACGCAATTTTTTTCATATTTTTCATCCTTCCACAAACTTTATGTTTGTCTCCTTGTTCGAAGCAAATATTAATCATGTTTTTCAAAAAAAAATAGAGCTTGTGCTCTATTTTTATGTCAATAATGTTTACTTTTTGTCCTTTTTATCTCATTCACTTATTTTCATAAACATATTTGTGATAAGTGATGACTTTCGTTAATCAATTTATAAATTCAGGAACAAAACTATAACTATTCGGCACTCAAAGAACATTCAAAGTTAGTGCGTTCAACCGTACAACGTGCTCGTTTGAGGACGTTCATCATGCTGGCATCGTAGACTCCTTGTCTGGTCAAGTTCATTCGTCCATCACGCAACATTTTTTGATAGCGAATTTTATCTTCACTAGACAATGTAATTCTTTTCGCATTCATACCCGCTTCTAAACGCTGTACCATTGCGAAGTTACTTGGCAATTTGTTCACGAACCATTGTCGAGATTGGGTACCAAAACCACTTGGGAATTGCCCAGGGCGAATAATTAAATCCCCCGTGATGTTCACAACTGGAAAATTAAATAATGCGCCATTTGCTAAACCTTTACTAATTTCTAAAGGTTTATATGCATATGCTGGTGCAGCAATTACATCTACCTGACCACTATTAAACTTCTTCACAAAATCTGAAATATCAGAGGGTACAGCAACAAGATTTATGCTTTCAACAATCGTTTTTTGCGCTTGATCATAATGTAAATACGCAAATTTTTTGCCTTTGGCCTTTTCAATCGTATCTATATTTTTATCACGTACGAAAGTATAGGCTAAGCCAACTTGAATAATACCAACAACTTCGTATTTCTCACCATTGGTTGTTGCAGTTAAACGGTGTTGGTTACGCTTATCAAGCACATAAGTAATTGCTTTCTGTGCAATCGCATTGCTAGTCACCGCACCTATAGCATCAACAGATCCTGCAAATTTATTATATTTACGAGCACGCATAGAGGTCATATAAACCCCGTCACATTTGCCCGCATCAAAATCTTTTTCTGCTTTCTCTTCGTCCTGATAAGGGATCAGCTCAACATCAGCTTGCCATGTTTTTGAGGCAAGCTTCCACTCTTCAACAAGTTTGTAAGACTCGCCAGCTTTTCCCAATAGATCAAATACACAAATTTCTTGTTTTGCCTGTACAGGAGTAGTCATGACAAATAGAGTCGCAGCACTCAATGCCAAAAGTCCTTTTTTCATTTTGTTTTCCCTTATTTGCTGTTTTTGCATATTTTTCCACCACCGAGAGACGAATATAGTCAGATCTTAACTAAAAGCCTAGTCCTTTTATTTACATACATCGGGTTTTACTGATTTTTAATAGTACTCATCACATTTTACTCATTGATAAAATATCTATTTTCCCTATCAAATGATTTGTTCAAATCACCACACAATTCAATCTGGATTCAGATTTTTATTCACCTCCCAATGAACATTCAAAACGGGTTCTTTCCACTGAACAACGTGCCCGTTTCAACACGCCCATCATCACTGGGTCATAAATACCATCTTTGGTAAAACGGATTCGTTGCTCCCTGAAAAGTTTTTCATAATTCTCAACTTCTTGCTTAGAAAGCGAATATTTATATTTTGTTGGAATGGCATCCTCAAGCCGTTTAATCATGGCAAAACTTGTTGGAATTTGTTGTATAAACCATTCCCGTGAATTCAGAGAGAAACCTGCGGGAAAAGAATTTGGGCGAATAATCAACTCAATCGTAATATTCACAACAGGAACGTTGTCAAACATTGCCCCTATTGTTCCCAGTCCTTTCTCAATTTCCAGAGCTTTATAGGCATAGGCAGGCGATGCAATCACATCGGCCTGATTGGCATTAAATTTTTTGGCAAAATCAGAAACGTCTGATGGCAACCCAACCATTCCGATTGCTTCAAGAATTTTCCTTTGTGCATCATCATGTTTCAGATAAGCAAATTTTTTGCCTTTGGCTTTAGCAAGCGAGTTGATACTTTTATCATGTACAAAAATATAGGCCAGACCAAACTGGGAAATCCCTGCAACCTCAAAGGTATCTCCATCTATTGTTGTGATCAGACGGCGTTTATTACGCTTATCCAACGCAAAATGGATCGCTTTTTTTGCCACCTGATTATTGATCACACCACCAATTGCATCTATTGAACCTGCAAACTTATTGTATTTACGGGCGCGCATGGAGGTCATATATACTCCCTCACACTCACCAGCTTCAAAATCATTCTGTGCCTTGGCTTCGTCCTTATAGGGAACCAACTGAATCTTGGCTTGCCAAACCTGTGCAGCCAGCGCCCATTCCTCCGCGACTTTATACACTTCTCCCGCTTTTCCCATCGGATCAAACACACAAATTTTTTGTTTTGCCTGAGTTTGACCCGCAACGCTGAACAATGTTGCAGCAGCTAAAGCGAATAATCCTTTATTCATTACATTCTCCCTATAGAATTATTTAATCATCAAAAATTTAAAATCTATTCACCACCCAGTGAACATTCAAAATTGGTACGTTCTACAGTACAACGCGCACGCTTTAAAACGCTCATCATACTGGCGTCATAAATCCCCCGTTTAGTTAAACCAATTCGAGCTTCACGCAAAATTTGCTGATAACGCATTTTGTCTTCATTGCTCAGATTCATTTTATATTTCGCTGGTAGTTCAGCCTCGATTCTTTGGATTAATGCAAAATTATTATTCAAACGATTCAAGAACCAATTTCTTGAATTTTGACCAAAGTTGCTTGAGAATTTTTCAGGACGAATGATCAGGTCCATGGTCATGTTGACAGCTGGAAAAGTAATAATTGCCCCATCATTTCCCAAACCTTTAAAGAGTTCTAATGGTTTATAGGCATAAGCTGGTGCTGCCATAATATCGGCTTGGCCATTGTTAAATTTTTTAGCGATATCGGAAATGTCCGAAAGGACCGCTTGCCCACCCAAGCTTTTAACAACGATTTTTTGTGCTTCATCATAGCCGAGAACAGCAAATTTTTTACCTTTGATGTGCTCAATAGTATCCATTTTTTTATCTTTAACGAAAATATAAGCCAGACCAATTTGTGATATACCGACAACTTCGTAGACCTGATTACCTATACTACTGGTCAGACGACGTTGATTACGCTTATCTAAGGCAAAACTAATGGCTTTTTGTGCAATTGCATAACTCGGTACAGCACCAATCGCATCGACAGAACCTGCAAATTTGTTATAACTCCGCGCACGCATAGATGTCATGTACACACCATCACATTTGCCCTGCTCGAAATCATTCTGGGCCTGAGCTTCATTTTGATAACCCAGTAAAGTGATGTCACTGCGCCATGTTTTGGCCGCCAAAGCCCATTCCTCCATCGCCTTATAGGCCTCGCCAGATTTTCCCAACAAGTCAAAAACACAAATTTTAGTATCTGCATTGACCTGCATACTTCCCCCCAACATCAGCATTGCCCCCACGGCAAGAATTGCTTTGTTCATCCCTAATCCTGTCACTATACTTTTAATCTTGTTGCTTATTTTTCACTAAAACTAAATAATAATCTGATTTGCATCACAAAAATAGAGCTTTTACTCTATTTTTTATTGGTAGAATGATTTAATTCGATCAGTTTGATCTGTAATATAAAAATTTGCATTCATGGGCGATCACCTTAAAATGCAGCTATCTCATCGCTATTTTGCATACTCATGATTCAATTTGACCAAGTTTCATTACGCCGTGGTGGGCGAGTTCTATTTCAAAAAGCATCGATGCAGCTTCACCCTGGCTGGAAAATTGGTCTTACTGGCGTGAATGGCGCAGGCAAATCAACACTATTTGCTGCTTTCTTAGGTGACTTGGTTGCAGATGAAGGGAATCTAACTCGTCCAGCGGTTTGGACTGTGGCACACATGGCTCAGGAAATTAAAGCCTTAGAAATGCCAGCAATTGATTTTGTTTTGTCTGGTGACGAAGAATATTGGGACATTCAAGAAAAATTAGCGCATCCAGATCAACTGAGTAATGATGATTTAGCTAAATTACATGGTCGATTTGATGAAATTCATGGTTATGCAGCACCTGCGAAAGCAGCCCAATTAATGGCAGGTTTAGGATTTCTTGACCATCAAATCCGTTTAAATGTCGCAAGCTTCTCTGGTGGTTGGCGGATGCGTTTAAACTTAGCACGCACCTTAATGAGTCGTTCAGACTTACTGTTATTAGATGAACCAACGAACCATTTGGACTTAGACGCCATCTTATGGCTAGAAGATTGGCTTAAAGCCTATGAAGGAACATTGGTGCTGATTTCGCATGACCGTGATTTTCTCGATGCAATTACGGATCATATTCTTCATATTGAAAATCAAGAATTAACTTTATATACAGGCAACTACTCTACCTTTGAAACGACACGTAGCGAGCGCTTAGCACAACAACAACAGGCTTTTGAAAAGCAACAAGAAACGCGCGCCCATCTGCAAAAATTTATTGATCGCTTTAAAGCCAAAGCAACTAAGGCTCGCCAAGCGCAAAGCCGTATCAAACAGTTGGAACGCATGCAACAACTTGCACCTGCTCATGTCGATACGCCATTTACCTTTAGTTTCCGTGAACCCACCAAAATGAGTTCACCCTTGCTGAGTTTAGATGCAGCGACTATTGGTTATGGCGATAAAATGATTGCTGAAAAAATTCGCCTGCAAATTACTCCAAGTTCTCGTATTGGTTTACTAGGGATGAACGGCGCGGGTAAATCAACGCTGATCAAAACTTTAGTGGGTGATTTACCATTACTTGCAGGCGAACGTAAAGCCTCAGAATTACTCAATATTGGATATTTTGCTCAGCACCAGATGGATGCTTTAGATGCTAATGCCAGTCCAATGCTACAATTGGCTCGTATTGCTGATAAAAAGATCAGTGAAGCCGCATTGCGTGCTTTTTTAGGTGGATTTGGCTTTAGTGGCGAACGTATGGATACGCCGTGTGAAAGCTTTTCAGGTGGCGAACGTGCTCGCTTAGCTTTGGCGCTGATCGTATGGCAGCGCCCAAATGTTTTAATTCTAGATGAACCGACCAACCATTTAGACTTAGATATGCGCCATGCTTTAAGTATGGCTCTACAAGATTTCGATGGTGCAGTGGTCTTAGTTTCACATGAACGTCAACTGATCGCCAGTGTCTGTGATGATCTACTTTTAGTACATGCAGGAAAATGTACGGAGTTTGAGGGTGATTTACAAGACTATGCCAAGTGGTTACGTGAAGCGCGCCAACAGCTCATTAATTCACAGAATGCAGTACAGCAACAAACAGTAGCGTCTCAAAATACAGCAGCTAAAGTTGACAAAGAAGCACAACGTAAAGAAGCCGCTCGTCGTCGTGAAATAACTCATCCTATTCGAAAAAATATTGAGAAAGCTGAAACTCAAATTGAAAAGATTCAGCCACGCTTAGCTGCAATTGAAAATGAATTAGCAGATAGCACTCTGTATGAAGCTCATCGTAAAGATGATTTAATCAAGCTAATGAATGAACAAACTGAGCTAAAATCTAAGCTGGAACAGTACGAAGAACAACTGTTAGAGTTGATGATGGAGCTTGAAGAGTTAGAAAGTTCTTTTGAAGTTTAAAATAAATGCCTAATTCTCTTTTTGGGAATTAGGCTTTTTCTAATCATAGAAAAATAAATAACGACATTACGATTTGCTTAGAGACTAAAAAATAATAAAAATACCGATAAAAGTGTCATGATTCTGCCAATCATTTCAGATCAGGTCTAAATTGGAATTTCCTCATAAAATTGAGCTTTAGGTTCAGGCTAGATATACTCAACCTGATCATTTTAAAGTTATTACTTTTAAATGCACATCGAGAACTAAGTTCATTTTATATTTTTGTACTTCAATTTGGTGAGTACTCGATTTTGGATCATACAAACTGAATGAATTCTTTAGATTTTATTTTTAACTTTGAACATATTCTTCCCATTTTAATTCAAGAATATGGCTTATGGATTTATGCGATCCTATTTTTGATTATCTTTTCAGAAACCGCCTTTGTGTTTATGTTCTTTTTACCAGGCGATAGTCTTTTACTCACCGTAGGCGCTTTATGTTCAGTTATTGAATTTATGCATTTGGGTTATATGATTAGCTTACTTTTTATAGCCGCAGCTTTAGGCTACATGGTGAATTATCACATTGGTCGTCATGTTGGTGACCGAATTTTTAATATGGAATCTCGATTTATCAAACAAGAATATCTAAAGAAAACTAATACATTTTTCTTAAAACATGGCGGGAAAACTATTCTATTGGCTCGTTTTATCCCATTTGCACGTTCTTTTGCGCCTTTAGCCGCTGGTTCTAGTGCTATGAATTATACCCATTTCGTAATTTATAATATCTTAGGCGCGCTATTGTGGATTAGTGTGCTGGTCACTGCTGGTTATTTATTTGGACATGCACTCATTCAAGTCAGCGATTTAGTTAAAACCTAATCAACGGAATGTTCCACGTGAAACCTTCATATAAGAAAAGGCGATGCATCAAGCATCGCCTTTTCTTATATACGAGAGAAATAATACAAACTAAATCTCACATTAATTTAATTAAGCATCAATATCCGCATTTAGTGCATTTTCTTCGATGAAGGCACGACGTGGTTCTACATCATCACCCATCAAACAAGAGAACATACGATCTGCTTCAATTGCATCATCAATGGTCACTTGCAACATATTTCGATTTTCAGGATCCATCGTCGTTTCCCAAAGCTGCTCAGCATTCATCTCACCCAAACCTTTATAGCGTTGGATCATCATGCCACGGCGCGAGTCTTGTAAAATATGTTGCCATACTTGATGGAAATTACTTACCTGAATACGACGCTCGCCTTTTTGCAGATAAGCTCCTTCTTCAAGTAACTTAAACCAGCTCTTCGAATTCTTCAATAAACGCGCATATTCAGCAGAATTTAACAGACCAGCATCGAGTAAATACGAATGCGGTAAGTTATGTACATAGACAGTGACACGTGGCCAATAATGTGCTGATTTCTCACCTTGTGCATTTTCACGTTCAAACGTTTCTAATATAATCTCAGGACGTAAGCTTGGTTGTAACTTTTCAATTGCAACACGTAATTGCTCAGCCCATGATTCAACATAGTCACGTTCATGATTGTGATCTGTTTTAAATGCATCCAGCTCAAGTAAACCATCCAATAAACTTGCAGGATAGCGTTGAGTGAGGCGTTGTAAGCTCTTCTGTGACACCTGATAATCCGCAATCACACTCGCTAATGCTGCACCATTAATCGCTGGTGCTTCAGCGCTGACATGTAATGCAAGTTCATCAATCGCATTAGAAATTAGGTAAGTTTCAAGTGCATCATTATCTTTGATGTACTGTTCTTGCTTACCTTTCTTCAACTTATACAATGGTGGCTGTGCAATATAAATATATCCACGCTCAACCAATTCTGGCATTTGACGGAAGAAGAAGGTCAATAACAAGGTACGAATATGTGAACCATCCACGTCCGCATCGGTCATGATAATGATTTTGTGATAACGCAATTTGTCTGGATTGTATTCTTCACGCCCAATCCCACAACCTAAAGCAGTGATGAGTGTACCAACTTCTTGACTTGAAATCATCTTATCAAAGCGCGCACGTTCAACGTTCAAGATTTTACCTTTCAACGGTAAAATCGCCTGCATTTTACGGTTACGACCTTGTTTAGCACTACCGCCCGCAGAGTCACCCTCGACTAGATACAGTTCAGACAATGCTGGGTCTTTTTCTTGACAGTCTGCCAATTTACCAGGCAAACCTGCGATGTCTAAAGCACTCTTACGACGGGTCATTTCGCGTGCTTTACGCGCTGCATCACGCGCACGCGCCGCATCAATGATCTTACCTGCAATCGATTTCGCTGCTTGTGGATTTTCCAGTAAATAAGCAGAAAACTCTTTGTTCATGGCCTGCTCTACCGCAGGTTTTACTTCACTCGAAACCAATTTTTCTTTGGTTTGTGAAGAGAATTTAGGATCAGGTACTTTCACTGAAATAATTGCAGTTAAACCTTCACGGGCATCGTCACCTGTGACAGCAACTTTTTCTTTTTTCAATAAACTTTCATTTTCCATGTAGCTGTTTAAGCCACGAGTCAATGCTGCACGGAAACCTGCAAGGTGTGTACCACCATCTTTTTGCGGAATGTTATTGGTAAAGCAACGTACATTTTCCTGATAACTATCATTCCACTGCAACGCAACTTCAACCCCAATACCATTGTCAGCAGCAACGGTAAAATGAAAAATATCATTCAAATGGTGTTTACCTTCGTTAATATATTTAACGAATTCAGATAAACCGCCTTCATAGTCATAAACATGCTCAAGATTGACACGCTCATCACGTAAAACGATTCGAACACCTGCATTCAAGAAAGATAGCTCTCTTAAACGACGTGCCAAAATATCAACACTAAAAATGGTTTGGCTAAACGTTAGCTCACTTGGCCAAAAACGAACCGTTGTACCCGATTTATCTGTTTCACCAATCACACGTAATGGATATTGTGAATCACCATGCTGATATTCTTGCTCGTGAATTTGTCCAGCACGATAAATTGTAAGTTGTAATTTTTTTGATAAAGCATTTACAACTGAAACGCCTACACCGTGTAAACCGCCTGACACCTTATAGCTATTATCATCAAACTTACCACCCGCATGCAGAATGGTCAAAATCACTTCTGCCGCAGATATCCCCTCTTCTGGGTGAATATCTGTTGGAATACCACGACCATTATCGGATACGCTGACCGACTCATCCTCATGGATCGTGACTAAAATTTCATCACAATGTCCTGCTAAAGCTTCATCGATGGCATTATCCACCACCTCAAACACCATATGGTGTAAACCTGTACCGTCATCAGTGTCACCGATATACATACCAGGACGTTTACGAACCGCGTCTAATCCACGTAAAACTTTGATACTAGAGGAATCATAAGCTTTTTCATTTGATTGTTCTGTTTGAGAGACTGATTGAGACTCTGAACTCATGGTTACTCCCTAGTAAATATTAATCTATCCAAAAATGAGGAAATAAAATTATGGTGCAGCAAGACTGACTTGACCGTGAACAACGTGGAATAATTGAAAAGAAATCGACAAATCCTGTAAGTGTTTTAATACCGACGCATGGTCTAAGGTGGTCATAAAAACTTGACTTCCTAACTGACTCAATCGCTCAATTAACCGTTGTTGTGCGGTCTCATCTAACTCTGCTGTCAGATCATCTAATAATACCACAGTTTCCTTATTACTCGCATGCAGCATTGCAATTTGTGACAGTTTTAATGCCATGATTAACAACTTTTTTTGCCCACGAGAGAGTACATCATCCGCATTGCCAAAAGGTGTTTTTAACCGTAAATCAGCACGATGCGGACCATACTCAGTATAACGCCGATCTAGATCTTTTTGATGCTGCTGAACCAAGTCTTGCAATAGACCTTGCTCAGTATGAAAACCAGGATTGTATTCCAGTTCTATCTCAAGATTAGGTAGCAGAATTTTTAAATCTTCATGGAAAAATTGGTTCCATTGCTCAACAATACTGACCCGTTGTGAATGCAGCATTTCGCCATAATCACTGAGCATTTTATTCCAAGGCTCTAAATCAGCCAAAGTCAGATTGCGCCGTGTCTTGAGCAAACTATTCCGTTGTTTGAGTGCTCGAGAATAATACTGCCATGCAAAATAAAACTCAGGTTCCACGTGGAACATTAACCAATCTAATAACTGTCGCCTAGGCTTTGCGCCGTGGTCAATGATATCGGTACTTTGTGGATCGATATGCTGTAAAGGTAATAATTTTGCCAGTTGACCTTGAGTCGCAATGGTATCGCCATTGACCTTAATCACCTGTTCGCCCGAAGCCAGCTTTTGCATGCCAATACGTTCAGTGGCAGATTGCGCAAAAACAATCGCATCGCCGGCTTCATATTGAATGTAATGTTTTGGAATATGGGTGCGAAATGAACGCCCTGTTGCCAGTAAATGAATAGCCTCTAGAACTGACGTTTTTCCAGAACCATTTGCGCCGTAAAAAATATTAAACGGTTGCAACTCATGGAGTGCAACCGTCTTTAAATTACGTACACGTTCGATATTTAAACGCGTGATTTGCATGCTTTAAAACTCAAACATCAATCGTCATTAAACTCGCATTGGCATCACGACATAAGTTTGATCAGGATGCGCTGGATCTTGAACAAGCACCGACTGATTGGCTTCACTCATGCTCATTTTCACGTCATCACCATCCAACACACCAAGTACTTCAAGGATATATTGCGCATTAAATGACATTTCTAAAGGTGCATCTTGATATTGAATTGCAATATCTTCAACCGCCTCATCTTGTTCTGGGTTATTGGCACGCAACTGCAATGAATCTTGATTAAAATTCAAGAAAACACCACGAAGTTTTTCATTACTTAAAATAGCAACACGTTGTAAAGATTGCTTAAAGACATCATGAGCAATAAAGACATGCTTGTCACCATTTTTAGGAATCACACGGCGATAATCAGGGAACTTTCCATCAATTAGTTTAGTGGTGAAACGCACGGTAATATCGCCATGCTCTTTATCACGGCTTGGCGTATTGATGGTGACATTCAACAATTCACGTCCAATCAGCAAGGTCAGTTGTTCATCCTCAATGCTGAGTAAACGCTGTAATTCACTAACCGCCTTGCGTGGCACAATGGCCTGAATTGATGTGGAGGCTGTCGATGAAGCAGACACTTCACACAATGCCAGACGGTGACCATCTGTTGTGACTGTACGCAATTGATTGTGATCAATTTCCAGCAGTGTACCCGTTAGATAGAAACGAACATCCTGAACCGCCATCGCAAAGGCTGTTTTTTCAAATAAACGTTTTAATTCACGCTGAGTGACTTGAACCTGAGTACCTTGACTATTGTCAGTCGTGAGTAATGGATAATCTTCTGCTGGAAGGGTACCTAATACGAAACGGCTATTGCCTGATTTTAAAATACAGCGTTGGTCTTCTGTTATTTGCAAATCAATCAAGGCTGCTGTCGGAAGGGATTTACAGATTTCAACGAGTTTACGTGCAGGAACAGTTGTTTCACCCACCTCTAAACAAGCACCTTCAGATAAAGTTGTGCTTGCGACTAATTCAACTTCTAAATCAGAACCCGTAATCGTTAAGGCCTGTTGAGTGGTTTGAATTTTGACATTTGAAAGAATATTCAAAGTATGGCGACGCTCAACAGCCCCCACCACATGTGATAAAACGTTGACTAAACTTTCTTTAGCGATTTTCAAACGCACGATTTTATTCCTCTTACAACAGAAGCTGATATGAATGTTAGCAGTGTACTATGCTGCACTTAAAAGTAGTTTGCAACTCTGAAAAATAGATTAACTTTGTAACAGACGAAGTAAGTTTTTATAATCTTCATTAAAAATTGGATCTTGTTCGCGCAAGCTGACCACTTTTTCGCAGGCATGCATCACGGTACTATGATCACGGCCACCAAATGCCATTCCAATCTCAGGAAAACTATCCCCTGTCAGCTCTCGGGCTAGCCCCATCGCTAATTGGCGTGGACGTGCATAAATACGGGTGCGCTTAGGTCCAATTAATTCTTTTAATGGGATACGGAAATATTCACTGACGACGCGCTGAATATTTTCCACACTAATGGTGCGTGCACGAATCGCTAAAACATCTTTTAATGACTCACGCACCACATCCAAATCAATCGCAGTGCCTTTAAAACGTGAGATAGCCACCACCTTATTGAGGGCACCTTCAAGTTCACGAACGTTTGCGACCACTTGTTGTGCAATGAATAAAGCACAATTTCGTGGCAAATCTACCCCACTATTTTCAGCTTTTTTTAGCAAAATTTCGATACGTGTTTCAATATCTGGTGGCTCAACACCAACAGATAATCCCCAAGAGAATCGAGAAACCAAACGCGGATCCAATTCCGTGAGTTCTTTTGGATAACGGTCTGAAGTTAAAATAATTTGTTTAGATTCATCCAGTAAAGCATTGAATGTATAAAAGAATTCAACAAGGCTTGCTTCTTTACCAGCAAGCAAATGAATATCATCAACCAACAATAAATCTAAAGAACGACAATTTTTCTTAAACTCTTCAACCTTACCTTTCTGCAATGAACTGACAAAGTCTTGTACAAAACTTTCCGAGGTCATATACATGACACGTGCATTCGGTTTGGCTTGTAAAAGTGCATTCCCTACGGCTTGCATCAAGTGTGTTTTACCCAAACCTGTTGGACCATATAAAAATAAAGGATTGTGCTGAGATGCGCCTAATTGGGTTAATACCTTACGGCAAGTCTCAGCAGCCATTTGGTTAGAACGGCCTTCAACAAATAAAGAGAATGTAAATAATGGGTTGAGTTGTCTTTTCTTTGGTATTTTCGCGACATTTTGACTTGGTTGCACCAAATCAGTTTCTTTCTTAGCTTTAATAGGAACGATTGGAGTGGTTGAAGTGTTTCCTAAAGCAGCTGTCGTGGTTGCAGGTTGCTCATGAGAAGACAAAATAGTACCTGGACGCGAATCAACCAAGATTTCAACCTGACGTACTCGACCTTCCGATAATTGCTCAGCAAGAATTGAAATTAACTCTAAATGGTTGTCTTGAATATAACGTGTCCAATATGGATTAGGTGCATATAAACGCATCACACCGTCAACTTCTTCAGCAACCAAAGGACGAATCCACATCGCAAAGACGTTGTCAGAGAGCTCTTGTCGCAAGCGAGTTAAGCAGTCTGTCCAGAGCAT